>CAWULT010000023.1:0-49000 GCA_963923455.1 uncultured bacterium
TGTATAAGAGACAGCGGTGTGGCTGCGGAACGGCTCGAGCGGCTTCCAGTTGAACGGCAGCTCGGCCGCGAGCGCGCCTTCCTTCTCGGGCACCCAGTAGCCGGGCGCCATGCCGTGGGGCACGAAGCAGCCGACGAAGCGGGGCTTCGGGCTGGCCGCCGTCTGGGCGAGCAGCGTCGAGGCGGGCACCATGGCGTCGAGCAGCGGCAGCGCGAGCGTCGCGCCCACACCTCGCAGGACCGTCCGGCGGGAAACGTGCTTCTTGGCGATGAACATCTTGTTCCTCTGATGCGTCAGCGGGCGGCCCGCATGGTGGCCGGAACGGCCGTCTTCTGGTTCATCCGGAACGCGTCGCTCCTGACGATGCCGAGCACGAGCGACGAGAAGCGGTAGTTGCTGCCGCGCGCGTCGCGCGCGATCGCGCGCACGAGCGGCATGTCCTGCGTCTCGACGCCGCGGCCGAGGGCGTAGGTCAGCAGCTTCTCCGTGACGACGCGGACGAACTGGTCGGAATAGCGCACCAGCACGCCGCGCAGGCTGGCCACGCCGTCGAGCTTGGTGCCGTCGACGAGTTCGCCGCTCGCGTCGATGGGCGACCCTTCGTCGAGCGTCCGCCAGCCGCCCACGGCGTCGAAGTTCTCGAGCGCCAGGCCCATCGGCTCGAAGATCTTGTGGCACGAGGCGCACACGGGGTTGGTGCGGTGCATCTCGAGGGTCTGCCGCATCGTGGGCACCTTCAGGTTGCCGGTCGTGTCGGCGGGCTTCTCCTTGAGCGCCGGCACGTTCGGCGGCGGGTCGGGCGGGCTGACGCCCAGGAAAGTCTGCAGGAACCACTTGCCGCGCGTGACCGGCGAGGTACGGGCCGCGTTGGAGGTGACCGTCAGCAGCGCGCCCTTGCCGAGCAGCCCGCGGCGCATGTCGAGCGCGGCCGGCAGCGTCACGCGCCGGAACTGCGGACCGTAGACGTTCGGGATGCCGTAGTGCTTGGCCAGGCGCTCGTTGACGAACGTGTCGTTGGCCGTCAGCAGGTCCAGGATGCTCCGGTCCTCGTGGACGATGCTGCCGAAGAACAGCTCCGCCTCGCGCTGGTAGGCGTTGCGCAGGTTGTCGTCGAAGTCCGGGAACAGGTTCACCACCGGCTCGCTGGCCTTGAGGCCGCGCACGTTGAGCCACTGCCCGGTGAAGTTGGCGACGAGAGCCTCGGACCGCGGATCGGCCAGCATCCGCTTGACCTGCCGCTCGAGCACGGCCGGATCCTTCAGCCGCCCCTGCGCGGCGACGGTGACAAGCTCGTCGTCGGGGATGCTGCTCCACAGGAAGAACGACAGCCGGGACGCGAGGGCGAGGTCGGTGATGCGGTACGGCCTGCCCGCGGCCACGACCGCCGGCTCCGGTTCGCGGCGGTAGATGAACTCGGGGTCCGCCAGCAGCCGCTGCAGCCCCGCCTCGATGCCGTCGTCGAAGCTGCCGTCGGCGCGGCCGTCCTGATAGAACGCCATCAGCGGCTCGAGGTCCGACGCCGTCACCGGCCGGCGGAAGGCGCGCCGCGCCAGCGTCCCGAGAATCTGGCGCGCGCAGGCGCCCTCCTCGCGCGGGGTGGCGGGCTTGCAGGTCAGGATCTTCCGGCGGCTGGCCGTGTCGGCCGCGCCGCGAGCCTCGAACGGCCCCTCGATCGTCACCTGCCCGACGTGCGGGTAGAACAGGAAGCCGGGGATCGAGCCCGGCGTGTTCATCGTGCGCTGGAACGGGCGGTTCAGCTCCGTGCCCGGCAGGTCGTTGGTGGCGAGGAACGTGACGCCGACCGTGTGCAGCCCGGCCGGCACCTTCACGCGCGGGGTGGCCTTGCCGTTGCCGGTGGTGTTGGCGATCTCCTTGTCCCAGTCGAACAGCTTCACCCGCTCGCCGTCGACGGTGACCTCGAGTTGCTCGCCGGTGACGCCGCCGAGCACCGCCTGGAAGTAGCCGGTGACGCCCTTGACCGTGAACGAGTACTCCCCGTCGGCCGGGAACTGGTACTTGATGAGCATCCCGCCGCGCGTGCCGAACGGCAGGCCGTCGACGTGGTAGTTCTGCGCCGTGTCCGGCGGCACGTCGAAGACGGCCTGGGTGGGCGCGGAGACGTGGCCGAGCGCGAGCCGGCTGATCTTGCCCGCGGCCGACAGGTACGCCTCGAGCAGCGCCGGCGACATCGTCAACGCACCCGCGATGTTGTCGAAGCCGCGCGTGGAGTCGTCGGGCGGCAGGAACTTCGTCGCGTCGACCTCGAGGGCCAGCAGGTCGCGGATCACGTTGGCGTACTCGGTGCGGTTCAGGCGATGGAGCCCCGGCGGCGGCACGTGCTGCACGGCCTGGCGGTCGAGTTCACCTTCCATCCAGCTGACCAGCGAATCGAGCGTGGCGCGCTCGGGCCGCGGCACGCCCATCGGCGGCATCAGCCCGGCGCGGAGCTTGCGGACGACCTTTTCGGCCGTCTCGGCCTGCGCCGACAGGTGCGCCATGTCCAGGTCGTCGAGGCGGAAGTTCGCCGTCTTCAGCCGGGCGTTGTGGCAGGTGACGCAGTACTTGTCGACCAGCGCGCGCTGCGCGGCCGCGTCGGCCGGGGACGTCGCCGTCCTCGCCGGGACCGTGGCCGGCGGCTGCGCGTGGGCCGGAACCTGGGCGCGGGCGGCGGCCGGAGCCGGCGCTGCTGCCGAGAACGGCGCGGGCTGGGAGGATCCGGGAGCCGTCCGGCGCGGCTGCGCCGACGACGGGCCGGTCTGGCCGGCCACGAGTGCAGCCGACAGCATCAGGATGCCGCCGGCGGCGAACCATCTCGAAATCACACGACCTCCGTCACACCTCGCGCCGGTGGCGGGTCTGCCGCCGGCGGGAGCGCACGTCTGGTGTACGCGGACCCCGCGGCCATGTCAAGTATCGGCCGGCCCGCAGCCATGCCGGACCGCTATACCAGCCACGGCGAGGGGCGCTCCCCGTCGCTATAATCCCCGGCATGCGAACAATCGTAGCGGTTGCAGGCGTGATCCTGACCCTGAGCCAGGCGCCCGGGGCGCAGCAGGCACCGGCCGCCGGCCGCGGTGGAGGCCAGCCGGTCCAGGCCATCCAGATGGTCAAGCCCGGCCTCTACGTCGTCCCGGGCGGCGGCTCGAACTCCATCGTCCGGGTGACGCCGGACGGCGTGATCCTCGTCGACACCAAGATGCCGGGCGAGGCCAACTACGACGCGCTGGTCGCGCAGATCAGGACGGTGACCGACAAGCCGATCCGGTTCGTCGCGGTCACGCACCATCACGCGGACCACACCGGCAACGACGCCCGGTTCATCGCCGCCGGCGCGCAAGTGGTCGGACACCGGCAGCTCGCCGAGAACCTCAAGACCTATCAGTTCGATCCGCTGCCGGCGCCGCCCAACGTCACGTACGACGGGCGGAGCCATGAGATCCGGCTGGGCGGGGTGAGGGTGCGCGTGCTGCACCTCGGCCGGGCGCACACCAGCGGCGACAGCGTCGTCTACTTCCCGGACCTGAAGGTGGTGGCGACGAGCGACGCGGTGACGGTCGGGGCGGGAGGGCCCCTCGTCGACTACGCGGGCGGGGGAAGCGCGCTCGAGTGGCGCCGGGTGCTCGACGCCATGCTGAAGCTGGACTTCGACACGGCGATTCCCGGCGCCGGCCCTGTGTTGAAGCGCGCCGACGTCGCGGAGTTCCGGACGAAATTCAACACCGTGATCGACCGCGCCGCCGCGCTCGTGCGCCAGGGGGTGCCGACCGATCAGCTGCTGGCCCGGATCAGGACCGACGACATCGGCTGGGCGCCCCGCGTCCCGCTGGTCGACAGGTTCTCCGAGGAGTTGTCGAAGGCGGCGCGCTGATCCCGGCGAGCCGGCCCCGACCGCAACTGGCGTTGACGGCGGAGGCGCCGGGGCACCGGCCCCCGATCGGGCGCCGGCGGTAATCCGAGACACTGCCGCACGTTACGGCGACGGTTTCGGGCCGGCCCGTGTGGCGGCCCGGTTGCACCGGGCCTCCGGGACCCGAGTCCCAGGAGGACCACATGACCGTCAGAATCACGCCGTACGACAAGAGCACGCCCCCCGGAAAGCTGGCCGACGCCGAAGTGCACTTCAGCGAGGGCCCCCTCGATGGCCTGAAGCTCGTGGGCTTCGGCATCTGGGAGCGCAAGGGGGGCGGGGGCCGCAACGTAACCTTCCCCGCGCGGCAGTACTCCGTCAACGGCGAACGCCGCAGCTTCGCGCTGCTGCGCCCCATCACCGACAACGCCGCGCAGAACGCGCTGCGCGACCTGATCCTCGACGCCTACGCGCGGTTCGAGCAAGAGGTGACGGCGGCGGGCGAAGACCTGCTCGAAGACGTGTCGTGACACCCGCGCGGCGCCGCCCCCAGGGGCGGGCTCAGCGCAGGCGGTCGGTCGGGTAGGCCGCGCCCGTCTGCCCGCGGTCCAGCGGGTCGTAGAGCCAGACCCGCGTGGTGTAGCCGAAGTCCGCCCGCGGGCGCCAGTCGAGCCGCACCAGCGGCGAGGCCGGGAAGCGTTCGCGCAGCGCGGGCAGTTCCCAGTCCTCGACGAGCAACACGACGCGCCGGCCGCGGGCGCGAAGGTCCGCCACCGCCGTGTCGAGCGGCACGTCGAGCAGGTCCCAGCGCACGACCGGGAGCCCGGTGTAGTGGCGGACGCTGCCGCTCTCCTGGAAGGTGACCACGACGGTATTGCGTGGCTGAGACGCCTCGAGGTAGCGCCCCACCGTGCGGTACCGGCTCTCGTAGGTGCGCAGGTTGAAGGCCTGCTCGCGCTCGGCGGCCAGCACGTTGACGGCGCCGGCCAGCGTCAGGCCGGCCACGAGCACGACACCGCCGGCGGCGGGCCGCGCCGCCGCGGCCTCGCTGGCGAGGGCTCCGGCACACGCCCACGCGAACGGCAGCGCCGGCAGCAGGAAGCGAAAGTACGCCCAGTCGGGGAACACGCCGTAGGGCAGGTAGAGGACGAGCAGGACGCTGCCAACGAGGCACGCCGCCAGCACCGGCGCCGCCACGCGCGCGAGGCGCGCGGCCCGCTCGCGCGTGGCGAGCACCGCGGCGAGCGCCGCCGCGGTCACGACGAGTGCGGGCGCCTCGCCCCGAACGACGCGCCAGGCGTAGTCGCGCACGTTCGGCAGGATGTTCGCCGCGGCGAAGTACGTGGCGACGTCGTCACCGTAGCCGGTGCGCAGCACCGATCCGTAGAGCGCGTGCTGCCACCCGAGCAACGCGAGCAACGGCAGCGCCACGCCGGCGACGCAGACGAGGGCGCGCCCCCAGCCCCACGCCCCCGGCCTCGCGTGGCGGGGCCAGGACAGCGCGAGCAGCACGATCGGCGCGGCCAGCGGGGCGAGGTTGGGTCTCGTCAGAATCGCCAGGCCCGATGCGAGGCCCGCGCCGAGCGCGGACCCGCGCGAGGTGCCGAGCGCGGCCCACGCGGCCAGCGCCCACCACGCGGCCGCCGGCACGTCGCTCATCGGGACCACTGCGTGGAACAGCAGCACCGGGCTCGTCGCGGCGAGCACCGCCGCGGCAAGGCCGGCAAGCGCCGAGTGCAGCCGCCGGCCGATGCCGTAGGTCGCCAGCACCAGCACCGCGGCGAAGAGGGGCGTCACGACGTAGGGCGCGTCCGCCCCGGCGGCGGCGCGCGCAGCCGCAAGGATCAGGGGCAGCCCTGGCGGATAGACGGGCACGTACGTGCCGGGCGGGAACGGGCTGTGCGGATCGACCGCCGGCCGGTAGCCGAGCGGCGCGAACGCCCATGCGGCGCCGGGCCACGGCATCGCCGACGCGAGCGGCTGGGTCCACGTGGCCCGGCCCGACACGAGGAGCTCGGCCTGGCTCACGTAGGCCGAGGGGTCGGTGGCCGACGCGGCGAAGGTGCCGAAGGCGACGCCGGCGCCGGCCGTCGACGCGGCGAGGACGACGGCGAGGGCCGTGGCGTGTCGCGCGAGCGCGCCGGTCACCGACGCCAGCGCCGCGCGCGCCTCGTCGCGTCCGTGCAACCACAGCGCGATGCCCGCTGCCAACACGACGGCCAGGGGTCCGCCGAGGCCATGCGCGGAGAGGCGCAGCGGTCCGGCGCGGACCGTGAAACCGCCTGTCACGGCGACGACGACGCCGACGGCCAGCGCGAGCGTGCCGGCCGCGGCCCAGGCCCGGCTACGACAGCACCGGGAGAAGACGCGCATTCTCCTTCTGGCGCTTCGGGGGCAGGGTCCACTCCGCGCGCAGGGACTTGTCGAACTCGGCGCGGAAGAACGAGGTCTTCATGCCACCGTCGATGATGTCCCACGGCAGCACGGCGTCCTGCGAGCGGTCGCGGAAGACGTAGAAGTCGGCGTCGAGGCCCACCTCGGCCACGGCCGCGCGCCAGTCGCCGCCGTTGCGCTCGGCGGCCTCGATGGCGGGGGCGACCCGGCGGTCGCCGAGCGAGAGCAGCGCCTGGTAGAACGAATGGCGTTCGGACTTGATGTTGAAGTAGACGTTGTCGATCCCGGCCGTCAGCGTGCGCAGCCGCTTGATCTTGCGCGTGATCGAGGCGTCGCCCTCCATCGGGATCCACTGGTACGCGGTGCCGGGTTTCGGTACCAGCGGGTTGACGCTGCCCACGATGCGGCCCACGCGGCCGCGGTCGCGCGCGTGGCGCATCATGCTGTCGCGGAGCGCCAGCGTGAGGTCGCGGATCGCCACCAGGTCGTCGTCGGTCTCGCCGGGGATGCCGATCATGAAGTAGAGCTTCAGGTTCTCCATGCCGGACGCGAAGATCATCTCCCCCGCCGCCTTGATCTCGTCGTCGGTGACGGTCTTGTTGATGACGCGGCGCAGGCGGTCGGAGCCGGCCTCGGGCGCGATGGTGATGGTCCGTTCGCCGCTCCGGCGCAGCAGGCCGAGAATCGCCGGCGTCAGGTCGTCGAGCCGCAGCGAGGCCGGGCTGAGCGCGTAGCCCATGTCGACGAGCCGCGTCAGGATCTCCTCGATGTCGGGATGATCGCAGAGCGCGATCGACACCAGGCCCGCGTGATTCGAGTAGGGCCGCGCGGCCTCGGCCAGCGCCAGGATGCGCTCCTTCGGAAACGCACGGACCGGCAGGTAGTTGTAGCCCGCCCAGCAGAAGCGGCACAGGTTGGCGCAGCCGCGCACCACCTCCACCAGGAAGCGCGAGCCGAACTCGGTCTCGGGCGTGAAGATCGTGGTCGACGGCGGGTCGGCGTCGTCAGTGGCCCTCAGGGCGGCCTTCTTCACGACGGGCGGCGCGCCCGTGCCGGGCCTCGGCACGAACGCCGCGAGGGTGCCGTCGGGCCGGTATTCGATGTCGTAGAACGACGGCACGTAGTAGCCGCGCTCTCCGGCGAGCCGCCGCAGCAGGTCCTCACGGTCGCTGGCGCCGGCAAACGCCGCCACGAGCGGCGGCACCAGCGCCTCCCCCTCCCCGGCAGCGATCACGTCCGCGAACGGGGCCAGCGGCTCGGGGTTCACGAAGGTGACCGCGCCGCCGATCATCACGAGCGGGTCGTGATGGGTGCGGGACTCGGCGCGCGCCGGCACGCCGGCCAGGCGCAGCATCGTGACGACGTTGGTGTAGTCCCACTCGAACGACACCGAGAACGCGAACACGTCGAAGTCGCGCACGGGCGTCTGCGACTCCAGCGTCACGAGGGGCTCTCCCGCGGTGCGCAGCGCGGCCAGTTCGCTCTTGGGCGGCAGGAACACCCGCTCGCAGACGATGTCGGGCTGGGCGTTCAGCAGCCGGTAGATCGTCTGGAACCCCAGGTTGGACATTCCGACGAAGTACGTGTTCGGGAAGGCCAGCGCGATGCGCAGGCGTCCGCCGTGGGGCTTGCGGACGTAGCCCACCTCCCTGGAGAGGAGTTCCAGGGCCCGCTCGCGCTGCTGCCAGTGTTTCATCGGGTCTGGCTCTATTGTCACCGAACCCGAGCCGTCCGGCTCGTCGGGGGGCTGGAGATGCGCTGGCGGAGCGACGGCGGGCCGGGCCGCCCGGGCCCGGCTCGACGGCCGGGGCCCGGCGCGCGGCCCGCTAGTTCTGGCGGCGGAGGAACGCCGGCACGTCGAGCGCCGAGTCGATCTCGATGCCCTCGCTCGACGGCGTGTCCCGGACGAGCTGCGGCGGCCGCGTCACGTTGGTCATGTCGATCGACCGGCGCCGGCCCATGGACACGCCCGTGTGCACGGCCTCCCGCGTCACGGCCTGCGCGGGCGAGGGCGCGGGGCCGTCCGTGCCGTTCTGCACCAGCACCGGCACCTCCACCGTCTCGCCCTTCTGCAGGTGCGCGGTGTAGCTGCTCAGGTCCACCGGCGTCTGCACGGTGGCGGCCGTTCCACGGCCAGCGCCCCTGTCGAAGCCCGTGGCGATCACGGTGATCTTCACCTTGCCCGAGAGCGTCGGGTCGACCACCGCGCCGAAGATGATGTTCGCGTCCTCGTGCGCGGCCTTCTGGATCACGCTGGACGCCTCGCTGACCTCCATCAGGCCCAGGTCCGGGCCGCCGGTCACGTTGATGATCACCCCGCGCGCGCCATTGACCGAGATGTCCTCGAGCAGCGGGCTGGCGATGGCCATCTGCGCGGCCCGCATCGCCCGGTCCTCGCCCTCGGCGACGCCGGTGCCCATCATCGCGACGCCCATGCCCGACATGATCGTCTTGACGTCGGCGAAGTCGAGGTTGATGAGGCCGGGCACGAGGATCAGGTCCGAGATGCCCTGGATGGCCTGGCGGAGCACGTCGTCGGCTATCGCGAACGCGTCGGTCAGCGGCGTGTTGCGGTCGATCACCGAGAGGAGCCGCTCGTTCGGGATCGTGATCACCGTGTCCACGCACTCGCGCAGCGCGTCGAGGCCGGCCTCGGCCTGTCTGGCCCGCTTGCGGCCCTCGAACGTGAAGGGCTTGGTCACCACGGCGATGGTGAGCGCGCCGAGCTCGCTCGCGAGGCTCGCGATCACCGGGGCCGCGCCCGTGCCGGTACCGCCGCCGAGGCCCGCCGTCACGAAGATCATGTCGGCGCCCGACAGCGACTGGATGATCGCGTCGGTGTCCTCGAGTGCCGCCTGACGCCCGATGTTCGGATCGGCGCCGGCCCCGAAGCCCTTGGTGAGCTTGTGGCCGATCTGCACCTTCGATACGGCGCGATTGTGGTCGAGCGCCTGCAGGTCGGTGTTGGCCACGAGGAACTCGACGCCACCGAGGCCCACGTCGACCATGCGGTTGACGGCATTGCTGCCGCCGCCGCCGACCCCGATCACCTTGATCTTCACGACCCGGCGCACGTCGGGCGCGAGCGTCATCCTCAGCCCCTCCGCCTCGCGTCCCAGAAGCTCCCTCATGCCGTGCCTCCTCCAGGCTCCCCACCGTCCGGGAACCGCCTCACTTCAGAAGAATTCCTTGAAAATCCCACGAAGCCGCCCGACGACTCCGCTGAACGCTCCCACGCCGACCTTCGACGGCGGGGCCACCCGGTTGCGATGCGCGTAGAGCAGCAGCCCCACGGGCGTGGCGAACACCGGGCTGTTGACGTGGTCGGCCAGTCCGCCGACCCCGGCGGGGTGCCCGCGCCGGATCGGCAGATCGAAGATCTGCTCGGCGATCTCGGGCATGCCCTCCAGGATCGCGCCGCCGCCCGTCAGCACGATGCCGGAGTTCAACGACTTCTCGTAGCCGGCGCGCCGGATCTCGTCCCACACGAGGTGGAAGATCTCCTCCGCGCGCGGCTGCAGGATCTCGCTGAGGATGCGCCGCTTCATCACGCGTGCCTTGCGGCCGCCCACGCTGGCGACCTCGATCGTCTCGTCCTCGTCGACCATCGCCGAGAGCGCGCAGCCGTTCTTCCGCTTCACCTTCTCCGCGTCGGGAATCGGCGTCCGCAGCCCGACCGCGATGTCGTTGGTGAAGTGGTCGCCACCGACGGCCACGACGCCGGTGTGCCAGAGGCTGCCGCGCTCGAAGATGGCCAGGTCCGCCGTGCCGCCGCCGATGTCGACCAGCGCGACGCCGAGCTCCTTCTCGTCGGGCGTCAGCACGGCCTCGGCCGCCGCCAGCTGCTCGATCACGGTGTCCTGCACCGCCACGCCGGCGCGGTTCACGCAGGCCACGATGTTCTGGGTGGACGTCGCGGCGCCGGTGACCACGTGGACGTTCACCTCCAGCCGGCTGCCGTTCATGCCCAGCGGGGAGGCGATGCCGTCCTGCTCGTCCACGACGAAGTCCTGCGGCAGCACGTGCAGGATCTCGCGGCCGGTCGGCAACGCCACCGCCTTCGCCGCGTCGATGGCGCGGCGGACGTCGTCGCGCGTGACCTCCCGGTTCTTGCCGGCCACGGCGATCACGCCGCGGCTGTTGAAGCCCTTGACGTGAGGGCCCGACAGCGCGAGGTGCACCGAGTCGACCTCGACGCCGGCCATCAGCTCGGCCTCCTCGACGGCCTTCTTGATCGACTCGACGGCGGCCTCGAGGTTGACGACGACGCCGCGCTTGATCCCGCGCGACTCCGCCACGCCGATGCCGACGACCTCCAGCGAGCCGTCGTCGAGCGCCTCGCCCACGACGCAGCACACGGTCGACGTGCCGACGTCCAACCCCACGACGTATCGTTCTCTACGTGCCACTAGTCGTCTCCACGTCTGGTCCGCCCGCGCCGCGCCGGCCGGACGTCCGAAACCCCGCTCACCGGCCGCACCAGGGGTCGCGCGACCCGCGGCCGGACGTACACGCGACCGTCGAACCGCAGGTCCACGTAGTCGATGTCGTCCACGCGCGCGCGCAGCGCGTCGCGCAGTTCCACGTACGACTGGATCCGCTCGGCGAACCGCTCGCGCCCCAGGCGCACGAGCACCGTGTCGTCCTTCAGGATCACCGCCACGTCGCGCGGGTCGCTGACGTCGATCTGCGACACCCGCTTCGACAGGTCCGGCCGGCGGCCCACCTCGGCCAGCAGCCGCCCCGCCAGCGCCGCGCGCGCCGGGTCGACGGCGCCCTCCGCGTCGCGCAGGGGCGCCAGGCCGTCGATGACCGGCAGGTCGAGCTCGGCGTAGCTCGGCCCGAACTCGCCGATCAACACGCCGTGCTGGTCCACGAGCTGAAGCTGGCCGCCCACCCGGCCGATGCCCATCGGCTGGCGCTCGGAGATGATCACGAGCATCGTGCCGGGGAACACGCGCCGGACGGCGGCGTCCTGGACCCACGGCAGCGCGCGCAGGCGGGCACGCAGGCTCTCGAGGTCGGCCGTCACCATGCTGGTGCCCTTCAGGTCCTCGGTCAGCGACAGCACCTCGCCGAGGGCCATCCGCGAGTTGCCGACGACCGACACCTTGGCGATCGTCAGCGCCTGCGCCGACAGCACGAGGCCGGCCGTCCGGTACAGGCCGTAGGACACCATCGCGCCGATCACGACCACCCGGACGACGTACGCCCAGGGCTTGCGCCAGCCGCGGCGGCCGGCCGGGGAGACGTGCGCGCGCCGGAAGCGCTTGTCCGTCGGAGCCGCGACCGGCATCAGGCCCTCACCTCGCGCGTCTCGAGCGCCCGCAGCACGCGGCGGGCCAGCGTGCCGATCGAGCCCGCGCCCAGGGTGATCACCACGTCGCCGGGCCGCGCGATCGCCATCAGCGCCGTCACGACCTCGTCGAGCGCCCTGACGACACGGACCGGCCGGCCGCTGCCACGGGCGATCGCCTCGCCCAGCGCCTCGACGGTCACGCCGGGCACGGCGTCCTCGCCGGCGGCGTAGATGTCGGTCAGCACCACTTCGTCGGCCTCGGCGAACGACGGGCCGAACGCCTCGAGCAGGCGCGCGGTCCGCGAGTAGCGGTGCGGCTGGAACGCGACGATGATGCGGCGGTCCAGCGTGGCCCGCGCCGCGGCGAGCACCGCGGCGATCTCAGTCGGATGGTGCCCGTAGTCGTCGACGACCAGCACGCCGTCCGCCTCGCCGACCCGCTCGAACCGGCGCTCGGCGCCGTGGAACTCGCGCAGCGCGGCGGCGACGTCGGCGAACGGCACCTCCAGGAAGTCGGCGACGGCCACGGCCGCCAGGGCGTTCTGCAGGTTGTGCAGGCCCGGCACCGGCAGCTCCAGCACGCCGAGCCGGCCGGGCCGGTCCGGGCCCTGCCGGTGCACGACGCAGCGGCCGCCGAAGGGCCCCAGCTCGATGTCGCGGGCCGTCAGCGACGCGGCGTCGTTGTCGAGGCCGTAGGTGATCACGCGCCGCTTCATGCCGCTCAGGATCGAGTGCAGCGGCGGGTCGTCGATGCAGGCCACCACGGCGCCGTAGAACGGCACCTTGTTGGCGAAGTCGACGAAGGCCTGGAGCAGCTCCGCGAAGCTGCTGTAGGCCTCCATGTGCTCGTGGTCGACGTTGGTCAGCACGGCCACCGAGGGATAGAGCGTCAGGAACGACCGGTCGCTCTCGTCGGCCTCGGCCACCATGTACTGGCCGCTGCCGAGCCGCGCGTTGCTGCCGAAGGCGCTGAGGCGGCCGCCGATCACCGCCGTCGGGTCGAGCCCCGCGCGCTCCAGCACCAGCGCGATCATCGAGGTCGTGGTGGTCTTGCCGTGCGAGCCCGCCACCGCGACGGCGAAGCGCAGGCGCATCAACTCGGCCAGCATCTCGGCGCGCGGGATCACCGGAATGCCCAGGCGCCGGGCCTCGACCACCTCGGGATTGGTCGCCTTGACCGCCGACGAGTACACGAGCACGTCGGCGTCGCCGACGTGCCCGGCGGCGTGGCCCTCGTGCACGACCACCCCCATCGACTCGAGGCGGGACGTGACGTCCGACCGGCGGGCGTCCGAGCCGCTGACGGCGTAGCCCAGGTTGGCCAGCAGCTCGGCGATGCCGCTCATGCCGATGCCCCCGATCCCGACGAAGTGGATGCGGTGCGTCCTACCCAGCACGGCGCCCCCCCAGCTCGAGGATGCGGTCCACGATCGCCCGCGCGGCGTCGGGCCTGGCCATCCGGGCCGCCGCCGCGGCGATCCGTGCGCGCGCCGGCGCGTCGCCGGCCAGCGCGAGGATCTCCTCCGCGAGCCGCGCGCCGGTCAGATCGCGCTGCTCGACCATCCGCGCCGCGCCGCGCGTGACGAGCGCCAGCGCGTTCTTCTTCTGGTGGTCGTCGGTGGCGGTCGGCAGCGGCACGAGGATCGAGGGCTTCCCGGCGGCCATCAGCTCGGCCAGCGTGGTCGCGCCCGATCGGCACACCACCACGTCGGCCATCCGCATCTCGCGGTCCATCTCGTACAGGAACGGCTCGACACGGGCCGCGAGGCCGGCGGCCCGGTAGGCCTCGCGGACCACCTCGACGTCGCGCTCGCCCGTCTGGTGCGTCAGGTCCACCCGGGCGCCCGCCGCCAGGCGCGGCGCGGCCTCGGCCATCGCGACGTTGATCGCGTGCGCGCCCTGCGAGCCGCCGAACACCAGCACGCGGACCGGCCCGCCGGCCGCCGGCGCCGGCAGCGGCTCGAAGAACGCCCGGCGCACCGGGTTGCCGGCGACGAACGCCTTGCCGCCGAACACCGGCAGGCTCTCCTCGTAGGTGACCGCCGCGGCCCGGACGACGCGCGCCAGCAGCCGGTTCGTGATGCCAGGGGTGGCGTTCTGCTCCATCAGCATCGTCGGCACGCCGCGCAGCGCGGCCAGCCCCACCACCGGGCCGGAGCTGTAGCCGCCGACGCCGACGACCACGGCGGGACGATGGCGCGAGATCACGCGCCACGCGTCGAGCGCGCTCAGGGGCAGCAGCGCCAGCCCCCGCAGCAGCGAGGCCAGCGACTTGCCCTTCAGCCCGGCGCTTCGAATCACGTCCAGTGGAAACCCCTCACGCGGAATCACGCGCGCCTCGATCCCGGCCGCCGTTCCGACGAACACCACGTGCCCATCCGCCACCCGCGCCAGCAGCTCGCGCGCGACGGCCACCCCCGGGTAGAGGTGTCCGCCGGTGCCGCCGCCGGCGATCAGCACCGACAGGCTCACCTGGCCGCACCGTCCCGCGGCCCTGGCCCGCGTCTCGCGTCCTCGCGCACGGAGCGGCCGTCACGCATCGGCCGACTCGTGCTGCGAGATGTTCAGCAACACACCCACGCCCAGCAGGTTGATGAGCAGCGACGACCCCCCGGCGCTGACGAGCGGCAACGCGATGCCCTTGGTCGGCAGCAGGCCCAGCACCACGCTGACGTTGACCAGGGCCTGCACCGCGATCATGGTGGTCAGCCCGATGGCGAGGAACGCGCCGAAGCTGTCCTCGGCACGCAGCGCGATCCGCAGCCCGCGCCACGCGATGACGCAGAAGCAGACCAGCATCGCGGTGGTGCCGATGAGGCCCATCTCCTCGCCGATCACCGCGAAGATGAAGTCGGTGTGGGGCTCCGGCAGGTAGAACAGCTTCTGCACACCGGCCATCAGGCCCCGGCCGAACAGGCCGCCCGTGCCGATGGCGATCGACGACTGGATGATGTGGTAGCCGTCGCCGAGGGGATCCGCCCACGGGTCGAGGAAGGCCAGCAGGCGGCGCCGGCGGTAGGGTGCGCTCCACAGGATCAGCGACAGCGTGGGCGCGGCGACGAGCAGCAGTCCGAGCAGGTAGCGGTAGTTCAGCCCGGCCGCGAAGATCATGACGCCCGAGATGAGCATCAGCGTCGAGGCGGTGCCGAAGTCGGGCTGCAGCATGATCAGGCCCGCCATCAGCCCGACGATGATCCCGATGGGCGCCAGTGAGTACTTCACCTCGTCGATCCGGTGCATGCGGCGCTCGAGCACCAGCGCGGTGAAGAAGATGCAGGCCACCTTCGCCAGCTCCGACGGCTGGATGCCGAGGCCGCCGATCCCGAACCACCGGCGGCTGCCGTTGACGGGGGCGCTGAACATCACCGCGACGAGCATCAGCGCCACGACGCCGACCAGCGACCAGACGAACGCGTCGGTCCGGTAGGTGCGATAGTCGACGCGCATCGCGATGGCCAGCACGGCCAGGCCGACGACCGCCCAGAGCAGCTGCTTGGTCAGGAAGAGGCCCGGCTGGTCGAAGCGTTCGAACGCCACGACGGCGGAGGCGCTGTAAACCATCACGACGCTGGCGCAGACCAGCAGGAACGTGGCGGTGAACAGCACCCGATCCGACTTGAGCTTCCTCGCCACTGCACTTCCCCCTACAGAACGTCACGGAACGTCCGAGAACACCGTTGTCGCGGGTCCATCCCCCCGCCCCGAGCCCGGCCCGGAATGCCCTGTTGGCGAATCCGGCCTCGTGCTCTAAGATCCCGATCCCTTGCGGGCCGGAGCCCGCCGAAACCGCCCGGGTATCGCGGGCGGCTTCGGCGGTCTCGGGGCGCCGACGCTGCGCGGGTATCGCGCGCGGCTCGGCGTCCACGGTCCGCGGAGGGGAAGCGGTCAGCAGTCATCAGCCGGCTCGAGGGATGGGCCACCCACCTCGCAGACTGGGGTTAGTCTGCGTTCCCAGCGGTAGGCTCCCACCCGCGCCAGGCCGACTGACGACTGCTCACCGCTCCCATGGGAGCGTCACGTCCGGTTGTCCGTCCCGCCGTCCCTTTCCGGCCGGGTCCCGCCCGGCCGCGTTTCCATCCGTCCCGGCCGTCGCCGGGCCCGACTCACGCGCCCAGGCGCGAGCCGAGATCCACCACGGCCGACTTGAACGCCCGGCCGCGCTCCGCGTAGTCCCGAAACCAGTCGAAGCTGGCGCACGCCGGCGCCAGCAGCACGGTTCCGTCCGGCCGTGCCGCCTCGTACCCACGGCTGACGGCCTCGCCCATCGAGCCCGCGTCGAGCACCGGCAGCAGGTCGTCGAGCGCCGCGTGCACCAGCGGCGCCGCGGCGCCGATTGCCACGACCGCGCGGGCACGGCCGGCCAGCGCGTCGCGCAGGTCGCGCAGGTCTCCGCCCTTGAAGTGCCCGCCGACGATGGGCACCACGCCGGCCGGAAAGCTCTCGATCGACCGGCGCGCCGCCTCCACGTTGGTCGCCTTCGAGTCGTTGACGAAGCGGACGCCGCCGACCTGCCCGGCCGGCTCCATCACGTGCTCCAGCCCGTGGAAGCCGCGCAGGCCCGCGGCCATCGACGCCGGGCTGGCCCCCGCGACGTGGGTCACGGCGACGGCGGCCACGACGTTCTGCAGCATGTGCCGCCCCGTCAACTCGACGGCCGACACCGGCACCAGCCGGTCCGTGCCCGTCGTCGTCCGGCGGACGATCCAGCCACCGTCGACGACGAAGCCCTCCCGGGCGTGCCCGGACGGCGAGAAGCCGACCTGGCGTGCGGCCGTGCCCCGCGCGTGCCGCATCACGATGGGGTCGTCCACGTTGACGACGGCCCAGTCCTCGGGCGTCTGGCTGGCGAAGATCCTGGCCTTCGCCGCCGCGTAGGCCTCCAGGGTCGGGTGCCGATCGAGGTGGTCGTCGGCCAGGTTCAGCCACAGCGCGATCCACGGCCGGAAGGTCGTCGTGGTCTCGAGCTGGAAGCTGCTCGCCTCGACCACGTGGATCGTCTCCGGCGTCGACGCCTCGACCTGCGCGCTGAGCGGCACGCCGATGTTCCCGCCGACCAGCACGGCCCGGCCGTCGGCCTCGAGCATCCGTCCGATCACGGTCGTCGTCGTCGACTTCCCCTTCGTGCCGGTGATCGCGATCATCCGGCCCCGCAGCCAGCGGGAGGCGAGCTCGAGCTCGCCGATGATCTCCACGCCCTTCGCGCGCGCGCCGGCGAACACCGGCTGTTCCAGCGGCACGCCCGGGCTCGTGACGATCAGGTCCGCCCCGGCGAGCGTCGCGTCCTGGTGCCCGCCGAGCTCCAGCGTCACGCCCAGCGCGGCCAGGCGATCCGCGCCGTCGAAGGCCGGCCGCATGTCGGTCAGCGTCACGCGGCCTCCCCGGCGCGCCAGCAGCTCGGCCGCGGCGATGCCGCTCCGCGCGGCCCCCACGACCACCACCGCGCGCCCGACGACCGAGAACTCCACGCCCGCCACCACATCACCGCAGTTTCAGCGTCGTCAGGCTGAACAACGCGAAGATGACCGCCACGATCAGGAACCGGGTGATGACCTTGGGCTCGCTCCATCCCATCAGCTCGAAGTGATGGTGCAGCGGCGACATCTTGAAGACACGCTTGCCGGTCAGCTTGAACGAGGTGACCTGGATGATCACGGACAGGGCCTCGAGCACCCAGACGCCGCCGACGATCACGAGGAGGATCTCCTGCTTGATCAGGATCGCGACGGTGCCGATCGCGCCGCCCAGGCCGAGCGAGCCGACGTCGCCCATGAAGATCTCGGCGGGATACGAGTTGTACCAGAGGAAGCCGAGGCTCGCCCCGACGAGCGCGCCGCAGAAGATCGTCAACTCGCCCGCGGGCGGGAAGCGCACGAGCAGCAGGTAGTCGGCCAGCACCGCGTGGCCGGTCACGTAGGCGAGTGCCGTGAAGGCGGCCGCGGCCACGCCGAAGGTGCTGATCGCCAGCCCGTCGAGCCCGTCGGTCAGGTTGACGGCGTTGGTCGCCGCGATGATCACCAGCACCGCGAACACGGCGTAGAGCGAGCCGAGGTCCGGGATCAGGTTCTTGAAGAACGGGAAGATCAGGCGCGTGTTGTAGAGCGGCGGGTTCTGGTGGGCCATGACCAGCAGCGCCGCGCCGACGCCGAGCCCGACCAGGATCAGTCCGCCCATCTTGTAGCGTGGAATGAGGCCGTGGTGGGATCGCCGCGTCAGCTTGAGGTAGTCGTCCGCGAAGCCCACGGCGCCGCAGCCCACCGTCGCCAGGACGGCGGTCCAGACGTACGGGTTCGACAGGTCGGCCCACAGCAGCGTCGGCACGACGGCGGCCGTCAGGATGAGCAGCCCGCCCATCGTCGGCGTGCCGGCCTTGGCCCGGTGCGACTGCGGCCCGTCCTGCCGGATCACCTGGCCGATCTGGAAGTCGCGCAGCTTGCGGATCATCCAGGGGCCGAGCACGAGGCTGATGACGAGCGCGGTCAGGCTCGCCGCCGCGGTGCGGAACGTGATGTACCGCGTGACGTTCAGCACGCTGATGTGCGAGGCGAGCGGCGGCAGCAGGTAGTACAGCATCAGCCGAACGCCTCCACGAGGCGGTCCGCCACGACGTCCGTGCGCGTGCCGCGCGAGCCCTTGACGAGCACGAGGTCGCCGTCGCGCACGAGCGACGCGACCGCGCCGGCCGCCTCGGCGCTCGTGGCGAACCACTGCACCGCGCCGGCCGGCATGCCGGCCTTCACCGCGGCGCCGGCCAGCGCCCGCGCCGGGGCCCCGCCCACCGCGACGATCTGCCGGAGGCCTGCCGCCGCCGCCGCGCGGCCGCACGCCTCGTGCAGCGCGACGGCGTGGTCGCCGAGTTCGAGCATCTCGCCGAGCACGGCCACCTTGCCGGTGGCCCTGGCCTCGGCGGCCACCGTCTCGAGCGCGCGGGTCAGCGCCGCGGGGCTGGAGTTGTACGAGTCGTCGATCAGGACGACGCCCCGCGACAGGCGGTGGACCGCCCCGCGGCGATCGGCGGGCTCCAGCCGCGAGGCCGCGGCGGCGATCGCGTCGAGCGGCACGCCGAAGTCGACCGCGACGGCCGTGGCGGCCAGCACGTTCGACAGGTTGCCGCGTCCGATGAGGGGGATGTCGAGCCGGACGTCGCCGGCGGGTGTCGTGACCTCGGCCCGGATGCCGTCCAAGCCGCGGTCGTCGACCGCAACGGCCCGGACGCTCGCGCCCGCCGCCTCCCCGAAGGTGAGGCAACGACCCGGGAAGCCGGCCGCGCGCGCCACCACGCGACGGTCGTCGGCATTGGCCACGAACACGCTCTGCGGCGTCGCGCCCTCCAGGATCTCCGCCTTCGCGTCGGCGATCGCGTCCGGGGAGGCGAAGAAGCCCAGATGGGCGTCGCCCACGTTGGTCCAGACGCGCACGTCTGGACGGGCGATCCGTACCAGTGTGCTGATCTCGCCTGCGTGGTTCATGCCCAGTTCCATCACCGCCGCGTCGGGCCCGCTCCGCAGCTGCATCAGCGACAGCGGGAGCCCGATGTGATTGTTCAAGTTCCCCTTGTTCTTCACGACGCGGAACCGCGCAGCCAGGAACGCCGCCGTCGCCTCCTTCGTCGTGGTCTTCCCCGCGCTGCCGGTGATCGCCACCACGCGCGTGCCCGCGGCGGCGCGCACCGCCTGCGCCAGCGCCTGCAGGGCGAGCAGGCCGTCGTCGACCGCGATGACCGCCGCATCGGGCGGCGGCGTCAGCGCACCCGCGACGTCCCGCTCCACGACGACCGCGGCCGCACCGCGGCCCAGCACCTCGGCCGCGAACGCGTGCCCGTCGAACCGCGGGCCGCGCAGCGCCACGAACACGTCGCCCGGCTGCAGCGCGCGGCTGTCGGTGACGATCTCACCGGCCTCCCGGCCACCGTCGCCACGCAGGCGGCCGTCCACCGCCTGCGCGATCCACCCCAGCGTCAGACGTACCTGGCTCACCCGACACCCGACTGCAGGCGCCGCGCCCCGAGCGCCGCGCGCGCGACCGCGACGTCGTCGAACGGAATGGACCGGCCGCCGACTTCCTGGTACTTCTCGTGTCCCTTCCCCGCGATCACGACGACGTCGCCGGGCTGCGCGGTCGACACGGCCCGCGCGATCGCCTCGTGCCGATCGATCACGACCAGCACCATGGCGTTGCTCTGCCGCGCCTCGGCGTCGGCGCCGAGCTTGACCTCCTCGACGATCCGGGCGGGATCCTCGCTGCGCGGGTTGTCCGACGTGATCACGACCACGTCGCTCAGCCGCGCGGCCACCATCCCCATCAGCGGGCGCTTGGTGCGGTCGCGCTCCCCGCCCGCCCCGAACACCGTCAGCAGGCGCTTGACCGCCATCGGCCGCGCCGTCTCGAGCAGGTTGCGCAGCGCGTCGTCGGTGTGCGCGTAGTCGATCACCACGGTCACGTCGTCCCGCGGGCCGGACGCCAGCTCGAATCGCCCCGGCACGCCGGGCAGCTGCTCGAGCCCACGCTCGATCGCCTCGAGCGGCACGCCGAGCGCCGCGGCGGCGCCGGCCGCGGCCAGGATGTTGTAGACGTTCGGCCTGCCGACCAGCTTCGAACGAACCGGCACGGTGCCCTGCGGCAGCCGGACCTCGAAGCGCAGGCCGTCGAGCGTCAGCGACATCGGCCCGGGGGTGACGTCGGCCGCCTTCGCGATGCCGTAGGTGATCGGCCGGCCCGCGACGTCGGCCAGCGCCGCCCCACGCGGGTCGTCGACGTTGACGAGGGCCGGGGCGTCCGGCGGCAGCATCTCGAACAGACGGCGCTTGGCCGCGAAGTAGTTCTCCATGTCGACGTGGAAGTCGAGATGGTCGCGGGTCAGGTTCGTGAAGATGCCCGCGGCGAAGCGGATGCCGTCCACCCGGCGCAGCGCCAGCGCGTGCGACGACACTTCCATCACGCAGGCCGAGCAGCGCTCGTCTCGCATCTGCCGCAGCAGGCGCTGGACCTCTGGCGCCTCGGGCGTCGTGCGCGTGGCCTCGATCTCCCGGTCGCCCACGCGGTAGGCCACCGTGCCCATCAGGCCGCTGCGGATGCCGGCCGCCGCGAAGATGGCGTTCAGCAGAAAGCTCGTCGTCGTCTTGCCGTTCGTGCCCGTGATGCCGACCACCTGCATCTCGCCGCTCGGGTGGCGGTAGAAGGCGGCGGCCAGGTACGCGAGCGCGAGGCGCGCGTCGGTCACCTCGATCCACGGCACCGGCACGTCCGCAGGCGCGGGCCGTTCGGCGACGATGGCGGCGGCGCCGGCCGCGATCGCCTGTGGCGCGAACGCGGCCCCGTCGGTCTTGAGCCCGCGCCAGGCCACGAAGACCGCGCCCGGCGTCACCTGCCGGGAGTCGTACGCGACGCCGGTGCAGGGCACGTCGAGTGCGGCATCGGCGGGCAGCGAGGGCCCGTCCGGCAGCGTCGTCGCGAGCGAGTCGAGCAGCTCCCGTACCGTCATGGGCGCGACGCGACCGGCTGGCGGCTCAACCACAGGGAGGCATTGACCGTGGTGTCGATCGGCGAGCCCGGCGCCGGCCGCTGGTCGACGACGAGGCCCTGGCCGTGCGTCTCGGCCGTGAACCCGAGGCGGGCGAGCGTGACCACGGCGTCGCGCAGGCTCATGCCGGTCAGGTCGGGCACCGCGCTCCTCGTTCCGGGCTGGCCGCCGAGGGGCAGCACGGTCGGTGGCGCCGTCGGCCCGGCCGTCGGCCGCCCCTGGATCTGGCTGGCGTCGGCAACGAGCACCGGGGGATCGGGATTCACCGAGGGCGCCACGCCGCCGTGGCGCAGCGCGGCCTGGGCGATCTTCTGGAAGATCGGCGCCGCCACGACGCCTCCGTACGGCGACACGGCGTGGGGCGAGTCGACGACGACGATGATCGTGTACTTCGGCTTGCGCGACGGCACGAAGCCGACGAAGGACACGTTGTAGTCGTTGTGCCCGCGGTACCGGCCGTTGACGAGCTTCTTGGCGGTGCCCGTCTTGCCGGCGATCGTCTGGCCGTCGATCTGCGCCCGCGTGGCGGTGCCACGCACGACGACGTTCTCCATGATGCCGGTCAGGGTGCGGGCGATCTCCGGCTGGATGGCGCGGCCGAGCGTCTTGCGGGGCACCATCGTCCGCACGCCGTCCTTGACGACGGCGCGGACCACGCGCGGCTGGATGAGTTCGCCGCCGTTCGCGACGGTCGACGCCGCCGTCGCCATCTGCAGCGGCGTCACGCCCACCTGATATCCCATCGCGACCGAGGCGAGCGCGCTGCTGCTCAGGTTCGACGCCTTCCAGACGATGCCGGAGCTCTCGCTGCGGAAGTCCGGCGAGAGCGGCCGGCCGAAGCCGAACCGGCGCACGTAGTCGACCATCCGGTCGGGCCCGAGGCGCAGCGCCACCTTGATCGCGCCGACGTTGCTCGACTTGACGATGACGTCCTCGAACGTCAGCACGCCGTAGTGGTGATCGTCGTTGATGACGCGCGAGCCGAACGTGATCCGGCCGTTGCCCGTGTCGATGAGCTCGTCGGGCCGCACCACCTTCTCCTGGAGCGCGGCGCTCGCCGTGACGATCTTGAAGGTCGACCCGGGCTCGTAGAGGTCCTGGATTGCCCGGTTGCGGCGTGCCTTCTCGTCGTAGTCGCGGTAGACGTTCGGGTTGAACGACGGGTAGCTCGCGAGCGCCAGCACCTCACCCGTGAACGGGTCCATGACCACGGCCGCGCCGCTGGCCGCGCCGCTCCACTCCACGCCGGCCTTGAGCTCGCGCTCGGCGATGTACTGCAGGTAGTGATCGATCGTCAGCTCGAGGGTCGCGCCGGTCGTCGCCGGCCGCTCTTCGCGGCTGAACGGCGTGCCATGGGCGTCGGCCTGCACGAGCACCGTGCCCTCGTGCCCCTTGATGAGCGAATCGTAGGTGGCCTCGATGCCGCCGAGGCCGCTGTTGTCGAGCCCCACGTACCCGAGCAGCGCCGCGGCGAGCTCACGGTGCGGGTAGTAGCGGCGGCTCTCCTTGATCGAGCCGATGCCCTTGATCTTCAGCGCCGCCACGCGCCGCGCCTGGTCGAGCGACACCTGCCGGCGTACGTACACGAACGCGCGCCTGCTCTGCAGTCGCGCGACCAGCGTCTCGCGATCCTTGCCCTTGCAGTCGTCGAGCGCGCGGCACAGGTCGGCGGCGGTCCGTTCGGGATCGGCGATCGAGGTCGGGACGGCGTAGATCGTCTCGGCGTCCACGCTGTAGGCGAGCACGCGGCCCGCGCGGTCGACGATCTCGCCGCGCTTGGGCGAGGCCTTCACCGTGCGGGACTGCTGGCGCTCGGCCCGGCTCAGCAGCTCGTCGTGCTGCAGCACCTGCAGGTACACGAGGCGCGCCTCGATGCCGGCGACCCACAGCGCCAGGAGCCCGGCGACGACGGCCAGCCGGCGCCTCAGCGTCGCGCGCCAGGGAAGGGGGGGCGTATCGGCCACGGTGTCCGCTCCTCGCTACCGGCGTGCGACGACCGACTTCGGAGGCGCGGCCGCGCCCCGCACGAGTTCGATCACGCCGGCGTCCTGCGGACCCGGCTCGATCATCCGGAGGCGCGTCTTCGCGAGGCGCTCGATGCGCACCGGCGACTTCAGCGCCTCGATCTCGAGGCGCAGGTGCCGGTTGATCGACTCCTCGGCCGCCCGCTCCTGCTGCAGCCGCTCGAGCTGGTAGCCGTGCTTCAGCAGCTCGAAGTGCTGCCAGGCCGAGTAGAGGAGCACGACGACGAGGAACACGCCGACGAGCGTGGACCGGAACATGTCGCGGTGCCGCTCGCGATCGACCTCGCGGACGATCGGGTTGTTGCGTACGTCTCTCTTGATCGCGTACTCGAACGCTTCACCCGTCATGACGCCGCCTCGCCTGCACCGACCGCCCCCGCCCCCGCCACCCGCTCGGCCACCCGCAGCTTCGCGCTCCTGGCGCGCGGGTTGCGGGCCACTTCCTCGTCCCCCGGCTCGAGCGGGCGCTTCGTGACCACCGACAGCCCCACTGTCCCCGCCGCCTGGATCGCCCGGAAGGTGTGCTTCACGATGCGATCCTCCAGCGAGTGGAACGCGATGACCGCGATCCGCCCGCCCACCTGCAACCGCCCGACGGCCTCCACCAGGAACGTGTCGAGGCCCTCGAGCTCCCGGTTCACCCAGATGCGGAGCGCCTGGAACGTCCGCGTCGCCGGGTCGATCCGGGAGAATCCCCTTCGGGGCACCGCCCGCCGCACGATCTCGGCCAGCTGCCCCGTCGTCGCGATCGGAGCCGCCGACCGCGCCGCCACGATTGCCCGCGCGATGCGCCGCGAGTACCGCTCCTCGCCGAACCCGTAGATCAGGTCGGCGAGCGCCTTCTCGTCGACGGCCGCCAGCGCCTCGGCCGCGGTCGGCCCCGCGGACGTGTCCATCCGCATGTCCAGCGGCTCGTCACGCCGGAAGCTGAAGCCGCGCGCCGGCGCGTCCAGCTGCATCGACGAGACACCGAGGTCCGCGAGGATGCCGTTCACCGACGCCACGCCGAGGGCGTCGAGCACGTCGCCGAGCCGGCGGTAGTCGCTGTGGACGATCTCCACCCGCGTCCCGAACCCGGCGAGGTTCTCGCGAGCCAGCGCCACGGCCGCCGGATCGCGATCGAGACCGATCAGCCGCGTCGCGCCGCCCTCGAGCAGCATCCGCGCGTGCCCGCCGAGCCCGACGGTGCAGTCGACGAAGACGCCGCCGCGCGCCGGCACGAGGTGCTCGAGCACCTCCGCCACCATGACCGGCTCGTGCCCACCCACTCGACCCCGCGCTAGATCCCGAACGCCGCCAGGGCCAGGGCGTCCTCATCGGTCCATGGCTCGCTGGCGAGCTTGGCGGCGAACTGCTCTTCGTTCCACACTTCCAGGTGGTTGATCCGGCCGAAGACGCGGACCTCACCACGAATGGAGGCGCTCTCGCGCAGCTTCTGTGGAATCACGATGCGGCCCTGGCCGTCGAGCTCGGCCTCCTGTCCCCAGTAGCTCACCCGGGTGAGGAACTTCTGATGGGAGGGGTGCACGCTCGGCGCCTTCGAGAGGCGCTCTTCGATTTCGAGCCAGACGGGCAGGGGGTAGATGCGTACGCAGTCGCCGTTGACGCTCGTGACGAAGACGTCCGCGCCGTGGCGGTCCTGAATGACGCCACGGAAGGTCGTCGGCACCTTGAGCCGGCCCTTGTCGTCGATTCGCGTCGGCGCGCTGCCCCTGAGGCCCTTCTCACCCACTTCTATCCACTTAGCTCCACGTGGATAGTAAGGGTGGGCCTAAAACGTTGTCAATCGCAATTCAGCGCAAACGATTCATCTCGCGTAAGTTAATCCGTTCGATTTCGGTTTTTGTTCGATGTCAAGATTCTGACTTGCTATCCGTTGCGGTGAGAATCGCGAGAGACGCGAGACGGCCTCGACGCGTGCTAGGCTGGGCCCGCATGCTTCGCTTCGCGCGCGAGCGCGCCCCTCGCTGACGTGAGCGTCCGACGAGTCCTGGTTCTCGAGAGCCAGACGCCCTTCGTCCACGGCGGCGCCGAGATCCTCGTCCGCGACCTGACCCGCGCCCTCGTCGATCGGGGATACGAGGCCGAGATCGTCTCGCTGCCGTTCCGCGACTACCCGCGTGAGGAGCTCATGGCGCACGCGGCCGCGTGGCGCCTGCTCGACATCGGCGAGGCGCTGGCGCGCCCGGTGGACCTGGCGATCGCGACGAAGTTCCCCACGTACTTCGCGCGCCACCCGGCGAAGGTCGCGTGGCTCGTGCACCAGCACCGCGCCGCCTACGAACTGTGCGGCACGCCGTTCAGCGACTTCGATCACACCGAGCGCGACGTCGCGCTGCGCAAGCGGCTCGTGGACCTCGACACGCGCATGCTCGGCGAGTGCGCCGGACTCTTCAGCATCGCGCGCACCGTCTCCGCGCGCGTGGAGCGCTACAACGGCCTGCACGCCGAGGCGCTCTACCCGCCGCCGAAGCTCTCGGGCGTGCTGCACGCCGGCCCGTACGGCGACTACGTGCTCACGGTCACGCGGCTCGAGAAGGTGAAGCGCGTCGACCTGATGATCGAGGCCTTTCGCCACGTGCCGGACGGCACCCGGTTCCTGGTGGCTGGCGACGGCAGCGTCCGTGGCGAGCTCGAGCGTCGAATCGAAGCGCTCGGCCTCGGAGACCGGGTGCGGCTGCTCGGCCGCGTCAGCGACGAGCAGATCGTCGAGCTGTACGCCGGCGCCCGTGCCGTGCTCTTCGCGCCGTTCGAGGAGGACTACGGCTACGTGACGCTGGAGGCGTTCCTGTCGCGCAAGCCCGTCGTGACCGCCGCCGACGCCGGCGGTCCGCTCGAGTTCGTCGTCGACGGCACCAACGGCTACGTGACGGAGCCGACGGCCGAAGGCCTGGGCCAGGCCATCGCCCGGCTGGCCGGCGACGCCTCGCTGGCCCAGCGCCTCGGCGCCAACGGCTACGAACGGGCGCGGCTGGTCACCTGGGACGGCGTTATCGAGCGCCTCGTCGGGGCCGCCGAGTCGCGGTCGCGCGCGACTGACTAGCACGCGCGATGCGGCCGCTCGTCCTCGTCCCCACGTTCAACGAACGCCTGAACATCGCACCGATGATCGAGGCGCTGCTGCGCCACGACGGGCTTCGCGTCCTGGTCGTGGACGACGCTTCGCCGGACGGTACGGCCATGGAAGCCGAGCGCGCGGCGTCGGCCGCGGCGCCGGGCCGGGTGCGCGTGCTGCGCCGCACGGGCCCTAGAGGACTGGGGCGCTCCTACGTGGACGGCATGCGGGCCGCGCTCGCCACCGACGCGACGCACGTCTGTCAGATGGATGCGGACTTCTCGCACGATCCGGCCGACGTGCCGCGTCTGCTGGCGGCCTCGGCCCAGGCGGATCTGGTCATCGGTTCCCGGTACGTACCGGGCGGTTCGCTCCGCAACTGGCCTCGCCGCCGGCTGCTGCTCAGCACGGTCGCCAACTGGTACGTCCGGACGATCACGCGCCTGCCGGTGCACGACTGCACCAGCGGGTTCCGGTGCTGGCGCCGGGAACTGCTGGCCCGGCTGCCGCTCGACCGGATCGAGTCGGACGGCTACGCCTTCCAGGTGGAACTGACGTGGGAGGCCTCGGTCGCGGGAGGGCGAATCACCGAAGTTCCGATCACGTTCACGGAACGCCGGGAGGGCCAGTCGAAAATGTCGGCGGGGGTGATCGCGGAATCGGTCTGGCTGCCGTGGCGCCTCCTGACCCGCCGGGAGGCCAGGCCCCGAGCCTGATCCGGCCGGGACGTCCCGACGGTCACCTCGCGGCCGGACGTCGGACGGCAGCGGACAACTCCGACTGGCCAAAAAGCTTGATAGCGACATACCGGCGTGGTACGTTTACGCCCCGCATGCCGGCGCCCCCTTCGCCTCGGCCGCCCAGCCTCAGCTTCTTCTTTCCCGCCTACAACGACGCCGGAACGATTGCCAGCCTCGTGATACAGGCGGTGCAGGTGGCCCAGCGCCTGACGACGGATTTCGAGGTCATCGTCGTCAACGACGGAAGCGCCGACGCCACGGGGCAGATCGCCGACGAGCTGGCCAAGACGTATCCCGAGGTGCGGGTCGTCCATCACCCGGTCAACCGGGGCTACGGCGGCGCCCTGCGCACCGGTTTCGCCACGGCCACGAAGGACCTGGTCGGCTACACCGACGGCGACGCGCAGTACGACCCGCTGGAGCTCGAAATCCTCTGGAAACGGCTGACCGACGACGTCGACATGGTCACCGGCTACAAGATCCGCCGGTCCGACCCGCTGCACCGCGTCGTCATCGGCCGGGTCTACCACCACACCGTGAAGCTGATGTTCGGCCTCCGCGTCCGCGACGTCGACTGCGACTTCCGCCTGATGCGGCGCGAGATGTTCTCGCGCTTCCGGCTCGAGCGCGACACGGGCGTCATCTGCCTCGAGATGATGCGCAAGATCCAGGACGCCGGCTTCCGTGTGGTCGAGGTGCCCGTGCACCACTACCACCGGACGCACGGGCGCTCGCAGTTCTTCAACGTCCGCCGCGTCTTCTGGACGGGCGTCGACGTGCTGAAGCTGTGGTTCCAGCTCGTGGTGCTGGGGCGGGGCCGGCAGAACACGCCGGTGCTGTTCAAGAACCCGACGCTCGGCGGTTCGGCGCCGCCCGAGCGGCGGCCGTGACGGCGGCGGCGGCCGGCGCCCCGGCCCATCTCGCCTACTACCAGGGCCGGCACGTGATGATCACGGGCGGCCTCGGCTTCATCGGCAGCAACCTGGCGCACCGGCTGGTCGAGCTCGGCGCGCGCGTCCTGCTGGTCGACTCGCTGATTCCCGACTACGGCGGGAACCTCTTCAACGTGCGCGACATCGAGGACCGCGTCCGCATCAACATCGCGGACATCCGCGTGCAGCACACGATGAGCGCGCTCGTGACGGGCTGCGACGTGATCTTCAACCTGGCCGGGCAGGTGAGTCACATCGACAGCATGGAGAACCCGTACGCGGACCTCGAGATCAACTGCCGCGGCCAGCTCTCGCTGCTCGAAGCCTGCCGCCGGGACAACCCGTCGGCCAAGGTGGTCTACGCCGGCACGCGTCAGGTGTACGGGCGTCCGGACTTCCTGCCGGTCAGCGAAGTGCATCTCGTGCGGCCGACCGACGTGAACGGCATCAACAAGGCGGCCGGCGAGCAGTACCACCTCGTCTACAACAACGTCTTCGGCGTCCGCGCCTGCTCGCTGCGCCTGACCAACGTCTACGGCCCCCGGCAGCTCCTCAAGCACAACCGACAGGGCTTCGTGGCCTGGTTCATCCGGCAGGTCATCGAGGACGGCGAGATCCAGATCTTCGGCGACGGCCGCCAGGTGCGCGACTTCGTCTACGTGGACGACGCCGTCGACGCCTTCCTCCGGGCGGGCGCGAGTGACGAACCGAACGGCATGGTGCTCAACGTGGGCGGCGCGGAGCCGATCTCGCACGTCGCGCTGGCCGAGCTGATGGTGTCGGTGGCCGGCACCGGCCGCTATCGCCTCGCCCCGTGGCCGCCGGAGAAGAAGGCGATCGACATCGGCGACTTCAGCACCGACTCGTCGCTCATCGCACACACGCTCGGCTGGCGGCCCACCACGCCGCTGCGGGAAGGCCTGGCGCGGACCTTTGCCTTCTACCGCGCGCACTGGCCGCACTACGTGCCCCAGTCCGACGGCGTCCGCGCGTCGTGACCACTCCCCCCGCCGTCCCCTTCGTCGACCTTCGCCCGGGCGAGGACGAGGCCGAGGTCCGCAACGCCATCGAGCGCGTCCTCAGGCGCGGCTGGTTCGTGCTGGGCCCCGAGGTGGAGGCGTTCGAGGCCGAGTTCGCCGCGGCCTGCGGCGCGCGCTTCGCGGTGGGCGTGGCCAACGGCACCGACGCGATCGCCCTGGCGCTGCGCGCGGCCGGGATACGCGCGGGTGACGAGGTGCTCGTGCCGGCGGTCACGGCGGCCTTCACCGGCCTCGCGGTCGTCATGGCCGGCGCCGCGCCGGTCGTCGTCGACGTGGAGCCCGGCACGCTGACGATCGACGTCGACGCCTGCGCCGCCGCCATCACGCCGCGGACGCGGGCCATCGTCCCGGTGCACCTGTACGGCCAGCCCGCCGACGGCGACGCCGTGCAGGCGCTGGCGGACCGGCACGGGCTGGCCGTCGTCGAGGACTGCGCGCAGGCGCACCTGGCCACCGACCGGGGCCGGCCCGTCGGCACGCGCGGCGTCGCCGGCACGTTCAGCTTCTACCCGACCAAGAACCTCGGCGCGTTGGGCGACGGCGGCGCGGTGATCACCAGCGACCCGGCGCTCGCCGACCGGCTGCGGCGGCTGCGCAACGGCGGCCAGCGCGAACGCTACCTGCACGAAGAGGCCGGCGTGAACAGCCGGCTCGACGAACTGCAGGCGGCCGTGCTGCGGGCGCGGCTGCCGCGGCTGGCCGGCCTGACGGCACGGCGGCGGGCGCTGGCCGCCGAGTACCGGGCCAGGCTCGATCCGTCGGTGACGCCCATCCCCGAGCGGGATCCCGGGCACGTCTACCACCTCTTCCCGGTCCGGACCGCCCGGCGCGACGCGCTGCGGGCGCACCTGCGCGCCGCCGGAGTGGAGACCCTGGTGCATTACCCGGTGCCGCTCTCGTCGCAGCCCGCATTTCGGCCATACTCGCCTGGACCCTGCCCGGTCGCCGACAGGGCCTGCGGCGAACTGCTGTCGCTGCCGCTGTACCCTGGCATGGGCGTCGCCGACGTCGCGCGCGTGGCCGACGCGGTGAACGCATTCGAGAAAGGACAGACGATCGCGTGAAGGCTCTGATTACCGGCGGCGCCGGCTTCATCGGTTCCCACCTGGCCGAGCGCCTCCTCCAACTGGGCCACGACGTGCAGGTGCTCGACAACCTGTCGACGGGCTCGATCGACAACATCGCGCACCTGAAGGGGCAGCGCGGCTTCTCCTACGCGATCGACACGGTCACCAACGAGCCCCTCCTCGCGGAGATGATCGACCGGACCGACGTGGTGTTCCATCTCGCTGCGGCGGTCGGCGTGAAGCTGATCGTCGAGCAGCCGGTGCACACGATCGAGACCAACGTGCACGGCACCGAGGTGGTGCTGAAGCTCGCCAACAAGAAGAAGAAGCTCGTCGTGATCGCGTCGACGTCGGAGGTGTACGGCAAGAGCACCGATGTCCCGTTCCGCGAGACCGCCGATCTCGTGCTGGGCGCGACGGTGAAGCACCGCTGGGCCTACGCGTGCAGCAAGGCGCTCGACGAGTTCCTGGCCCTCGCGTACTGGAAGGAGCGCAAGCTCCCGGTGGTGATCGTCCGGCTGTTCAACACGGTCGGGCCCCGCCAGACCGGCCAGTACGGGATGGTGCTGCCCACGTTCGTCCGGCAGGCCCTCGCCGGGCAGCCGATCACGGTGTTCGGCGACGGCACCCAGTCGCGCAGCTTCACCTACGTCGCCGACGTCGTCGGGGCGCTCGTCGCCCTCGCGCAGGAGCCGCGCGCCGTCGGCGAGGTGTTCAACATCGGCAACGTCGAGGAAGTGAGCATCGGCGAACTGGCGCGGCGCGTGAAGGCGATGACCGGCAGCAGCTCGCCGATCCAGTACATCGCCTACGACGACGCCTACGAAGCGGGCTTCGAGGACATGCCCCGCCGGGTGCCGGACATCGCGAAGATCCGTGGCCTCATCGGCTTCGAGCCCCAGCTCGGGCTCGACGACATCATCCGGCAGGTCGTCGAGTACATGCGCGGGCGGTAGGGCGTCCGGAGGGCCCCCGGGGAACCGGCCCGGTGCCATTTCTGCGCGCCGTGTCCCTCGTCCCCGGCCGGAATTGGGGGCCCGCCGGCCGGAGCCGTATACTGGCGGCATCCCCCGTCCGACATCAGTCCGTGAGGGAGCTTCACCCATGCGCCTGCCTGCCACGCTGATCGCCGCCGCGCTCGTCTGCGGCGCGGCGCCTGCCGCCGCCCAGACGGTCAAGATCGAGTTCAACAACGGCCGGGTCAACCTGGCTGCCGAGAACGCTCCGCTGCGGACCATCCTCAGCGAGTGGGCGCGGCGCGGCGGCACGAGCATCGTCAACGGCGACCGGGTGACCGGCGCACCCGTCACGCTCGAGTTGACGAGCGTTCCCGAACAACAGGCCATCGAAATCCTGCTGCGCGGCGTCGCCGGCTACATGATCGGCTGGCGCGAGTCGGGCCCAGAGGTGCCGACGTCGTCGGCGTTCGACCGGCTCATGATCCTGCCGACCAGCACGGTCGTCCGCACCGCCACGCCACCGCCGACCCCTCCGGCGGCGGCCCCCGTGCCGGCTCCGATCGGGGGCCTGCCGCCCGCCCAGTTCCGGCAGCCCCGGGAGGACGGCCCCGACGGCGTGGATGCAGACACCGAGTCCGGAATCGGCCGGGCGAACGCGGCGGCGCGCGTGCGCGATCAGGTGGGCCGGCCCGACCCCGTGCCCGTGGACGACCCCGAGATCGAGACGGTGCCGACTCCGTTCGGAGGCGTGCCGACGACACAGCGGCCGGGGGTGATCGCCCCGGCGGCACCGCGACGGCCCAACGCGCAGCCGAACCCCTAGCCCGCCGGCGTCGGCGCCGGAGCACACGGCACCGGGGCTTCGAAACAGGCGCGGCAGGGCCGGGGCCCCCGGAACGCCCGACGTAGAATAGGGCGTCCCACGCGCCACGAAGCTCAGGGCTCCATGTCAGAGATCGACCGTTTCAGACCCGAAGACCGCCGCGGCGTCGAGATGCTGTACCGGCGCACGCACGGTGCCGATGCGGCCGACGCGCAGCGGCTGCGGTGGGACTGGCAGCACCGGCGCAATCCGTACAACCCGTCCGGCCTGCCCGGCATCTGGGTGGCGCGCGAGGGGCCGACCGTCGTCGGCCACTACCCGACGACGCCGGTCACGGTGTCGCTCAAGGGCATCGAGATCGACGGGGCGTGGGGCACCGGGGCCTTCGTGGCCCCGGAGCGCGGCTCGCAGGGCCTGGACGAACAGCTCGTGCGCACGTGGGACCGCCATAGCGGCGCGACCCTGGCACTCGGCCTCAGCGAGGAGTCGAGCGCCCTCCTGCGGCGGCTCCGCTTCCCCGAGCCGCAGCCCGTGCCGTGCCTCGTCAAGCCCCTCACCCGGCGGGCGCTGCGGTTGCCGAACTGGCCGACGCCCATCAACCGGCTCGTGTCGGCCCTGCTGTACCCGTTCGTGCAGGTGGTGAGCCGGTCGCGCCCGTTGCGCGCCGAATGCGAACCGATTCGCCGATTCGACGCCTCGTTCACGGCGCTCTGGGAACGGCTCGCCCCCCATTTCGCACTGGCCATCCGGCGCGACGCGGCGTACCTCAACTGGCGCTACGTCGAACCGCCGGACGTCCGGTATTCGCTGGTTGCGCTGAAACGCAACGGCGAGGTCCACGGCTACGCCGTGTACCGCCACCGGTACGAACCGCTCGGCCGCGTGACGATGCTCGTGGACTTCCTGGTGCACCCCGACGACGTGTCTGGCCTGAAGACGCTGCTGCGCTGGGTGGACCGTGCAGCACGGGCCGAGGACACCGACAAGGTGCGGTGCTACGTGATGCACGGCGCCTTCCGGCGCGTGCTCCGGCGCAATGGGTACTTCGGCGTGAAGTCGGATCTGGCCATGACCGTCAAGATCAACGCCGTCCAGGTGCCCAAGGGCTTCTACCAGGACACCGAGGAGTGGCACGTCACCAACGGCGACTCCGAACGCGATCACGCACTGAGCAGCATATGACTCTGAACGAGCAGGTGAACCAGGACATCACGGCCGCGATGAAGGCGCGCGATCAGGCGCGGCTCTCGGCCCTGCGGAATCTGAAGACCGCCATCACGAACAGGAGCGTCGAGAAGGGCCGCGACCTCGACGACGCCGAGGTGCTCGCGGTGGTGTCGTCGCTGGCCAAGCAGCGCCGCGACTCGATCGAGCAGTTCGCCAACGCCGGCCGGCACGACCTGGTCGCGAAGGAGACCGGCGACCTGGCCGTGCTGCAGGGCTACCTGCCGGCGGCGGCAACGCCGGAGGAGATCGACGCGGCCGTCGCGGCGGCCATCGCCGAGACCGGCGCCGCCTCGCCCAAGGACATGGGCAAGGTGATGAAGGCCGTGATGCCGAAGCTCGCCGGCAAGTCCGCCGACGGCAAGGCCGTCAACGAAGCCGTCCGCCGCAAGCTGGGTGCCTGACACCACGCCGTCGCAGCACATCGCGCGCTCGGCCGCCTCGGCCGGCGCCGCGACGATGACGAGCCGCATCCTGGGCCTGGCGCGCGAGCAGGTCCTGGCGGCGCTCTTCGGCGCCGGGAGCGCCATGGACGCCTACAACGTGGCGTTCCGCATCCCCAACCTGCTGCGGGACCTGTTCGCCGAGGGCGCGATGAGCGCCGCCTTCGTCCCCACGTTCACGAAGCACCTGACGACCGAGGGCCGCCCCTCGGCCTGGCGCCTGGGCAACAACGTCGTCAATGCCCTGGCCCTGGTGACCGGCGTGCTGGTGCTGCTCGGGATCGTCTTCGCGGAGCCGCTGGTGCGGCTGCTCGCCGACCAGGACTTCACCGACACGCCCGGACAGCTCGCGCTGACCGTCCAGCTCGCCCGCATCATGCTGCCCTCGCTCGTCTGCATCGCGCTGGCCGCGGCGCTGATGGGCATGCTGAACTCGGTGCAGCATTTCTTCGTGCCGGCGCTGTCGCCGGCGATGTTCAACGTCGTCACCATCGTCTGCGCGTTCGCGCTGGTGCCGCTGATGCCCGGCCTCGGGCTCGAGCCCATCACCGCCATCGCGATCGGGACGCTCCTCGGCGGCGTCGCCCAGCTCGCGCTGCAGTGGCCGACGCTGCGGGCCGAGGGCTTCCAGTACCGGCCGGCGCTCGACTGGCGCGACCCCGGGCTCCGGCGCGTGCTGGTGCTGATGGGGCCCGGGACGATCGGCCTCGCCGCCACGCAGGTCAACGTCCTCGTCAACACGGCGCTCGCGACGGGCCAGGGCACCGGCGCCGTGTCGTGGCTCAACTACGCGTTCCGGCTGATGTACTTCCCCATCGGCCTGTTCGGCGTGTCGATCGCCACGGCAGTGCTGCCGGCGGTGTCGCGGCAGGTGGCCGCCAGGGACGACACCGGCGTCCGCGACACCATCTCGAACGGCCTGTCGCTGATGCTGATGCTGAACATCCCGGCCACCGTCGGGCTGATGGCGCTGGCCTCGCCGATCATCCGCGTGATCTTCGAGCGCGGCCGCTTCACCGCCGCCGACACGGCGGCCACGGCCGCCGCCCTCCAGTTCTACGCGGTGGGCCTCGTCGGCTATTCCGTGGTCCGCATCGCCTCACCCACCTTCTACGCCCTCGGGCGCAACCGGACGCCGGTGACGGTGAGCATGATCACCGTGCTGGTCAACGCCGCGCTCAACGTGGCGCTGGCGCACCTGATCGGCTTCCGCGGCCTGGCGCTCGGCACCTCGATCGCGGCCCTGTTCAACGCCACGGCCCTGCTGGTGCTGCTGCACCGGCACCTCGGCGGCCTGAACGACGCGCGGCTGGCGGGCTCCCTCGCGCGGATTCTGCTCGCCTCGGCCGTGATGGGCGCCGCCGTGGCAGGACTCGACCGCGTGCTCGTGACGGCCTGGCCCGGGAACGGCCTCGTGCCGCAGGTGGCACGCCTGACCGTCGACATCGGCGCCGCGCTGGGGGTGCTCGCGGCGGCCGCCTGGCTGCTCCGCATCCGCGAGTTCCACGACGGCCTGGCGCTCGTGACCCGTCGCCTCCGGCGCGCACGCGCATGACCCGCCGGGTCTTCGGGCTGCACCCGACGATCGTGCTGCTGGCCGGCACGCACTTCGTCGTGGACGGCTTCAGCAACATCCTGGCGCCGCTGCTGCCGCTCATCATCACCAACCTGCACCTGTCGCTCGCGGCGGCCGGCACGCTGCAGATGTGCCTGCTGCTGTCGAACTCGGTGGCGCAGCTCGGCTTCGGCCACCTGGCGGACCGGTGGCGCCCGCGGCTGCTGCTGCTGGCGGGGCCCGTGCTCTCGATCTGCGTGATGCCGCTCGTCGGCGTGGCCGCCTCCTGGTGGACGCTGGCGGCGTGCCTGCTCGTCGGCGGGCTCGGCGCCGCGGCGTTCCATCCGCCCGCAGCGGCGCTGGTGCACCGGCTCGGCACCGAGCGCGCCGGGCTCGCGATGGCGCTGCACATCTCGGGCGGCTCGCTCGGCTTCTCGCTGGGGCCGGTCGTCTTCGCGCCGTTCGTGCAGCGCTTCGGGCTGCCGTGGCTGCCGGTGCTGGCGCTGCCCGCCCTGGCGCTCCTCGTGGTGTTCCTGCGCCCCATCCCGGCCGTCGATCGGCTGCAGGAGGCGCACGAGGCCCGCGGCTTCGCGGCGCTGCGGCCGTACGCGAAGCCGCTGACGCTGCTGTACCTGATCGTGGTCCTGCGCACGCTGACGGCCCAGGCGTTCTCGACCTTCGTCGCGGTGATGCTGACGCGCCGGGGAATGTCGATCTCGGCGGCCGGCACCGCCGTCGCGATCTACCTGTTCGCGGCCGGCGTCGGCGGCTTCACCGGGGGGCCCATGGCCGACCGCTTCGGCCCGCGGCGCGTCATCGTCCTGTCGCTCGTGCTGGCTGTCCCGTTCCTGGCGGTTGCACCGTCGCTCACCGGCTGGCCGTTCGTCGCCGTGCTGGCGACGGGCGGGTTCCTGCTGCAGTCGACGCTGCCGGTCAACGTCACCTTCGGCCAGCGCATCGCGCCGATCAGTGCGGCGACCGTCTCGTCGCTGATGATGGGCTTCGCGTGGGGTACGGGCGGCGTCTGCGTACCGCTGGTCGGCATGCTGGCCGATCGGATCGGCATCCCCAACGCGCTGACCGTGATGGCCGGCGTGCCGCTCGTCGCGGCGGCGCTCGCCCTGCCGCTCCCGGCGACGCCGCCGACGCTGCACGTGGCACCGCCCGACGTGGTTGCCCCCCGGCGGGCACTTGGAACAGACTGAACCACGATGCGCTCGTCCTACCGGATGTCGTCGCTCGGCTACGCGATGGGCCCCGGTCCGCTGAACCCGGTCATCAAGGCGATCATCCTCGCCAACGTCGCCGCCTTCCTGCTGACCTTCGTGGCGCCGGCGACGACGCTGTATTTCGGCCTGCGGCCGGCCGACATCCTCGAGCAGCTGCGCGTCTGGCAGCCCGTCACCTACATGTTCCTGCACGGCGGGCTGTTCCACCTGCTGTTCAACATGCTCTCGCTGTGGATGTTCGGCGTGGAGCTCGAGCGGATGTGGGGCGGCGCCTTCTTCGCGCGCTTCTACGCGGTGTGCGGCCTCGGCGCGGCGGCGACGACGATGCTGCTCGCCTTCCTGCCTGGCGCGATGGGCCAGCAGCTCTACTACTCCCTGACGATCGGCGCCTCGGGCGCCATCTTCGGCGTGTTGCTCGCCTACGGCCTCTACTTCCCCGACCGGCAGATCCTCTTCTGGGGCATCTTTCCGATTCCGGCCAGGATCTTCGTGCTGATCATGGGCGGCATCTCGCTGCTGTCGTCGATGGGCGGCGGGGGCGGCGGCGTGGCCCACTGGGCACACCTCGGCGGCCTGCTGACCGGCTACCTGTACCTGAAGGGCCGGCGCGTCCGCATTGCGTCCGAGATCCAGTACCGGCTGTCGAAGTGGCGGATCAACCGCATGCGCCGGCGCTTCGACGTGCATCGCGGCGGCCGCGACGACATCAACCGGCGCATACACTGAGCCACCCCATTCGAGAGGCCTGCCTCTCGCTCGGCCGACCGCCGGCTACTCCATCAGCCGCTTGAGGTTGTTGCCCTCTTCGCGCATGTGCTCCTGAATCGCGGCCAGCCGGGTCGAAAAGAAGCGACGCAGGAGCCGGTCGGCGAGCCGCCCTGCGATCGGGACCGCCGTGCCCAGGCCGAGCGTAGCGGTGAAGCGAGTCCAGCCGCCCTCGTCCTCCAGCAGGAACGCGCCCCGAAATCCCCACCCCGAATAGCGCAGCAGTCGATTCGGCACGACCTCCGTCGCCTTCAACCGCAGACGGTGCCGCTGCCCGTGAAGCTCCTCCTCGATCCCCAGGACGGCTCCCGGCTCGAGCCTCTGCCCTCGCACGTACCAACACCGGCGGTGCGCCGGGTGCCACTCCCGGTAGTGCCGCGGAAGGTCGGACAGCCAGGTCCAGACCTGTGACGCGGGCCTCTCGATGAGGACGGTGTCGCGAAGCTCGATCACGTCGACTCAGTGTCGGCGGTACGCCTTGACCGTCATCACGACTGCCGCGGCGAACAGGACGCCTTCGAGCATCATGAACGTCCGGGTGCCCGTGTTCGCCGCACCCCGCTGATACCGTTCCGCAGCGAACATCCGGAACAGGCGGAGCACCACGCCGAACCATCCGGACAGTGTCACGAGGACGGTCCAGTCGGGCCTCCACTGGTTGTGGGCACGCACGACCGCGAGACCGCCGACGAACATCAGGACCCCGGACAGATAGACGACCGGCGGGATCTGGGCATCGTAGAGATGCGGCTGCACGAGCGGGAACTCGGCGGCGAGCATCGCGGCGAGTGTGGGACCTACCAGCCCGGCGATTTGCTTCGAGTTCGGCATGGCCAGGCCCCTGAACTAGGCGACGTCGTCGTCGCCCATCCACTCCGGCCGCGGCGGGCTGAAGATATCCAGCTGGAAGGTGTCCTCCAGCGCCTCCGCCTGGTGGGGTGTCTCGGCGCCGATGAGCAGCACCTCCCCCTGTCGCACGACGATCGTTTCGCCGGCCACCTGGAACCGCAGGGCGCCCTGGAGCACGTAGGTCATCTGCTCGCTGCCGTGCTGGTGCAGGGGCACCTGGGCACCCTGTTTCAGGTAGGTCTGGGCGAGCATCTGCCGCTGGCCGGTCACGACCTTCTGCGACATCGTCTCCGTGATTTTCCTCAGGGAAATCTCGTCCCAGCGGTGCAGTCTTGCGCTCATGTGCAGTGGTTCCGCCGGCTCCGGAAAGGGAGACAGGGGCCCGACGATAGTGACATAATTTTCGGCGACATGAAGGGCTCGACCCTCGCCAGCGGGCCGGCTGCCGGCGCGCCCGGGCGACACAATCAGCACGAGGGCCTGAGCCGCGAAGAGCTGCTCGGCGCGTACCGCACGATGCTCCTGTCGAGAAAGCTCGACGACAAGGAGATCCAGCTCAAGAACCAGAGCAAGACCTACTTCCAGATCAGCGGTGCCGGGCACGAAGCCATCCTGGTGGCGGCCGCCCGCAATCTGCGAGCGGGCTACGACTGGTTCTTTCCGTACTACCGCGACCGTGCCCTGTGCCTCGCGCTGGGCGTCACGCCGCTCGACATGCTGCTGGCGGCGGTCGGCTCGAAGGACGATCCCGCCAACGCGGGCCGCCAGATGCCGTCCCACTGGAGCAACCGGGCGCTGCACATCCCCTCGCAGAGCAGTTGCGTCGGCACGCACGCGCTGCACGCGGTCGGGTGCGCCGAGGCCGCGCGCCTCTACCACCGGGTATCGCAGATCGACGAGCGGGAAGGCCGCTACCACCAGGACGAGGTGACCTACATCTCGATCGGCGACGGCGGCACCAGCGAGGGCGAATTCTGGGAGTCGCTCAACACGGCGTCGACGCGGGCGCTGCCGGTGCTGTTCCTGGTCGAGGACAACGGCTACGCCATCTCGACACCCGTCGAGGTGCAGACGCCGGGTGGCGACATCGCGCGCGTGTTCGACGGCGTGCCGGGCCTCACCGTGATGCGCTGCGACGGCACCGATTTCCTGGCCAGCCACCGGACGATGGCCGACGCCGTGGCGCACATCCGCGCCGGCAAGGGTCCGGTGCTGCTGCGGGCCACGGTGATCCGTCCGTACTCGCACTCGCACTCCGAGGACGAACGCATCTACAAGCCCGCCGCGGAGCGCGAAGCCGAGGCCCTGCGCGACCCGCTGACGCGCCTGGCCGCCTACCTGACGGCCAACGGGCTCGCCACCGCCGAGGACCTCGCCGACGTCCTGACGTCGGTCGAGCGCGAGGTGAACCAGGCGGCCGACCGCGCCCTGCAGGCGCCGCGGCCGGACCCCGGCACGGCCGGGCTCTACGTGTTCTCCCCGGACGTCGATCCGTCGTCGGACGCCTTCGCGCGCGACGGGCGTCCCGAGGGCGCGCCACAGACGATGGTCGCCTCGATCAACGCCACGCTGCAGGACGAGATGGCGCGCGACCCGCGCATCGTCGTCTTCGGCCAGGACGTGGCCGACGCCAGCCGCGAGAGCGTCCTGTCGAGCGTCGAAGGCAAGGGCGGTGTGTTCGGCGTCACCAAGGGACTGCAGCGCCGGTTCGGCAGCGACCGGGTGTTCAATTCGCCGCTCGCCGAAGCCAACATCGTCGGGCGCGCGGTGGGCATGGCGCTGCGCGGGCTCAAGCCGGTCGTCGAGATCCAGTTCTTCGACTACATCTGGCCGGCGTTCATGCAGATCCGCGACGAGCTGACGATGATGCGCTACCGGTCGGGCAACCAGTGGTCGTGCCCGGCGGTGATCCGGGTGCCGATCGGCGGCTACCTGCGCGGCGGCGCGCCGTACCACAGCCAGTCGGGCGTCACGATCTTCGCGCACACGCCGGGCCTCCGCATCGCGTTTCCGTCGAACGCCGCGGACGCCGCGGGCCTGCTCCGCACGGCGATCCGCTGCGACGACCCGGTGCTCTTCTGCGAGCACAAGCACCTGTACCGGCAGACCTACAACAAGAGCCCGTACATGGGCCCCGAGCACATGGTGCCGTTCGGCAAGGCGGCCGTCGTCCGCGAGGGCACCGACATGGTGGTGTTCACCTGGGGCGCGCTGGTGCAGCGTTCGCTGCTGGCGGCCCAGCAGGCAGAGAAGGACGGCATCAGCGTCGCCGTCGTCGACCTGCGGACGATCGTGCCCTGCGACTGGGAGACGATCGCGGCGTGGACGCGCAAGACGAACCGCGTGATCGTCGCGCACGAGGATCAGCTCACGGGCGGGTTCGGCGGCGAGATCGCGGCCCGCATCGCCGACGACCTGTTCGAGTACCTGGACGCGCCCGTCAAGCGCGTGGCCGCGCTCGACTGCCCGGTGGCGTACGCCCCTGAGCTCGAAGAGGCCATCCTGCCGGGCTCGCAGGACGTGCTCGGCACCATCCGCGCCCTCGCCAAGTACTAGCAGGCGCGGGCCGCGGACCGACACGCATGCGGCTTCGCCTCGCCAGAGTCCCTGAACGCCCCGGCGGTCGTGCGAGCCTGGCCACGAGGCGCCACTGGCTGCGTCCCGCGGCCGTGGCCGCGCTGGCGGCCGCGGCCGTGCTGCCGGTGCCGGTCGCCGCGCTTCGCGTCGAGACGCTGCGTTCGGCTGGCGGGCTGCCGCCCCACGTCGTCGGCCGCTTCGAGGAGCCCCTCGCCTTCCAGCAGGCCGCCAACGGCACCTACTACGTCTTCGACCGCCGCGGCCACGCCGTCTGGTCGATGGCACGCGGCACCGCCGAGGCGGTGAAGGTCGTCGAGATCGGCCAGGAGTCCGGCCGCATCATCCAGCCGTCCGGCTTCGACCTCGCCCCGGACGGACGATTCGTCGTGGCCGACGTGCCGCGCGCCCAGCAGCGCATCCAGACGTTCGACGCCGTCGGCGGGCGGTTGACGGGGTTCTTCCTGCCAGGCGAGCCGGCGGCGCGCATCGTGTTCGGCACCTTCATGCTGAACGGCGCCGGATCGGTGCAGTTCACCGGCGAGGGCCTGCTGCTCAGCCAGCCCGAGAGCGGCGCGCTCTTCACCGAGTACTCCGTCGGCGGCTACGCGCGGCGCAGCCTCGGGCGGCTCCGCGCCACCGGGTTCGAGGCCGACCGTGACCTCCACGTCGCGATGAACGCCGGGCTGCCGCTCGCCGACCCGACGGGCGGATACTTCTACGTGTTCATCACGGGCCGCCCGATGTTCCGCAAGTACGACGCCGCGGGCGCGCTGGTCTTCGAGCGCCACATCGAGGGCCGCGAGATCGACGCGCTGCTCGACGCCCAGCCGACCGTCTGGCCGCGCCGGCGCGTGGTCGAGCGTGAGGTGCCGGTCGTCACCCCGTTGATCCGCGCGGCGGCCGTCAGCCCCGCCGGGGAGCTCTGGATCTCGCTGGCCGTGCCGTTCACCTACGTGTACGACGCGCAGGGCGACAAGGTGCGGACGGTGCAGTTCAGCGCCGCCGGCATCCTGAGCCCGACCAGCCTCTTCTTCGCCCCTGGCGGCCGGCTGCTCGTCACGCCCGGCTGCTACGAGTTCGACCCGCGCGTCTGATGCTCGAGGCCTCGCACCTGACACGGCGGTTCGGCTCGCGCACGGCGGTCGACGACGTGTCGCTGACCGTGCAAGGCGGCGAGATCGTCGCGCTGCTGGGGCCGAACGGCGCCGGCAAGACCACCACCCTCCGGATGCTGGCCGGCCTGATCGCGCCGACGGCCGGGCACGTCGCCATCGCCGGCGAGCGCCTGGAGGCGTCGACGGCCGGGCGGCTGCGGGGCCGCATCGGCCTCCTGACGGAGGCGCCGGGGCTCTGGGACCGGCTGACGGTGCGCGACAACCTGCATGTCCACGCGCAACTCCAGGGCGTCGCCGGACCGGACGCGGCCGTCCGCGCGGCGCTCCAGACGTTCGGCATCGCCGGGCGCGCGCAGGACTCGCCGGCCCAGCTCTCGAAGGGACTGCGCCAGCGCGTGGCGCTGGCGCGGACGCTGCTCCACGATCCCCGCATCGTCCTGCTCGACGAGCCCACGTCCGGGCTCGATCCCGAGAGCGCGCGCGACGTCCGCGAGCTGATCCTGGAGATGCGCCGCGAGGGCCGGGCCGTGCTGATCTGCACGCACAACCTGGACGAGGTCGACCGCGTGGCCGATCGGGTGGCCGTGCTGCGGACCCGGCTGGTTGCGGTGGACACACCGGACGCGCTGCGCGCCCGGCTGTTCGGTTCGCGCGTCCGGATCGGAGTCGCCGGCGGCCACGACCGCTTCGCGGCCGTCCTGACGAACGCCGGCATCGCCGACGTCCGGATCGAGGGCCGCGATCTGTCGCTGCCGCTGGGCCACGGCCACGCCGGCACGCCGGCGCTCGTCAGGCGCCTGGTGGAAGCCGGCGCGGAGATCGAGTCCGTGACCGTCGACGAGCCGTCGATCGAGCAGATCTACCTTCAACTGCTGCACCAGGACGGCTCGGCGCCGCGGGGGGCGACGCGGTGACCCGCATCCAGGCCCTGCTGCGGAAGGAGCTGATCGACCTGCACCAGAACCCTGGCCTGTTCGTGCCGGCCGCCCTGACGGGGGCGCTCTCGATCTTCCTGCCCTTCTTCGTCGCCATCCTGGTGCCCTGGGCCACTGGCGAACGCCTGTCGGACTCGGGCGATCTGCAGTTCGCGCTGGAGCTGACGCGCACCGAGCCGCTGATGCGCGGGCTCGGGCCGGAGGCCGCGGTGCAGGCGTGGGTGTTCCAGCAGTTCCTGATTCTGCTGGTGCTCTCGCCGGTCGCGGGCGCGATGTCGGTGGCCGCCTCGAGCGTGATCGGGGAGAAACAGGCCCGCACGCTCGAGCCACTGCTCGCCACGCCGGTCACGACGTTCGAGCTGCTGGCGGCCAAGGTGCTCGGCGCGCTCGTGCCGGCGGTCGCGCTGACGCTCGGCTCGTACGCCGTCTACCTGGCCCTCGTCGCCGCGTTCGCCGAGCCGGGCGTGCTGCGGTCCCTGCTCGGCCTGCGCCCGCTCGCGGTCGTGCTGCTGCTCGGCCCGCTCGCGTCGCTGACGGCGCTGCAGATGGCCGTCTGCGTGTCGTCGCGCGTCAACGACGCGCGCAGCGCGCAACAGATCGGCGCGCTGCTGATCCTGCCGATCGCCGGCCTGTTGATCATGCAGGTGATGGGCAGCCTCGTGCTGACGCTGCCGCTCGTGCTGGCCATCGCGCTCGGGCTGGCCGTGCTCGACGTGGGCCTGATGCGCCTGGGCATCGCGCTCTTCGACCGCGAGACCATCCTGACGCGCTGGAAGTAGTACAGTACCCGCGCCACGACGCATGACCATTCACGCCGCCACCGTGCTCGGCGCCGGAACGATGGGCGCGCAGATCGCGGCGCACCTCGCCAACGGCGGCGTTCGCGTGCGGCTGCTCGACGTGACGGCCGACGCCGCGGCGCGCGGGCTCGAGCGGGCCCGCGCCCTCAGGCCCGATCCGTTCTTCCTGCCCGACACCTGGACGCGGATCGCGACGGCCGGATTCGACGAAGGCCTCCGCCTGCTGCCCGACAGCGACTGGGTGATCGAGGCGGTCGTCGAGCAGCTGGAGATCAAGCGGACCCTGCTGGCCCGCGTGGACGCCGTGCGCCGCGCGGGCACGATCGTCAGCTCGAACACGTCGGGCATCCCGCTTGCCTCGATTGCCGAGGGCCGCAGCGACGACTTCCGCCGGCACTGGCTGGGCACGCACTTCTTCAACCCGCCCCGATACCTGCGGCTGCTCGAGGTGATACCCACCGCCGAGACGGACCCGGCCGTGACCGCGCGGCTGACGGCGTTCGCAGACCACCAGCTCGGCAAGGGCGTCGTCGTCGCGAAGGACACGCCGAACTTCATCGGCAATCACATCGCCCTGCACGGCGTCGTGCGCATCCTCGAGGCCGTGGCCGCTGGTGACATGACCATCGAGGAGGCCGATGCCATCACCGGCCCGCCGATCGGCCGTCCGAAGAGCGCGACCTTCCGGACGCTGGATCTGGCCGGGCTCGACATCCTGGCGCACGTCGTCGAGAACCTGCACGCAAGGCTGCCGGACGAGGCCGCGCGGGCGGCCTTCGCGCTCCCCCCCTTCGTGCCCGCGATGCTGGCGAAGGGCCTGGCCGGAGAGAAGGCCGGCCAGGGCTTCTACAAGCGCATCCGCCGTCCCGATGGTGAGTCGGAGATCCTGACGCTCGACCTGCGCACGCTGGAGTACCGGCCGAGGCAGGCGCCCCGGCTCGACGCGCTGGCCGCGGCCGAGACCGTGACGTCCCTGCCCGACCGCGTCCGCCGGCTGTTCGCCGGCCAGGACCGGGTGGGCGCCTTCCTGCGCCGGACGCTGGCGCCGACGCTCGTCTACGCGGCCCGCGTCGCGCCGGACATCGCCACCTCGCACGACGACGTGGACCGCGTGATGCAGTGGGGCTTCGGGTGGGAGCTCGGCCCGTTCGAGCTCGTCGACGCCATCGGCATCCGTGAGGTCGTGGACGCGGCACGCGCGGCAGACCCGGGCGGGCTGGCAGACGGCCTGCCGCCGCTGCTGCGGCAGGCACTCGACGCGGGCCGCAACGTCTGGCGCGGCCACGCGGTGCCGCCGGCGGGGCCGGGCCTGCAGATTCTGCGGTCGGCCAGGGACCGCTCGGCCGTGGTGCGAGCGAACGCGGGCGCCAGCCTGGTGGATCTCGGTGACGGCGTCCTCTGCGTCGAGTTCCACTCGAAGATGAACACGCTCGGCGGCGATGCAGTCGCGATGCTGCAGGCCGGCGTGCACGAGGCCGCTCGGCACCACGCCGCCCTGGTCGTCGGCAACGACGCGCCGAACTTCTCCGCCGGCGCCAACCTGATGCTGGTCCTGCTCGAAGCGCAGGACGGCAACTGGGACGCGATCGACGAGATGGTTCGCACGTTCCAGCAGACGACGATGGCGCTGCGCTACGCGGACGTGCCCGTCGTGGTCGCGCCGGCCGGCCTTGCGCTCGGCGGCGGCACCGAGATCGCGTTGCACGGCGACCGGGTGCAGGCGGCCGCCGAAACCTACATGGGACTCGTCGAGGTCGGCGTCGGCCTCATCCCCGCCGGGGGCGGCACGAAGGAACTCGTCGCCAGGGCCGCGGCGTCGACGCCGGCTGGAGCCACCGATGACCTGCCGTCGATCCAGCCGGCGTTCGAGACGATCGCGTTCGCGAAGACGTCCACGAGCGGCCCGGACGCGCGGCGGCTTGGGTACCTGCGGGAGGTCGACGGCCTCACGATGAACCGCGAGCGCCTGATCGCCGACGCCAAGGCGCACGCGCTGCGGCGGGTGGACGAGGGCTACCAGCCTCCGCCGCCGAGAACCGCCATCCCCGTCGGCGGCGACACCGTGCTGGCGCCGCTGAAGCTGGGCATCCACCTCGCGCACCGCGCGGGGCGGATCAGCGACCACGACGCGCTGATCGGCCGGGCGCTCGCGACGGTGATGGCCGGTGGGAGCCTCCCCAATCGGACGACGGTCTCGGAAAGCCACCTGCTGGACCTCGAGCGCGAGGCGTTCTTGAAACTGGTCGGTGAGCCGAAGACGCAGCAGCGGATCCAGCACACGCTGAAGACCGGCAAGCCCCTCCGCAACTGAGCGGACATGGAGATCGTCGATCGAGGAACGGGTGTGCCGGTGGTGCTCATCCCCGGCATCCAGGGCCGGTGGGAGTGGATGCGACCGGCCGTCGAGGCCATGGCCGCCCGCGTCCGCGTGATCACGTTCTCGTTCGCCGACGAACCGTCGGCGCGCGCCGCGTTCGACGAGGCCGATGGCTTCGGCAGCTACGTGCGGCAGGTGACCGCCGCGCTCGACCAGGCCGGCGTGTCGCAGGCCGTCCTGTGCGGCGTGTCCTACGGTGGCCTCATCGCGGCGGCCGCCGCGGCACGCTATCCTGATCGGGTGCCGGCACTGGTGCTGGTCTCCCCGATTCCGCTGTCGTGGGCGCCGAACGAGCGCGTCCGCTTCTATCTGCGCGCGCCGCGCCTGCTCGCGCCGCTCTTCTGCGTGGCGTCGGTCAGGCTCTACCGCGAGATCGCCGCCGCAGTCCCGGGGTTCGCCGCCGGCATTCGTCAGGCGCTGCGCCTCGCCTGGCTGGCGCTGACCCACTTGTTCTCGCCCGTCCGGATGGCGCGCCGTACGGGCCTCCTGCCGGGGGCGGACCTGCGCGCGGCCGTGCGCGCGCTGCGAGTCCCGACCCTGCTCGTCACCGGCGAGGAAAGCCTCGACCGCGTCGTGCCGGTTCGCGAGTCGCGGGAATACCTCCGGCTGTGGCCACACGCCCGCCACGTCACGCTGCCGAGCACCGGGCACCTGGGCTCGGTCACGAAGGCGGCCGAGTTCGCCGACCTCGTCGCGGCCTTTGCCGCGCGCGCGGTCCCTTCCCCTTCCGAGAGGCACACGCGTGTCTGAGTTCCCCGTATCTCCCGTTCGCGAGATCCCAGGCCCGTCGGGCCCCCTCGAGGTGCTGATCGACCGGCCCTCGGGCGCACCGCGCGCCGCCGTCGTCTTCGCGCACCCGCTGCCGACGCACGGCGGCACCATGCACACGAAGGTCGTGTTCCAGGGCGCGAAGGCGCTGGCCGGCATCGGCTGCGTGGTGCTGCGATTCAACTTCCGAGGCGTCGGACGCAGCGCCGGCGCCTGGGACGACGGGCGCGGCGAGATGGACGACTACCGTGCGGCGGTCGACTGGTTCGCGGGGCAGCACCCGGGGCTCGAGTTGTGGGCGGCCGGCTTCTCGTTCGGCTCGCACGTCGCGATGACCGTGGGCGCGGACGACGAGCGCGTCCGCTTCTATCTGCGCGCGCCGCGCCTGCTCGCGCCGCTCTTCTGCGTGGCGTCGGTCAGGCTCTACCGCGAGATCGCCGCCGCAGTCCCGGGGTTCGCCGCCGGCATTCGTCAGGCGCTGCGCCTCGCCTGGCTGGCGCTGACCCACTTGTTCTCGCCCGTCCGGATGGCGCGCCGTACGGGCCTCCTGCCGGGGGCGGACCTGCGCGCGGCCGTGCGCGCGCTGCGAGTCCCGACCCTGCTCGTCACCGGCGAGGAAAGCCTCGACCGCGTCGTGCCGGTTCGCGAGTCGCGGGAATACCTCCGGCTGTGGCCACACGCCCGCCACGTCACGCTGCCGAGCACCGGGCACCTGGGCTCGGTCACGAAGGCGGCCGAGTTCGCCGACCTCGTCGCGGCCTTTGCCGCGCGCGCGGTCCCTTCCCCTTCCGAGAGGCACACGCGTGTCTGAGTTCCCCGTATCTCCCGTTCGCGAGATCCCAGGCCCGTCGGGCCCCCTCGAGGTGCTGATCGACCGGCCCTCGGGCGCACCGCGCGCCGCCGTCGTCTTCGCGCACCCGCTGCCGACGCACGGCGGCACCATGCACACGAAGGTCGTGTTCCAGGGCGCGAAGGCGCTGGCCGGCATCGGCTGCGTGGTGCTGCGATTCAACTTCCGAGGCGTCGGACGCAGCGCCGGCGCCTGGGACGACGGGCGCGGCGAGATGGACGACTACCGTGCGGCGGTCGACTGGTTCGCGGGGCAGCACCCGGGGCTCGAGTTGTGGGCGGCCGGCTTCTCGTTCGGCTCGCACGTCGCGATGACCGTGGGCGCGGACGACGAGCGCGTCGGCGCGCTGATCGGCATCGCGCCCCCGGTGGACCGCTACGAGTTCGGACCGGTCAAGCTGTCGCCCAAGCCCAAGTTCATCGTCCACGGCGAGCGCGACGAGCTGATTCCCCTGAAGGCCGTCCGCGAGTTCTACGCGCAGCTGGCCGAGCCGAAGGAATTGGTCACGATCGACCGCGCCAACCACCTGTTCGACGGGCAGGCGAGCGAGGTGGGCGACGCGCTCGTGGAACTGCTCGAGGACTTCTCGTGCACGACGCGGTGATCGTCGCGGCGGCGCGGACGCCCGTCGGCAAGGCGCCTGGCGGCGCGCTGCGCACGGTGCGGCCCGACGAGCTGGCCGCGACGGCGATTGCCGAGGTGCTGCGCCGGGCGCCGGCCGTCCAGCCGGGCGAGATCGAGGACGTGATTCTCGGGTGCGCGATGCCCGAAGCCGAGCAGGGCCTCAACGTGGCACGGATCGCGAGCCTGCGTGCGGGCGTGCCCGTCGGCGCGGCGGCCGTCACGGTGAATCGCTTCTGCGCATCGGGCCTGCAGGCCATCGCCTATGCGGCCGAGCGGATCCAGCTCGGGGGCGCCGAGGCCATCGTGGCCGGTGGCACCGAGTCGATGAGCCTGGTGCCGATGGGCGGCAACAAGGTGTCGCCCAACCCCGCGCTGGTCGAGACCTACCCCGACGTCTACCTCACCACGGGCCTCGTCGCCGAGAACCACGTGCGCGAGTACGGCATCCCGCGGGAGGAACAGGACCGCTTCGCGCTGCGAAGCCACGAGCGCGCGCTCGCGGCCATCGACGCCGGCCGCTTCGTCGACGAGATCGTGCCCGTGACCTTCGCGGTGGCCGGGCCGGACGGCGCGGGCGGGGTGGCGACGAGGCAGGCGCGGCTGGCCCAGGACGAGGGCCCGCGGCGGGACACGTCCCTGGCGGCGCTCGCGAAGCTGCGCGCCGCGTTCCACGCGCAGGGCTCGGTGACCGCCGGCAACTCGTCGCAGACGAGCGACGGCGCGGCAGCGGTGCTGGTCACCTCCGCCCGGCTGGCACGGGAGCGCGGGCTGGAGCCGCTCGCCCGATTCGTCGCGTTCGCCACGGCCGGCGTCGCGCCGGAGCGCTTCGGCATCGGCCCGGTGCCCGCCGTCCGCAAAGTGCTGGCGATGACCGGGCTGACGCTCGACCGGATCGACCTGGTCGAGCTGAACGAGGCATTCGCCGCGCAGGCGCTCGCGTGCCTCCGGGAGATGCCGATCGCCGACGACCGCCTCAACGTCAACGGCGGCGCGATCGCGTTGGGGCACCCGCTGGGCTGCACGGGTGCGCGGCTGACGACGACGCTGTTGTACGAGATGCGGCGGCGCCAGGCCCGCTACGGCCTGGTGACCATGTGCGTCGGCGGCGGCATGGGCGCGGCCGGCATCTTCGAGCGCCTCTGAGCGCGCGCACGGCTCGGCGGGATGAGCGCGGAACGGTGACGACGATGAC
>CAWULT010000024.1:0-48892 GCA_963923455.1 uncultured bacterium
CGCGAGCATGCGCCGGACGGAGGTCCCATGAACAGCCTGACCGGCGCATGCGCCGCGGCGGCAGTCGCCGTGCTCGCCTGGACGCCCGCCGCGCACGCCCAGGCGCGCAGTGGCGCAGCGGACCGCACCTACCAGGTGCCACGCACGGCGTGGGGCGATCCCGACATCACCGGCACGTGGCCTGCCAGCGACATGCAGGGCACGCCGCTCGAGCGGCCCACGCAGTTCGGCACCCGCAACACCTACACCGACGAGGAGTACACGCAGCGCGTCGGCGCGAGCCGGCGGCAGGCCGACATCGACGCCGAGACGACCGTGGTGAACCGGCCGCGCACCGACGGGCGCACGGGCATCGGCGCGCCCTCCCACTGGGGCGAGCGCGGCAAGCCGACCCGGCAGATCTCGATGCTGGTGGATCCGGCGGACGGGCGGCTGCCGGCGATGACGCCCGAGGGCGAGCGACGCGCCAGGGCCATGCGCAGCACTTACTTCCTGGACTTCCCGGACGCCATCGAGGCCCATCCGTTCGAGCAGTTCACCGACCTGGGTCCGTACGACCGCTGCATCACGCGCGGACCGCTCGCCTCGATGCTGCCGACGGCCTACAACATGGGCACGCAGATCTTCCAGGCGCCGGGCCAGGTCGTCATCCAGAACGAGATGATCCACGAAGTGCGCGTGGTGCCCCTCGACGGCCGGCCGCACGTGAGCGGCGTGCTCAGGAGCTACATGGGTGACTCGCGCGGCCGATGGGAGGGCGACACGCTGGTCGTCGAAACCACGAACATGAACGGGAAGGTCGGGCTGACGCGCAACGGCAACACGACGCCGGCGAGCGAGCGGATGCGGATGGTGGAGCGCTTCACCCGCGTGGCGGACGACACGCTGCAGTACGAGGTGACCATCGACGACCCCGTGGTCTGGACGCGCCCGTGGACGGCGTCGTTGCCGCTTCGACTGCACCCGGAGTACGACATGTTCGAGTACGCGTGCCACGAGGGCAACTACGGCATGCGGAACTCGCTGAGCGGGGCCAGAGCCGACGAGCGCGCCGGCACGAGCCCCGCACCCTCGGCCCGCTGAACGCGACCTGCCCCGCCTCGCCGCCGTGATGCCGGCTGACTGACGACGCCGGCGTCGCGGCGCGCCCCGGAGGGTGCCGCGACGCCCGCCCGGGCCTGCCCGCCGGACCGGCCGGTTCAGCTTCCGCCCCGCCTGCCGATTAGGCCTCTGGGGACATCCGTGGTCATTGCCGCCATCGTCGCCGCCGGCCTCGCCGCCGTAATCTGCTTCGACCTGACGCAGCGCCGGCATGCCATCCTGCGCAACTTCCCCGTCGTGGGGCACTTCCGGTACTGGCTCGAGGCCGTCGGCCCGGAACTGCGGCAGTACATCGTCACCAACAACAACGAGGAGCGGCCTTTCAGCCGCGGCCAACGGCGCTGGATCTACGCCTCCTCGAAGCGCCAGAACAACTACTTCGGGTTCGGCTCCGACAACGAGCAGGAACAGTCGCCCAACTACGCCATCATCAAGCACAGCGCGTTCCCGCTGGCGACGCCGGTGCCCGGCGATCCCGACTACGACCCGTCCTACGCGATCCCGGCGCAGAAGGTGCTCGGTGGCTACCGGGGGCGGCGCCTTGCCTTCAGGCCGGGGTCGGTGGTCAACGTGTCGGGGATGAGCTTCGGGTCGCTGAGCGCCGCGGCCGTGGAGGCCCTCAATCGAGGCAGCCAGCTCGCCGGGTGCCTGCAGAGCACCGGCGAAGGCGGGCTGTCCCCGTATCACGCAAAGGGTGGCGACCTCGTCTTCCAGATCGGCACCGGCTACTTCGGGTGTCGCGATCTCGAAGGACGGTTCGAGATGTCGCGCCTCAAGGATCTCGTCGCGCAGCATCCGCAGGTGAAGGCGATCGAGATCAAGCTGAGCCAGGGCGCCAAGCCCGGGCTCGGTGGCGTGCTGCCGCGGCAGAAGATCACGCCGGAGATCGCGCGCATTCGCGGCATCGACCCCACACGCGACTGCGTGAGCCCCGCCGCGCACTCGGCCTTCGCCGACGCCAGTTCCATGCTCGACTTCGTGGAGCGTGTCGCCGACGAGACGGGCCTGCCCGTGGGCATCAAGTCGGCGGTCGGCGAGATGGCCTTCTGGCAGGACCTCGCACGCCTGATCGCGACGACCGGGCGCGCGGTGGACTTCGTCGTGGTCGACGGCGGCGAGGGCGGCACCGGCGCGGGGCCGCTGGTCTTCGTCGATCACGTCGGGCTGCCCTTCAAGGTCGGCTTCAGCCGCGTGCAGCGCGCGTTCGCCGAGTACGGTCTCGACGAGCGCCTCGTCTTCGTCGGGTCCGGGCGGCTGGGGTTTCCCGACGCCGCGCTCGTCGCGTTCGCGCTCGGCTGCGACATGGTGAACGTCGGGCGCGAAGCCTTGATGGCGATCGGGTGCATCCAGGCCCAGAAGTGCCACACGAACCACTGCCCGACCGGCGTCGCCACGCAGAATCGCTGGCTGAGCCGCGGGCTCGATCCCTCCGACAAGTCCGTGCGCCTGGCGAACTACATGACCACGCTCCGGAAGGACCTGCTCGCGCTCAGTCACGCGTGCGGCGTCGCGCACCCCGCGTCGGTGTCGCCGGACCGGATCGAGATCCTCGACGGCCGCTTCGGCACGGCGTCGCTGGCCGAACTGCTCGGCGGCCGGGGGCGCGGCCTCGGGTGGGACGTCGAACGGGCGTCGGTGCCGGTGCCGATCGCTCGCGGCATCAGGCGATAGCCGCGCTCAGATGCCGGCGTACCAGGAGTACCCGAGCTCCGGCGAGACCGAACCGAGGCCGGCCCCGAACGGCGCGAGGCTGTCGGTGAGGGTGAGACGGGCGAGGTACTTGATGCTCTTGTACCCGAGCTGGCGCGGCACGCGCAGGCGCAGTGGCGCCCCGTGGCCGGTGTCGAGGGCCGCGCCGTTCATCCCGTCAGCGAGCAGCGTCTGCCCGTGCCAGGCTTCGGCCAGGTCCAGACTGTCCCACCACTCCGGGTCCATCGAGAACACCACGACGTAGCGGGCCTGCGGCAGCACGCCCACCTGGGCCAGCACCGACGCCAGCGGCACGCCCGTCCACTCCGCGATGTACGACCAGCCCTCCTCGCAGGCAAGGTGCGTGATCTGGCTGCGGCGCGGGAACCGGTGCCGCAGGTCGTCGAGCGACAGCGACGCGGGCCGCGCCACGAGTCCGTCGACCCGCAGCCGCCAGTCGGCGAACCCGCCGGCCTCGAGCCGCCCGTAGTCCTCGCCGGGCGGCGGGTTGCCGTTGACCGGCGCCGACCGGGAGATGTCGGCGCGCGTGAACTCCCGCGCGTGGGCGCCGCCCGACAGCAGCAGCCGGTGCGACGCGTAGGTCAGCGTCTCACCGAGGCCGAACAGCCCGCCGTGATCGGGAGGAATCCAGCCGAGCCGATTCGCCGCGGCGGCACCTCCGGCAAGCCCCGCGGCTCCAGTCCCCGCGCCCAGCAGGTAGCGCAGCAGCCGCCGGCGTGACAGGGTCATCCGGCCACCACCCTCCGGCGCGGCCGGCCGACCGTCATCGCCGTCATCTGGCGCACGAAGCCGGCGCGCCACACCATCAGCACGTGCCCGGCCGCGAACAGCACCAGCAGGCACGCGCCGGCGAAGTGCAGCGTGCGCGCCGACTGCTGCCCGCCGAAACCGCCCACCAGCCACGGCCACACCGCCGCCAGCGCCGGCGACATGGCCAGCCCCGTCGCCACCATTGCGGGCGCGAGCCCCAGCACCACCCCCACGTAGGCACGGCGCTGCAGCCAGCCGTAGTGCGCCGCGGCGGCGATGCCTCCACGCCGGAGGGCCGGCACCACGTACCCGGCCCCCGTGAATACGAACAGCCAGGCGCTCAGGAAGTGCAGCGAACGCCCCCAGCCACTCTGCCCCGTGAGCAGCGTCGGCAGCGGCAGGTCGACGAGCGAGGGTGTCTCGATGTTGCCCACCTCACCCCAGTAGAGCCGGGGGTGTGCGAGCAGGATGGCGACGCCGCTGACGCACAGGAGCACGAACAGCCCGGTGTGCAGCCAGTGGGTCACGCGCACGCCGAGCGGATGCGCGGGGTCGACTGCAGGCGCCGCGGCACGCACGCCGCCGGCCTCGAGTGGCATGGTGAGCGCCATCCTAGCAGGAACCCGCGCGGCGAGACGATCAGTCGACGCCGAACACCAGCAGCACGTTCCCTGGCAGTCCGAACGTGCCGCCGTAGCCCGAGTTCACGAACACGAGCCCGCCGGCGACGATGGGTCCCGCCCCGTCCATGCTGCCGCCCCGTGCCGTCACGCCGTTGACCGTCGTGACCTCGCTCCGGGTATCGACCTGCCAGATCAGGCTCCCGTCGTCGGCCGCGTAGGCACGCAGGCCGCCGTCCTGCGAGCCCGACAGCACCGCACCGGGAATCGCCGTGACGGCAGCGCCCTGCGACGGGTTGCACTCGCGGCTGAGCGCACCGCACAGCGCCGGCTCCGCCGCCCTGCGCCACGCGACGGCGCCCGTATCGAGCCGCAGCGCGACGATGCCCCCCGGGGTCTTCGACTGGAAATCGTTGATGCCGACGTAGACCTGGCGGCCGTCGACGGCGACGCCCCACTGTCCTCCGCGCCCGCTGCCCTGCCCGATGCGCTGCTGCCAGACGATGGCGCCGCCCTTGTCGGGATCGAGCGCCCACGTCATGCCGGACTTCTGCGGCACCACGAGCACCTCGCGGCCGCCGACGGCGACGAGCGTTGGCGAGGCTGCGAAGTCGTGGTCCGGGCCGAGGGTCGGCGGACAGTTCGAGCCGTCGGGGTTCGAGGGCCGGCAGCCAAGGGTCCAGCTGTCGTTGGCCGTGAGCTGATGGGCCCACCGCACGCGGCCGGTGCGCACGTCGAGTGCGAGGATGGCGTCCGTCGTCGGCTGCGGCGGATCCGCGTAGCCGTTGCCGGTGCCGACGTAGACGACACCGCGCTTGGCGTCGACGGTCGGCGCGGACCAGATGCCGCCGCCGGCGGGGCCCCACTGCGCCACACCCGCGGCGTTCCTGCCCCGCGACTGGCGCTCGCCGATCGTGTAGGTCTTCCACGCGACCGCGCCGGTGTTCGCGTCGAGGGCGAGCAGGCTCCCACGGAACGTGCAGCACTCGTACTGCGGCCTCCCGCCCTGCACCTCCTCGTTGAGTCCCTGCACCGGCACGAAGATGCGGCCGTCGTGGTACGCGAGTGCGCCGGTCACCGCGGCCAGCGGATGGTCGTCGACCCTGCGCGTCCAGATCTCGCGGCCCGTGGCCGCGTCCACCGCGTAGGCGTTCGCCCGCAGGTCGCCGAAATACACCGCCCAGCCCGACCCGCCGGCGGCCGGCCGATAGGGCGCCACCGTCAGCGCGGTCCGCACGCCGGCCTGCGCGCGGAAGGACCAGTGCGCGCACCCGGTCCGCGGATCCAGTGCGTGGACGTCACCCGTGTCGCTGGCGACGAACAGGCGGTTGCCCACGAGCGCCGGCTGCGCCCGGGCCGACGTCGCGTCCGCGTAGCCAAAGGCCCACTTCAGCTTCAGTCGAGGCAGGTCGGCGGCTGTCAGGCCGCCGTCCTTGGCGAACCGCGCGTTGGCTGCCCCATTCCCCCACCCGTTCCAGTCACCCGGGGCGGCCTCGCCGCGAAACGGCGGGGTCGATCGGCACGCGGTGACCGTGGCGCCAGGGGCCGTCGTACGCAGCGGGCGACCGCCGAGGAACTCGGCGACGGCCCGGCGCTCCGCGTCGTTGAGCGGCGCCGCCTGAATCCGCATCTTGCCGTTCAGCAGCGCGTTGAGAATCGCTTCCGGGTTGTAGCGCCGCAGCGCCGCGATACCCGGGGCGTTCGCCGGCTGATCGGCCTCCGTGGCGCCGTGGCACGACGCACAACTGGCCGTGAACGCTGCCGCGCCATCCTGCGCGGCGGCCTGGGACGATGCTGCGGCGACGAGCGCCGCGGCACCGAGAAGCACGCTGAGGTACCGCATCGAGTCTCCCCGCACACGAGCCTGCCCGGCCCGTGCCACCGGACGACTGTAGAGGACGTCGCCGCCGTAGACAAGCCCGATGCGGAAGGCGTCAGAAGTCGACCTGGACGCCGAACTTGACCAGGCGCCCCTGCAGGATCTGGAGCGGCCGCTGCCAGGCCGCCCCGAACGTGTTGTTGAGCGCGAGCACCGGGCTTGCGTTCAGCAGGTTGTACAGGTCCACGTTGGCCTGCAGGCGCATCGACGATCCGGCCCGGAACACGCGGCTCGCCCGGAAGTCGACCTGATGGAGACGGCCCGCGTACGTCGTGCCCGGCTTGATGAGCGGCACCGTGGCGTTGCCGGTGGCGAGCGGGCGGCCCAGCGAGCCCTGCACCTCCGCGCTCGAGTAGGCGCGAGCCGCGGTGATCTCCGGGCCGGGCAGGCTCTGATACGTGGCGCTCGTCTGCAGGCCCCACGGCAGCGGCAGGACGCCGAGCAGCTTCACCTGCGTCTGGAAGGGCGGCGTGACGTCGCAGTTGAGAAGTTGCTGCGGCGAGTCCACGGTGAAGCAGTTGTTCGTCGCGACACGGCCCGTGCTGGTGCCGCCCTGCAGCACGACACCCCGCGCCAGGCGGAGGTTCAGACTGACGTCGACCCCGTTGTAGACCTCACGCTGCGTGCCGAACTCACTCGACAGCCCAATCACGTTGTTCTGCGCGACGATGCGGTTCGCGTCGTAGAGGCCGCACACCTGGTACCCTCCTCCACCGGGGAGCCGGCTGTCCTGCGGCGCCGTGACGCAGTAGGGCGAGAAGTCCGCGGGCGTGATGTTCAGGTTGTCGGTGGCCAGGAAGTTGCCGTACCAGCGCCGGAAGTAGCCGGCGTTCAACGCCACTCGCGAGGCGAGTTCGTGCTGCACCGAGGCGGTGGCCTCCCAGTTGTACCCTCGGGTCGTCAGCGCCTCATCCGAGTAGCGCTGCGTGGGATTGGTGGCGCCGAAGTTCGACGGGCTGATGCCGCCGCACTCGCCGTTGGCGCCCGGGACGAGCAGGTCGCAGTCGGGCGCGAAGTTGCCGCGGCGCGGATCGCCCACCGGGTAGAAGGCGTCGTTCCAGCTGCGAGTGGCGCTCGTCACGATCGCGGCGGCGGGATTGGCCCGCCGGGTGAACGTCGTGAGGTTCGGGCCCTCCAGGTAGCGGCCGATGTTCGCCTTGACCGCAGTGCGGCCGTTGCCGAACACGTCCATCGACAGGCCGAGCCGCGGCGAGACGTTCTTCCAGTTCGGCACGTCCTCGACCTTCGGGAACACGACGTTGCGGCCCGGCACCAGCGGACCCGGCCCTTCGCGCTGCTCGGGCACGTACGAGTTCAGGTAGTCGAAGCGGACGCCTGCGTTGACCGTGAAGCGCTGCACGCGCCACTGGTCCTGGGCGAACAGCCCGACGTTCGCCTTCGTGGTCTCGTAGAACTCGAGCGGCGTCGCAAACTGCGTGATCTGCGCGGGCACGCCGTTGCGCAACTGCAGCGTGACGCCGTCGTTGGCCACGTCCTGCGTCGTCCACGCCCAGGCGTGCTGGAACGTCAGTCCCACCTTGGCCGTGTGCGACCCCGTCACGTACGACGTGGCGAAGCGCATGTTGTACTGATAGGTCGCGTTGTGCCCGTAGGGCGACGACAGGTTGCCCCACGACAGCCCCGTGCCGAGGTCGCGCCACGGCACGTCGCGGGCCGTCACTCCGTCTGGCGTCTGCAGCCGGAACTGGAAGTCCTTGGCCGCGTACGCCCACCCGGACTCGAACAGCAGCCGGCTCGTCCACGGGGCGCTCCAGCCTGCCTGCGTCAACCGGCTCGGGTCGGCGTAGTAGTTGATCGTCGCCTCCGGCGCCTGCGTCCGGTTGGTCGCCGACTGCGTGTAGAAGTGATCGCGGATCTGTCGTGCGTGCTGGTGCTGGAAGCTCACCTTGTTCCGCGGCGTCGCCTGCAGCGTCAGGCGCAGGCTGGCGTTCCAGTCCTTGTCGCCCTCATACGCGGGGCGGCTCCGATCCTGCTGGTTGATCCACGGCACGGTGCTGTTGTTGTAGAAGAGGCCAGCCATGTACTGGTTCGTCTCCCACTTGCGGTAGGCACCGTAGAACCACAGCCTGTCCGTCTTGATCGGGCCGCCGATGGCGGGGTTGACGTCGTAGATGTAGTTGACCCTGTCCACGGTCTGCAACCCGCGACCAATGAGGTCGTCGTTGAGGTTGGAGCTCTGCAACGTGTCGTTGGTGAACGCAGAGAAGAAGAACCCCTCGAACGTGTTGCCGCCATCCTTCGGAATGACGTTGCCGCGAATGCCGCCGAGCTCGCTCTCGGCCGACAGGCCGGCCGTCTCGAGGCTGACCTCCCGGACGGTCGCGTCGTTGATCGAGACGGCCACGAAGCTGCCACCCCGGCCGGCGCCGTTGTTGTAGTACATGCCGTCGTAGAGCAGCGTCTGCTCGAACAGGCGGCTGCCGTGGATGGCCATCGCCGCCGACCCGTACTGCGTGCCGCCCACGTCCTGGCTGTTGGTCGTGACGCCGGGAATCAGGGCGCCGAGCGCGACGACCGACTTGGTGCCCACGGGGATGGCGTCGATCACGTCCCGCGTCATCACGCGCTGCTGCACGACGTTCTGCACGTCGACGGCCGGGGCTTCGCCGGTGACGGTCACCGTCTCCTCGAGGCCGCCGACCCGCATCTCGGCGTTCACCGTCGCGGTGAACGACGAGGTCAGCTCGATGCCCTCGCGCTTGACCGTGGTGAAGCCGGGCAGCGTGAAGGTCACCGAGTACACGCCGGGGCGCAGGTTGATCACGCTGAACCGGCCGGCTCCATCGGTCACCGCCGTCCGCACCTTCTCGATGAGGGCCGGGCTGGCCGCCTCCACGGTGACACCGGGCATCACGGCCCCGCTGGCGTCGCGCACCTCACCGGCGATGCCGCTGCCGCTCTGGGCGCGCGCGATGGTCGTGAACCCGAGCAGCACCAGGATCGATGCAAGTGCGGTCGTCAGGCAGCGATGTGCCATGCAGTCTCCTCCAACGTGGGTGTCGGGCGATTGGACAGGGTGGTCAGCGACCCTCGGCGGGCGCTCCGGCCTCGCCGTCCCCGGGCCGCTCCTGCGACACGACCGGGCGGCCGGTGCGGGCGGCCTCGCGCTCCTCGGCGCGCGCGGCGCTGAGGATGTTGTGCATCGCGTAGTTCCCTTCGTGACAGTCGTACGCCGGCAGCGGCGTGCTGTCCGTCGTCAAGGGCAGCGCGAACGTCCAGGGCCTCGTCCAGGTGCCGGGGTCGTCGATCGTCACGGTCCAGCGCACCTGCTCGGGGGAGATCCGCGTGAAGCGCTCCACGACGGTGAGCGTCTCGGGGTTCGCGTTGCGATACACGCTGCGCTCCGTGAAGTTGCGCGTCTCGACGACCAGGGTGTCGCCCTCCCACCGGCCGCGGGCGTTGCCCATGTCGAGGCCGATGGCCGCCCCGACGTGCGGACCGGGGCTGAGCGGGATGATCCGCGTCTCGTGGATCATCTCGTAGCGGATGGCCACGACGCCGGGGGCCTGAACGATCTCGTACTGGTTGCCGTAGATGGCCGGCATCATCGAGCCTGGATAGCCCCGCGTGATGCAGCGGTCGTAGAGGCTGCGGTCGGTGAAGGAGTCGGCCGGACCTCGGGTGTTGCCGGTGCGCGCCGCCGCGCGGGCGGCCGCGCGCCGCTGGGCCGCCGGCGTGAGCGGCGGGATGTGGCCGTCGGCCGGGTCGACGATGAGCCACGCCTGACTGCCCCGCTCGAGGTTCAGGTTGTCCTGCCACCAGTGATCGGGAGCGTGGATCGGGCCCTGGAACGCGTCGACCGTCCGCGCCTGGATGGCGCGCCGCGCCCGCTGCAGTTCCTCGCGGGACACGTCACTCAGCGTGCGCCCCTCGAACTCCTGCGGGCGCTCGAGCGGTGTGCCGTTCTCGTAGGTGTTGGTGTAGGTGCCCTGCAGGTCCGGGTCGCCCCAGGGCGTGCGCGGTGTCGTCTGCGCACCGGCCGGCGCGATCGCCGACAGTATCGCACCCGCGCCGAGTGCCGCCACGCCTGACCATCCAAACCGGGTGCGCATACCAGCGTCCTCCGCACCAAATCGCCGACCGTGAGCATGCCCGGACCAGTCGCGCGGCCCGCGCCGCATTATCGCGGCCGGTCGAAGCGGCGTGAATCGCCCGATCGGGGGAGGCGCATGCGCGCCTGCGTCCCTGCGCTACGGGGCAGGCTCCAGGCGCAGCAGCGCCCCCGGGTTCTCGTCGGTGAGCACGTACAGAAGCCCATCCGGCCCCTGGCGCACGTCGCGCACGCGCTGGCGCAGTTCGGTGAGCAGCATCTCGCGGCGCAACTCCTCGTCGCGGTCGTTGAAGACGATGCGCTGCAGGTGCCCGGTGCCGGCGATCTCGCCGAAGCGGAGCGAGCCGACGAACGCGTTCCCGCGCCAGGCCGGAAAGCGATCTCCGATGTAGAAGGCCATCCCCGACACCGCGATCGAGGGCGTCCAGTACACGAGTGGAGGCTCGATGCCGTCCCGGACGAACGCCCCTTGCCACGGGCCTTCGTAGGACCGGCCGAGGCTGACACCGGGCCAGCCGTAATTGTGGCCCGGCAGGATCACGTTGATCTCGTCGCCGCCGTTCGGGCCCTGCTCGTTCGCCCAGATGGCGCCCGTCCGCGGATGCACGGCGAGCCCGAGCTGGTTGCGATGTCCGAGCGAGTAGATCTCGGGCCGGTACCCCGGCCGGCCCACGAACGGGTTGTCGGGCGGCACGGAACCGTCGTCGCGCAGCCGCAGCACCTTCCCCTTGAGGTGTCCCGGCTCCTGCGCGTCCTTCATGTTGGCGACCGACGCGCCGGTCGTCATGTAGAGCATGCCGTCCCGCCCGAACGCGAGCCGCGAGGCCGCACCACCGTTGCCGTCCCACCACGGCTCGACGATCAGCAGATCGGTGACATCGGCGAGCGCCGATCCAGTCCAGCGTCCGCGGGCCAGGGTCGTCGCAATCAGTCCATCGCCGTTCGCCTTGCTGTAGGTCAGGTAGACCCAGTGGTTCTCCGCGAATCGCGGATGCAGTACGACGTCCATCAGGCCGCCGAGCCGTTGCGCCCGCGCCTGCGGGGCGCCGGCCACGGGCGCCGGAACGAGCACCCCGTCGCGGATCAGGCGCAGGCGCCCGGCCCGCTCGGTGACCAGCATGTCGCCGCCGGGCAGGAACGCGAGGCTCCAGGGGTTGGCGAGCCCCTTGGTGACGACGACCACGCGCACACGGTGCTGCTCGGCGGTATCGATGATCCAGGGGCCGTCGCCGAGCGGGGGACGGGCGACGCCGATGGGCACGGGTGCCGCACCGGCTCGCGGCCCCTGCGCCGCGCCAGGGCCGCCGCCGGCCTGTGCCGCGAGCAGAGCGCCGCAGGCGATCACCGCCACGGGCAGCGCCAGCCGACTCGACTGGGGCGCAATGGTCGGCCACGTCATTGAGAATCCTCCAGCGCGTCAGCCGCGTGGGCGCCACCCTACATCGGAGCCCGGGCGCGCCGAAATCCCCCACTCGGGGGACGGCTCCTCTCAGCGGGCGGGCGCCTCAGCGCTTCCCAATGCCCTCGATGAAGTCCACGATCTGGGCAGAGACGCTGGTATCGGCGGTGCCGACCGACAGCAACTGCGAGGAGTGGTTGTGGCCGAGGCTCTGGCTGTACCGGGGGCGCACGCCGTCCCGGGCCACGAGCTCGCGGTACAGATCGGAGAATGGCCGCGTGTAGCGGGCGTGATCCCACTCGGCCGTCGTGAACAGCACGGGGATGTCCGCGCGCGTGACGTTGCCGGTGACGACCCGGCGCGCCCACTGCGTCGGGTCCTCGCCGAAGTAGGCCAATTCGCCCTTCGACGGGGCCGCGACGTCGAACGAGTACGGACCGGACACGAGCACGGCGCCCGCGGGCCGGGCCGCTCCCGGCGGCATCAGCTCGGGCCTGAAGACGAAGGTGGCCGCGTGGAGCGCCCCGGTGGAGATGCCGACGACGAAGACGCGGGCCGGATCGCCGCCGAACTCGGCGGCGTGGTCGCGGAGCCAGGTCACGGCGGCCGCGACATCGCGGCCGCCCTCGGGCCATGCCGCCGCCGGCGCCAGCCGGTACCCACTCGTCACGCCCACGTAGCCGATGCTGGCGAAGTACTCCGCGACGTTCGCCGTCGCCGCGCGACTGCCGGCCACGAGGCCCCCGCCGTGGAACACCACCACCACGGGAACGGGACGCTCGGACCGCCGGACCACGGGCGTGTGGATGTCCATCTGCTGCCGCTCGTCCGGGCCATAGGACACGTTCTTCCTGATGGCGATCTCGCCCGGCTCGTAGACGCGCGGCACCGCCGCGTAGAGCTTCGCGGTCTCGGCGGCCATGGTGCCGTCGAACTCGTGCCCGAACGAGGCCAGCCGGGCCGCCACCTCGGCCGGCATGGCACGCCGCGCGATGTCCGCGCGGCTCGGACCGCGCTCGTCCGGCGGCGACCATCGGAAGGTCTGCTGTGCATCACGGGCGTCGCTGCACCGCTCGAGCGTCAGGTCTCGGCGACGATACACGGGCGAGACGAGGGGCGGCGTGGCCGCGATGTCGCCCTTCTCCCCCGCCAGGGACACGCACAGATCGCGGTGCGACTCGGGGCTCAACCGTCCCCAGGCCAGGGCCCAACGCTGTTGCGGCGCACCCGAGCAGGCGCGCACCACGAGCCTGGCACCCGGCTCGAGCGCCGACGCGGCGAGGCAGCGATCGTACCGGCTGGCCCGGATCACGCCGGTGCCGGCAGCGCGTTCGAACCGCTGATCGTCGAGCTCCGCGCCGTACTTGCAGGTATGCGCCTGGAGCGGATCGTCGAGGCGCAGCGTCGGACCGGCCCCGGCGATGTCGAGGCAATAGCCGCGGGCCTCGTCCAGGGGCTGGACGGTCCGCAGCAGCCCGGTGTCGGCGGCGGCCGCTGCAGGCCGGCCCACGACCAGGACGAGCGCCACGACCGCGATCACACCGATGTTCCGCATGAGTCCTCCTGTCCGGCGCCCCCCAACGGCAGGCGCATGCTACCCGATCCAGCCGCGGACCCGTACGCCCCGTCTGGGCCTCGTTCGCGTCGCCGCCGTACCGTGTACGGGCCACCCAGAGTGCGGGGCAGGCGCTGCGCGGCCCGGCGCGTACAATCAGGGCATGACACGCCGCCTCGCTTCGCTCGCCCTGTTCGTGGCCTCCGTGACGCCGGCCCTCGCCCAGGCACCGGCCAGCGCCCCCGCGGCGCCGTATGCGCCGCCCGCCTCGACGCTGTCCAGCATCTTCGGGCGCTACACCGTCCGCGGCGACTTCGGCGCCAAGGACCCGAAGGAATGGGGTGGCACGACCACATGGGTCGCCGCCGACGGCAAGGGCACCGTGGTCGTGATGGTGCGCGTGGCGCCCTACTTCCGCTTCTTCACGGCCGACGGCCAGCCAATTCGCCAGTGGGGTGACAAGGACCTCTTCCCCGGCGAGGCCCACAGCGTCCACTTCGGCCCCGACGGCAGCCTCTGGGCCACCGACACGAACAACCACACGGTCCGCAAGTTCTCGCCGACCGGCGAACTGCTGCTGACGCTCGGCAAGCCGGGCATCACCGGTGACAACACGTCGCAGGACGCGTTCAACCGTCCCAACATCGTCGCCTTCGGTCCCCGCGGCGAGGTGTTCGTGTCGGACGGCTACGGCAACCAGCGCATCGTCGAGTTCACGCCCGACGGCAAGTTCGTCCGCATCATCGGGGGCAGGAAAGGCAAAGGTGACGGCGAGATGAGCATGGTCCACGGCGTCGCCATCGACGCGCAAGGCCGCATCTACGCCACCGACAGCGACAACCAGCGCGTCGTGGTGTTCGATCGGCAGGGGAAGTTCCTGAAGAACGTCGCCATCACGGGACGTGGAGGTTCGTACATGGCGCCCGACGGCACGTTCTACATCAGCGACGTCAACTCGGGCGTGGTGGCGGTGCTCAAGAACGACCAGATCGTCGACGTGATCAAGGTCGAGGGGCGGCCCCACGGCATGGCCGTGGACCCGACGACCGGAGACGTCTACACGGCCTCCACGGTGGCGACGCGGCCCGGCATCACGAAGGCCGCCCTGCGCCGGGGCGCCGGCGACCGGGCGGCCAACTAGGCCGCGCGACGGGGGGGCGCGCCGGCGAGGCGCGCTACCGCCCGGTCCCGAAACACGGGAATCGAGCCGGACCGAAGGTGGAGGTCGGCATGCGCCCCCGCTCCACGAACAGGTGTCCGGCCGTCCCCGGTACCTCGTCGTAGTGGCCCAGGACGTGCTCGCGGATCTGCGGATACGGCACGAGCTCGTCGAGCACGGGATCGTTCGCGGAGAAGAGAAAGGGCACGGACGTCGAGCGCAGCAGGCGCAGGGACACGGCCTGCCCTTCGGGGTCCCTCCGCCAGGCCTGATGCCAGTAGAGATGGCCGCCGGCGATCCTCCGGTCGATCAGGTAGCCGACATGAAAGGGCGTCGACCCGCTGACCCAGACGCGATCCTCGGGCGACGTGCAGTCGTGCAGATAGCGCAGGAGCGGGTGACGGCCTTCGGACAGGGTCCCCAGGTTCCAGGCGTCACCCCCGGTCGCCGCCAGCATCGCCTCGGCGGCCTCACGGCTCATGAAGGCGTCGAGCGGAGGCGTCGCCAGGAGTTGAGCCAGCGCACGCGGAGCCCGCTCGGTGACCAGTTCCCAGGGACGGGTCAGCGGCGTGCCGCGCACCATGCCGTACACGTTCAGCACCCCGAGCAGCAGCATGGCGGAGAACGCGGCACGCCAGCGCCCTCCGCGGACGAGGAGCTGGCTGCCGAGGGCCATGGTCATCGGGTACACCAGCAGCGCATAGCCGGGCTCCCGGAACAGCTGGACGTCGACCACCAGCAGGAACAGCGCTGCCGGAAGCGTCAGCCAGGCCCGGTGGTCCAGCCTGGGGCCGGGCCCGGGGCGCGTGCGGGCGTCCATCGCAATCAGCCCGAGCAGCAGCACCGGCAAGGCCAGCGCCAGCTGCTGGAGCGGGGGCGCGCCGTCGAAGGTCGACGGCGCCACCACCGCCGCGAACGGATTCGTGGTCAGCAGGCGACGGAACGGGGAGCCCGGCCCGAAGAACTGTGCCGACGGTGGCGTGACGTCGACGTAGAAAGCGAGGCGACGGGTCAGGTACTGGGGCAGCCCCTCTCCGCTCTGCACCAGCACGGCCCACGGCAGCAGACACAGCACGGCGGCTCCGACGTAGGCGAGGGCGTGGCTGCCCAGCCGGCGCCAGCCGCCCGGTTCACGCCCGGCCAGTCCCGTCGTGACGAAGACGAACACCGCGGCGAGACCCGCGTAGATGCCGTGGTCGTGGCGATACAGGAACGCTGCCGCCGTCAGGGCGCCCACGATCGCCCCCCGCCCGCGCGTGGGCACGTCGAAGTAGCGCCAGCCTGCCCAGATCGCGAGCGGATAGAACAGGAGCTTCGGATAGTGATAGGTCGACGTGGCGGCCACGCTCGGAAGCGCCAGCAGGATCGTGGCGAACGCCGCCGGGGCGCTCGACACGCGTCGGGCGATGGCAAAGGCCACCCCGACGCCGGTGACGATGCCCAGCCACTGGACGATGAACTCGCTCAGGAGCCGCGGCCCGAGCATGACCTGCGCGAGGGCGGACACGGCGGCCTGGAGCGGAATCCCCCACTCGAAGAAGTCCCGGTAGGGGTGATCCCCATGGAGCAGTGCCGAGGCTTCCCACAGGCTGTAGAAGTTCGTGTCGCTGATCTGCGGCTCGACCGAGGCGACGAGCACCGCGAACGTCAGCGCGCAGACGAGCGGCAGGAAGACCGCGGCGCGCCCGATGGCCGGCCCCTCCGCACGGGCGTCGGAGCGGGGACGGGATGCGAGTCTCATCGGGAGCCCGTATTATACCGGCCGGTTCACGGAGGCCGGCGGCCGCGCAGATCGGGGATAATCAGGGCTCCGATGTCCGCGGGCACGCGCGTCGAGCCACCAGGCCCGATGGTTCGGCGCCGCATCCACCGCCGGTGGAACCGGTGCCCCGTCGGCTCGATCGATCCCGCGTGAGCGTCACCGCCGCCCTCCTGCTCGTCCTGCTCGTCCCCGTCGCGAGCTTCGCTCCCGGCTTTCTGCTCGTGCGACGGCGGCGCGGCTGGAGCCCCGCCGAGACGCTCGCAGTGTCGGTGGCCGCCTCCATCGTCTTCGTCTACGTGTCCGCGTTCGCGATCTTCGCGGCGGGGCTGCCGTGGGCCAGTGCCTGGCTCGTCACGGCCCTCTCGGCGGGCGCGCTCGTGGTGGCCAGGCAGGACGTCCGCCGCCTCTTCGCCGCCCCACTGGTGCGGCGAATCGCGCGGCAGTTCGCCGCGCTCTACCTGTGGAACCTGCTGCTGCTCGCGATCCTGCGCCACTACGGGGGCGGGTGGTGGGGACCGGACTGGTACGAACACTACGAGCGGACGCTGTTCTTCCTCGATCGGGGCCCGGCAGACGCCGAGTTCCTCGGCCGGTATCTGCTGCCGGCGAGGCCTCCGTTGATGAACCTGTTCGCCGCGTTCGTCCTGGCGCAGGCTGGCCCTCAATTCGCCAACTTCCAGCTGACGTTCGCCTTCCTGAACCTGCTGCCGTTCGTGCCGATGGTGCTGCTCTCGAGCCTGCTGGTCAGGCGGGGGTCCGGCCGGTCGGGCCTGCTCGCGCTCGTGCTCGCGTGCAATCCGATGTTCCTGCACAACGCGGAGTTCGCCTGGACGAAGGCCCTGCCCGGCTTCTTCGTCGCCCTGGGACTCTGGTGCTACGTGACGGGCTGGCGCCGCCGCGATACCACCCGCATGACGCTCGCCTTCGCGAGCCTGACCGCGGGCACGCTGGCGCACTACTCGGGGGCTCCCTATGCACTGGTGGTCGGGCTGCACTACCTCATCTGGCTGTGGTGGCGGCGACCCCACCCCTGGCGTGAACCTCTCGCGATCGTCCTGCCGAGCGCGGCGCTGCTGGCCACCTGGTTCGGCTACGCGATTCGCACCTACGGGCTGGACACCACGATCGCCAGCACCACGACGGTCTCCGACGCCGCCCGCCTGACACCGGCCGAGAACCTGGCGAAGGTCGGGCTGAACGTGATCGACACCCTCGTCCCGCACCTGGCCCGCGGGCTCTGGGTGGACCGCGACGACGCGCCGCTGCGCCAGCTCGCCGACAACGCGTTCTGCGTGTTCCAGGTCAACCTGCCCTTTCTGTTCGGCCTCGGCGGCTTCCTGGTGATGCTGTTCCTGCTGGCGCGCACGCTCGCGGTACGGGTGACCGGGCAGGCCGCCGCCGAACGCGCGTTCTGGCTGGCCTTCGCAGGGCTGACGATCGTGCTCGGGGTCGCCGTGCACGGTGAGCGCGACCACTGGGGCCTGGCGCACATCGGGCTCCAGCCGATCGCGCACGTCGGCCTCGCCTGGCTGGCGGCCAGCCTGCCGACCGTGCCGCGCGGGCTGCGCCTGGCGTTCGTGCTGGGATCCGTCGTCGACGTGGTGCTGGGCGTCGCCCTGCGTGTCAACCTGGAGTCGCGTCTGAACGGGTGGGCCGTGGACTACAACCTCGAGGTCAAGGAAACGGCGAACCTCGTGTTTCTCGGCGACTGGTGGCCGGCACTGACGGGGCCGCTGCAGGCCGTGATGTGGGTGGTGGCCGCAGTGCTGATCGCGCGCCTGTACCGCCGGCTCGCGACGCCCCTGAGCGGCGCTCCGGGCGCTGTATAGTAGCGATTCAGCATGTCGCAGCGGGTTCTGGTCACGGGAGGGGCGGGATTCATCGGGTCGTTCGTCTGCGAGCGCCTGCTCGCACGCGGCTGCGCGGTGCGCGTGCTCGACAACCTCGACCCGCAGGTCCACCAGGGCGCCCGGCCGGTGCTCCCGCCCGGCATCGAGTTCCTGCAGGCGGACATCCGGGACGGCGCCGCGTGCGCGCGGGCCCTCGAGGGCGTCGACGTCGTCGTCCACGCCGCGTCCGCGGTCGGGATCGGACAGTCGCTGTACCGCATCCGCCACTTCATCGACGTCAACACGACGGGCACCGCGACGCTGCTCGACACGCTCGTGGCGCGACGCCAGTCCGTCAAGCTGGTGGCCCTGACGTCGATGACGGGATACGGCGAGGGCGTCTACGAGCGGCCATCGGACGGCCGCCTGCTGCGCATCGACCCCAGAACGGCCGATGCCGTCGAGCGCTTCGGCTGGGAACCGGTCTGCCCCGTCACGCACGAGGTCCTGGTGCCGAGGCCCACCCCGGAAGCGTCCGAGCTGATGTGCCGGAACGTGTACGCGCTGTCGAAGCGGCACCAGGAGGAACTGGCACTCGCCCTCGGGGCCACCTACGGCTTCCCCGTCGCGTGCCTCCGGCTCTTCAACGTCTTCGGGCCGCGACAGTCGCTGAGCAACCCCTACACGGGCGTGATTGCCATCTTCCTGAGCCGGCTCCTGGCGGGCGAGCCCCCGCTCGTCTACGAGGACGGCCGGCAGACGCGCGACTTCGTCTCGGTTCATGACGTGGTCGACGCGGTGATGGCGGCGATCGACTCGCCGGAGGTGCACGGGCAGGTCGTGAACATCGGCAGCGGCGTGGGCCGCCGCATCGCGGACGTCGCGACGGCGCTGGCGCGCCTGGTGGGCCGGGAGGATCTGGCGCCGCAGGTGTCGCATCGCTTCCGCTCGGGCGACATCCGCCACTGCACCGCCGACATCTCCCGCGCGCGCCAGTTGCTGCAGTTCCAGCCCCGCGTCGCCTGGGAGGACGGCCTCGCGGAGGTCGTCCAGTGGGCCCGCTCGGCGCCGTCCGTCGATCGCGTCCTGGAGGCCGAGCGCGAACTCGCGGCGCGCGGCCTGGTGGGCGTTCCGGACACGGCGCCGCACGGGGCGGACCGATGAAGCGCGCGCTCGTCACCGGCAGCAGCGGCCTGATCGGCTCGGAGGCGGTCGCGTTCCTCGACCGCCTCGGCTGGCGCGTCGACGGCATCGACAACAACATGCGCCTGGCCTTCTTCGGGCCCGACGGCGACACGCGGTGGAACCTCGAACGCCTGCTGCGGACGACCCGGCGCTTCACCCCGCACGCCGTCGACATCCGCGATCGCGACGCTGTCGCGCAGCTGGTCAGGGAGGTCGCGCCGGACCTCGTCGTCCACTGCGCGGCGCAGCCATCGCACGACCTGGCCGCGCAGCGGCCCTTCGACGACTTCGACGTGAACGCCGTCGGCACGCTCAACCTGCTCGAGGCCGTCCGCCAGCACCGGCCCGACGCGCCGTTCGTGCACATGAGCACGAACAAGGTCTACGGCGACGCCCCGAACGAGCTGCCGCTCGTCGAGCTCGAGACCCGGTACGACTACGCACTGCCGGAGCACGCGCACGGCGTCGCGGAGACGTGCCGCGTGGACGCGTCGCTGCACAGCATCTTCGGTGCGTCGAAGCTGGCCGCCGACATGATGGTGCAGGAATACGGGCGGTATTTCGGGCTGCCCACCGTCTGCTTCCGCGGCGGCTGCCTGACCGGCGCCAACCACTCGGGGGCGGAGCTCCACGGGTTCCTCGCGTACCTGGCGCGCGCCGTTCGCGAGGGCCGCGTGTACCGGCTCTACGGCTACAAGGGCAAGCAGGTCCGCGACAACATCCACGCCCACGACGTCTGCACCGCGATCCTGGCGTTCTTCGAGTCGCCGCGGTCCGGCGCCGTCTACAACCTCGGCGGCGGCCGTGCCAACAGCGTCTCGGTGCTGGAGGCCATCACGCGGTTCGAGTCGATCGTCGGGCGCCGCCTCACGGTCGAGTATCGGGACGAGCCGCGCCGGGGCGACCACGTCTGCTACATCAGCGACCTGCGGCGCCTTCGGGCCGACTATCCCCGCTGGTCCCCGAGCCGATCCCTCGACGACATCTTCGAGGAGCTGGCCGGCGTGCGCGCCACGGTGGCGGAATGAAGCTCGCCGTCGTCATCCCCGCGCGCAACGAGGCCCCGAACATCGGCCGCACGCTCGACCAGATTGGCGCGGCGCTCCGCGGGGACGGCCTGCCGTACGAGATCGTGGTCGTCGACGATGGCAGCACGGACGCCACCGCTGATGAAGTCCGCGCGCGGAGCGCCAGCGACCCGAACGTACGGCTCGTCCAGAACGGGCCTCCGCACGGGTTCGGCCACGCCGTGCGCCGCGGGCTGGACGCGTTCGAGGCCGACGCCGTCGCGGTCATGATGGGTGACGGCTCCGACGCCCCGGACGACCTGCTGCGCTACTACTACGTGCTGCGCGATCGCGCCGAGTGCGCGTTCGGCTCACGGTTCGTGCGGGGAGGCCGGGTGGAGCGCTACCCGCCCCTCAAGCGCGTCGTCAACCGTGCGGCCAACCTGCTCATCCGGCTGCTCTTCGGGCTGCGGTACAACGACACGACCAACGCGTTCAAGGCCTACCGGGCGAACGTCATCGCGGGCTGCCGGCCGCTGCTGTCGGCGCACTTCAACCTCACCGTGGAGCTGCCGCTCAAGGCCGTGGTGCGTGGCTACTCGTACGAGGTGGTGCCGATCTCGTGGCGGCAACGCGACGCGGGAGTCTCGAGCCTGCGCCTGCGGGAGATGGGCAGCCGCTACCTGTTCATCGTGCTCTACTGCTGGCTCGAGCGCGTGCTGACCCGTGGTGACTACCGCCGGCCCGCGGGCGAGGCGTTCGTGGCGTGGAAGGACCGACCGGAAGGCACCGACGCCCCCCGCGTCCGCTCCTGAACCGCTCAGTCCGCGGCGAAGCAGTAGAAGAGGCCGTCGCCGAGGCTGGCGCGCAGCGCCTGCTGGCTGCACCCGCGCGACAGGTGCGCCGCATTCCACGAGCCTGGACGGCCGCCGCCGTACCGGTTGCTGTGCCCGAGCATGGCCGCCCCGCCGGCCGAACTCGTCCAGCCGTGGCAGGTCGTGTCGGGAGCCTCGGCCGACAGCGTGCCGTCGGGAGCCGAACCCGTCAGGATGTCGTGGCGCGTCGGGCCGACGAGGGCCCCCTTCTCGGTCAGCGCCGTGTCACGCGACAGGCCGGCGGCGTCCCCGTGCAGGTCGGCCACGTCACTCGCGATGCGGACGCCCTCGGCGTTGAACCAGGGTCCACGGCCGATGCGGTCGCGAGCGTCCACCGCGGGCCGGCCGTCCGCCGCCGGCGAGCTCAGGTAGGCCCTCCAGATGCGACCACCCTGGCCGACCACGGCGGCCAGGCGCTGGCAGTGCGCGTCCGCGCCGTCCAGGCCGCCGAGATTGCCGCCGAACCCGCGACCGGTGCTCGCGACGAAGAAGGTCATCGGCGCCGGCGACTGCGCATGGCCGGTGTTTAGGCGCACCGCCATCAGCACCATCATGCCGGCGAGGACCGGCCATGGCGCCGCGCAGAGGCGGCCGCGGGGCGCCATGACGGCGTCAGTTCTCCTCGGCGTCGCGCCGCGCCGCCGGCAGGCCGCCGCCCGGCGTCGCGCCTTCCTGCGCGCGCCGCCGCGGCCGGACGAGGCCTTTCGCTTGATCCTCGGCGAGGGCCTTGTCCTCGGCCCGCTCCGCGCTCAGGGCGTTCTTCACGGCCCCGTTCCCCTCGTGGCAGTCGTAGGGCAGGATCACGCCGCCCGAGAGCGGCGTCAGCGGCATCGACATGGTGAACGGCCGCGCGTAGGTGACGGGGTCGTCGACGGTGAACTGATACTGGACGACGTCGTCCGCGACGCGCTTGAAGCGCTCGGTGATGACCATCCGGTCGCTGTGGCGCAGGCCGTTGCCGTTGCCCCCGATGCTGGTCCTGTCGGTCAGGTTCGTCGTCTCGACCACCAGCTCATCGCCCTCCCAGCGCGCCCGCGAGTCGCCCAGGTACTGCCGCATCACCGGCGTCAGGTGCGGCCGCCCGTCCGTGTAGAAGATCCGGGTGTCGTGGATCATCTCGTAGCTGAAGGCCACGACGCCAGGGGCCTGCACGATGCGGTTGCCGTTGCCGTAGATGACGCGGAGCACGGAGCCGACGATGCCTCGGGTGATGCAGCGGTCGTACAGCGTGAAGTCGTCGAACGTGTTGAACGGACCGTCGCCGAACGTGCCGCGGTCGCGCGGCGCGCGGCGCTTCTCCGCCTCCGGGGTGAACGCCGGCATGCGGCCGTCCGGCGGGTCGACGATGAGCGACGTCTGGCGGAACGCCCGGGTGGCGAAGTCGTTGCGGAACGACCCGACGGCGTTCTCGCCCCGGGCGACGCCGTCGGCCACCTGCTTCTGGCGCGCGGCCCACTCCTCGTCGGTCAGGTACAGCCGCGTGCCCGCCTTCGCGTCCCGCTCGCGAGGGATGCCGGCCGTGTCGTCGCTGCTCCAGACGCCCTGCAGATCCGGGTCGCCCCAGGGCGTCCGCGGCGTGGTGTAGGGGGCGGCTGGGGCGCCGTTGTGCGCGGTGATCACCAGCGGAGGCGCGCTCCGCTGCTGCGTCGCCACGGTCGGCGGCAGCACGACCGCGCACATGGCCGCGGCGGAAAGGATGGCGACGGCGTGTCTCGACATGGGAGCCTCCGGAGCGTTCGACAACTGGGACCGCGTGCCGCCCCGTTCGGGCGGGACTGGGCGCGGGAGTTCAGCGCGGCCGCGCCGCGGCGGCCGCGTCGGCCTCCACTTTCCGCGCACCGCGCAGGATGCCCGGCAGCTGGTAGTTGCCCTCGTGGCACGCGTACTCGAACAGCGGACCGTCGATGCGTGTCATCTCGTACTCGCCGCTCCACGGTCGCGTCCACGTGGACGGGTCGTCCACCGTGAACCGGTAGCGGATCGAATCCGGGCCGGTCATGGTGAGCCGCTCGGTGACTTTCAAGTGCTCCGACGCCCCTCGCCAGGCCGTCTTCTCGCTGTAGTTGGCCGTCTCGATGACCATCGTGTCGCCCTCCCAGCGTCCGCGCGAATCGCCGCGGTACGCGCGGATGGCCGAGCCCACCCGCGAACGGCCGTCGAGCGGCACCACGCGCGCCACGGGCATCATCTCGGGCTGGATCACGAAGGTCTGCGGCGCCTGGACGATCAGGAGGTTGGAGTTGTAGCCCGTCGGCAGGATCGGCGGGCCTTCGTGCGCCCAGTAGATGCAGCGTTCCGAGAGACCGCGCGCCTGCGCGCTGTCGAAGGGCCCGATGCCCTTGCGCGCCGCGGCCCGGTCCTGGGCCCGCCGCTGCCCCTCGGCGCTCAGGGCAGGCATCCGGCCGTCCGCCGGATCGGTGACGATCGAGGTCCGCAGCATCGCCCCCTTCTTGTAGCCCTCGAGCAGCCAGATGCCGTCGTCGTAGTGGATGTCGGCGTCGCTCTTCACCTCGTCGCCGCGCGGGACGTCCTTGACGTCCTCGAGGCGCTTCTGCGCGTAGGCTTCGGCCTCTTCCGCGGTGAAGAACTGCTTGTCCCTGAACTCGGCCGGCCGCTCGAACGGCGTGAAGGTCTGGTTGGTCCAGTAGCCCTGCATGTCGGGCTTGCCGTCGCTGAGCCGCGGGATGGCCCTGCCGGCCGTCGCCCGCGCCGGGCGCGCCGGCGCGGCGCCGCCGGTGGGGCCCTGCGCGAACGGCGTCGCGATCAGGACGGTGAGCGCGAGCGCCAGCATCCATCCGGGCATCTGTCTCATGGTCGCTCTCCAGGGGGCCTGCGTGAGGTGCGCGGCGGGACACAGCCCGCCCGCGACGCCAGGCCCTTCCGACTGCGGGGATTGTAGCCGGAACCGTGTCGGGTGGGGGCTGGGGCCGTCGGCGCCGCGCGCGGCCTGCCCGTCGGCACGGTCGACAACCGCGCCACGGGTGTTCGCGCAGCCGCGGGCCGCGTCTCCCGGGGAAACGCCGTAAGATCAGCGTGGAGCCCGATGGGCCCGGCGGCGGGGCAGAGGACGGCACGGCGAGCTGACCGCGCGACCCGAATCACCGAGACGAGAGGAGACCGAAAGATGAGGACGCTGACACGTGCGGCGCTGCTCGTGACGCTGGCATCGACGCCGGCCCTGGCCCAGGTCAACGCGGGTGCCCAGAAGCCCGAGACGACCCTGCCCTTCACGATGACGGAGGTCGCGACGTTCAACCTGCCCTGGCGCATCGCGTTCCTGCCCGACGGGCGCATGCTCGTCACCGAGAAGCCCGGCGCGCTGTGGCTCGTCACGCAGCAGGGCGCCAAGACGCCGGTTGCCAACGTGCCCGCCGTGCTGCATCAGGGCCAGGGCGGCATGCTGGGCGTCTTCGTGTCGCCGCGCTACGCGAGCGACCGCAGCGTCTACCTCACCTACGCGGAGCCCGGCGAGGGCGGGTCGAGTCTGGCGCTGGCTCGCGCCAGACTCACGATGACCGGTGCCGCGGCCAGCCTCGATGGCCTCGACGTCATCTGGCGTGACATGCCGAAGGGCAAGGGCGGCCAGTTCGGCGCCGCGGTGGCGTTCTCGCCGGACGGACAGTACCTGTTCCTGGCCGTCGGCGACCGCCAGCGCATGACGCCAGCCCAGGACCCGAATCAGCCGCTCGGCAAGATCCTGCGGCTCACCCTCGACGGGAAGCCGGCCCCCGGCAACCCGATGGCGGGCAAGACCGGCAGCAGCAGCGTCACCCTGATCGACCCGCCGCGGGACACCGAGGTCGCGAAGACCGCGGCCGCGGTCAGCACCTACACGTTCCCCAAGGCCAACCTCGCACCCGCCGAGACCTGGAGCAGCGGCCATCGCACCCCCTACGGGCTGGCCTTCGGTCCAGACGGTCGTCTGTGGGAAGTCGAGCACGGCCCGCGCGGCGGCGACGAGCTGAACCTGATCGAGCCGGGCAAGAACTACGGGTGGCCGCTGGTGTCCTACTCCACCAACTACAACGGGGTGCCGATTCCGAGCCCCGACACGCGCGCGGACCTCACCAAGCCGGTCATCTACTGGAACCCCGTCATCGCACCGGGCAGCCTGACCTTCTACAACGCGTCGCTGTTCCCGCAGTGGAAGGGCTCCGCACTCATCGGCGGCATGGGCTCGCGCAGCCTCAACCGGATCACGTTCGACGGCAAGGGTGGAGCCAGCACCGCGGAGCGGTGGGACGTCGGCAAGCGCATCCGGGACGTCGCGGTGGCGCCAGACGGCGCGGTCTGGATGATCGAGGACGCCAGCGCCGGTGCACTGGTACGGGTGACGCCGAAGTAGGCCGCCGGGGCGGACCGGCCGCGTGCGTTGCACGCGGCCGGTCCATGCCTCAATCGGGCACGTAGGCGATCATCATGCTGCGCAGCGCGCCGTAGACGAACTCCGACGCGTCGCCGAACTCGGCCTCGTAGGCCTTGAGTGGCTTGCGGGGCACGGCGTCCTCGGGTCCGAGGCCCATGTTCAGGTAGCCGATCATCGTCTCGAAGAGCTGCCGGTAGATGTCGCGCTGGCGCACGACGTCACGGCCGGTCATCACGCGCCCGTCGGCGGGCACGACGCGGGTGTCGGGCGTCACCAGATCCGCCAGGCGCTCGAGCGCCCGAACGCGCCCGCCCAGCCAGGCGCCGTTCCGGTAGTCGAGCAGCGGCCACCCGTCCACCGACATCACGCCGCCAACGGCCAGCAGATTCAGCGCCGGCAGGTACACGAAGAGATCGCCGTCGGTGTGCGCCGCCGGCAGGTAGCCGTAATCCACGGTCTGGCCGGCCACCGCCATCGACCCGTCGCCGCGCGTCGTCCGGGTGGGCCGGGCCACCTCGGGCAGGGGCGCGAGACGGCCGCTGAACGCCACCGACGAATAGACGGTGCGGCTCAGGCAGGTCTTCGTCTTCTCATGGGCGAAGATCACGCCGCCGGCGCGACCCACGACCTCGTTGAGGCCCGTCTGCTCGGGGTGCCAGTGGGTGTTGACCAGCGTGTGAACCCGCGTGGCGCCGGTCACGCGTCGGACCGCGGCCATCAGAGCCTCCGCGTTGGCCACGCGCCCGCCGTCGATCACGAGGGCGCCGTCGGCCGAGGCTCCCGGCGCGGCCGCGCCGCCCGCCGGCCGGCGCACCGCCAGGACGTTGCCACCGGCGCCCTGCAGCAGAAACGCGCCGCCGCCCAGGTCGGTCGTGGAGATGCGCGCCGCGGCCGCCTGCGCGCCGGCCGGCGACGGCAGCACCGCCCCGCCGAGCACGACCGCGCCGTCGCGCAGGAACTGTCGCCGCGTCCGGGTCACTGGCCCTCGCGCTGGTAGATCGGTGCGTGCACGCGCGACTCGCCGAGCGGCCAGATGTCCGCCCAGACGCCCTGTGGCGGCCCCAGCACGGGCCACACCGGGCTCTTCTCCAGCAGTTTCGTCGCACCGAGCTCACGCAGGAGCGCGGCCTCCTCGTTGTACAGCGGCGTCTGCAGCGCCATGAAGGGCATGAAGCCGCGGGACTGCGTGTAATCGAGCGCGGTGAGGCCGTCCTGATCCGTGGCGTCGAGGTCGGCCTTGTAGGCGGCGAGCTGCTCGATGACGTCCTTGTACCGCTTCCGGACGGCGTAGTGCAGCGCCGTGCCGCCCCGGATCTCCTCGGGATGATTCACGAGCGCCACGACGTTGACGTCCGTGCCCGCGTCGTGCAGCACGCGGATCAACTCGCGTGCCTGCGGTTCCGGCGCGCGGCCGGACAGCACGGCGTGAATCGGCGTCTGCCGGTCCGCCATGGAGAGCGTCGCGTCGGCACCGTGTTTCAGCAACAGCGTCACGACGTCGAGGTCGCCGTTGGTCGCCGCGCGGATGAGCGGGGTGGCGCCACGGGTGTGGTTCCCGCCCCGCACGTTCGCCGGCTTGAAGAACAGCTGCATGTTCGGGTTGGCCCCACGCTCCAGCAGCAAGGTGATGAGCGCCAGGCCCGTGGTCGCGTTCGTGGGATCGATCGACGCCCGGCCACCGTCGACACGGCTGCGCAGGTCGATCGCCGTGTACAGCGGCGCCTCTCCGTAGATGTCCCACTGATCGACGTCCGCGCCGGCGAGGATCAGGCGCCGGGCCAGGTCCCAGTTCGCGTTCATCACGGCCACGAGCAGCGGTGACACGCCGTCCGGGTCGGGCAGGTCGATGTCCGCCCGGTGTTCGAGCAGCACGTCGACGCAGGCGAGACAATTCTCGCGTGCCGCGTAGAGGAGCGGCGTGAGGCCGCCGCTGTCGAGGCTCTTGGGGCGCCCCTCGGCCGTCACGTGGCGCTGGTAGTCGCGCACGGCGGAACGCGCGTTGACGTCGGCGCCCTTCGAGATCAGCAGCCGCATCATCTCGGGGTGGCGGCGCGCCGTCGCCCACATCAGCGCCGTCTGCCCGCCCCACTTCTCGCGCGCGTCGACCGAGGCGCCCGCCTTCAGCAGCAGTTGCGCGGCCGCCACGTTGCCGGTCCTCGCCACGGCCTGCAGCGCCGTCTGCCCTTCGGGGTTCGGGGCGTCGGCGTCGGCCCCGGCCTCGAGCAGCAGCCCGATCATGTCGGCGTTGCCGACCTCGGCCGCGAGGCTCATCGGGGTGGCGCCGTAGGCGTTGGCCACCGACACCTTCGCGCCGGCGCGCAGCAGGCGCCGCGCCTCCGCGAGGTTGCCCTCGAACACCGCCCACTGCAGCGGCGTGCTGCCGTCGACGTTGCGGCGGTTCACGTCCTCGCGCCGGCGCGGCGTACGCACCGCCGGCGCTCGTCCAGTGGCCCCTGCCCGGCCGGACGGCCCGGCCTGCGCAGCGCCGGACCGGGAGGCGCCCGCTTGCGCGGCGGCCGGCACGGCGGGCGCCGCCGCGACCAGGCCCGCGGCCATCAGCGCGGCCGAGATGCCGGCTCGAGCCAGACCCCACCAGCCGTGCATGCTCACACTTCCGAGAAGGGGCCGGTGCTGTCCGCGAACTTCTCGATGTCCGTCCCAGGGACGCCCGCGCGGTGCAGCATGGTGACCAGGATGTTCGCGTGCGGCGTGTCCTGCGGGTAGTGCAGGTGCTGGTTGCCCTTGAGGCCGCCACCGCGGCCGATGAGCGCCTGCGGCAGCGGGTCGTTGTTGTGCGCGTCGCTGTTGGCCATGTTGCTGCCGAACAGGATGATCGCGTTGTCGAGCACCGAGCCGTTGCCCTCGCGCATCTCGTGGAGGCGCTTGACGAACTTGGCGAACACGGCCGTGTGGTAGTTCTGGATCAGCCGCAGGTTGGCGACGCGCTCCGGAAAGCCACCCCAGTGCGAGGTCGGGTGGAAGGCCTCGTGCACCCCCAGGTTCGGGTAGGTCCGCATGCTGGCTTCCTCGACCATCTTCAGGGTGGCCACCTTCGTGCGGTTGGTCTGCCACGCCAGCGCCACCATTTCGAACTGGATGTCGAGCAGCTCCCCGAAGTCCTCCGGCGGGCCGAGCGGCGCGCCCGGCAGGTCGCCGAAGGTTCGCGCGCTCTCGTCGAGCTTCTGCACGCGCTGCTCGATCTCACGGACCGAGTCGAGGTAGTCGCTCACCCTGGTCTGATCGCTCGCATCGAGCGAGCGCTTCAGCGTGGCGGTCGCATCCCTCACGTAGTCGAGCAGGCTCCCGGTCGTCTTCAGGATGGCCCGCCGTTCCTCGGTCGTGTCACCCTGGCCGAACATGCCGTAGAACGCCTTGCGCGGGTTGCTCTCCATGGGCAACGGCTGCGCGGGCGTGCGGAACGAGATCATGCCGCCGGGCTCGCCGCACAGCTCCAGCGACGGCAGCGACGTCTCCTTGCCCAGGTGTCGCGCGGCGATCTGGTCCGCCGTCACGCCGACGCCGGTCTTGGCGTTGCGCAGGCGCGGGCTCACGCAGCTCAGCCACGTCTCCTCGATGATGCCGTGCGGGCTCGAGCTCTCGCCGCCCTTGTTGCGCAGGCCGCTGACCACCGTGACGTGATCACGCAGCGGTTCCAGGGGCTTCAGGATGAACGGGAACTCGAAGTCGCGGCCTGTCTGCTTCGGCTGCCATTCGTCCTGGAGCGCGCCGTGCGGAAAGTACACGAAGCCCAGACGCGGGCTCGCGGCCGCGACCGTCTGCGCCAGCGCCGTGCCCGCTGGAATCATGGCGTCGAGCAACGGGAGCGCGAACGTCGCCCCGGCGCCCTTCAAGACCGTGCGGCGTGACAGGTGCTTGCGTGTGAGGAACATGCCTAGAGTCCTCCAGCCCGGATTGACGCGTGCTGCACGGGCGCCCGGTCGCCGCCCTCGGCCTCCCGCTTGCGGAAGGCGTCGCTCGACACGACCCCCAGCACGATGGACGTGAAGCGATAGTCGTTGGCCGCGGCCTGCCGGACGATCCGGCGCACCGTCGGCATGTCGCGATAGTCGAGGGCGCGCCCGAGCGCGTAGGTCAGCAGGTTCTCGGTGAACGTCTGGGCGAACTGGTGATCGGCTCGCCCCACGATCGCCCAGCGCAGGTCGTCGGGCCCGCTGATCGGGGTACCGTCCGGGAGCTTCCCGGCGGTGTCGATGGGCGTCAGCGTGTCGGGATCGTTGGCGCGGAACTGCCCCACCGCGTTGAAGTTCTCGAGCGCGAACCCGAGCGGGTCCATCACGCCGTGACACGCGAAGCACGTGGCGTTCACCCGGTGCTGCTCGAGCCGGGCGCGCAGCGTCTTCGCCGGCTGCCCGCGCCGGTTCTCCGGCAGCGACGGCACGTTGAGCGGCGGGTCGGCCGGGGGCGTGCCGAGCAGGCGGTCGAGGATCCAGGCCCCGCGCAGCACGGGCGACGTGCGATTCGGATACGCGGTGAGCATCAGGATGGCGCCCTTGCCCAGCAGGCCGTGGCGCGCCGTGTCGGCCAGCGTCACGCGGCGGAAGTGGCTGCCCTTCACCGTCTCGATGCCGTAATGCATCGCCAGGCGTTCGTTCAGGAAGGTGTAGTCGGCCGTCAGCAGCTCCATCACGCTGCGGTCGCCACGGAGCACGCTGTCGATGAAGCGCGACAGCTCCTCCCGGAACAGGTCGCGGGGATCGAGCAGGCCACTCGCATGCGGAAACTGCCCCCGGTCGGGCGTGATCTCGTCGAGCTTCGAGAGGTGCAGCCACTGGAACGCGAAGTCGTCGCTCAGCGACTTCGCCCGCGGGTCCGCCAGCATTCGGCGCACCTGCGCGGCCAGCACGTCGGGCCTGCCGAGCCGCGATTCCGTGGCCACCCGCAGCAGCTCGTCGTCGGGCAGGCTGCTCCACAGGAAGAACGACAGGCGCGACGCCAGCTCCAGGTCGGTCAGCGTGCGCGTGCCGCCGGCCGCGCCGCCCGACTCCACGCGATACAGGAAGTACGGGCTCGCGAGAATCGCGCTCAACGCGTCGCGGACGCCGCCCTCGAAGCCGCCCGCCGCCCGCCCAGACCGGTAGAACGCCATCAGGGGTGCGAGGTCCGCCTCCGTGACCGGGCGGCGGAAGGCGCGCCGCGCCAGGGTGCCGATGATCTCGCGGGCGCATCCACCTTCGCCCGCGTCATCCGGGCGCGATGGCTGACAGGTGAAGATGCGGCTGCGGCTGGCCGACTGGCTCATCCCCGTCACCGCGAGCGGCCCGCGAATCTGCAGGGCGTGCGCGGCCTGGATGCGCTCCTGCCCGCCTTCGAGCGCGATCGTGCGCACGCGCTCGTCGCTCTCGGCGAAGCTGCGGTGCACGAAGGTGATGGCCAGCTTGTGCTGGCCGGCCGTGGCGTGGAACCGGATCTTTCGCAGCCGGCCGTTGATCTCTTCCACCGCCGGGTCGAGCCGCTGATCGATCGCCTTGTGGTCGGCCTCGCCGCCAATGGTCGTCCGGTAGAACTCCTTGCCGTCGAGCAGCGCGAGCACCGTGTTCTCGAACTCCATCCGCGGCACTTCGCGGGCCAGCGCCATGTCGCCGATGGTCAGCTCGTACTCCCCGTCGGCCGGAAAGTTGTGCTCGACGACGACCCCCCCGCGCGTGCCGAACGGCATTCCGTCGAGCCGGTGCTGCTGGCGACCGGTTCCGGGCGCGCCAGCCGGCGGCAGCGAGATCACCATGTTGGCGACGTCGCCGTACGTCGTGGTGAGGGGGGGCGCCTTGGGGTTTCCGATTGCCTCGAGCGCCACCGTGCGCGCGGCGTAGATGTACTGGTCGACGAAGTTCGGCGATACCTGCAGCGCCGAGGCGTCGTTGTCGAAGTGCCCCTTGACGTTGTCGTCCGGCAGCAACGCCGTCGCGTCGACGTCGAACCCCAGCAGGTCGCGGACGGCGTTCTGGTACTCGCGGCGATTGAGGCGGCGCAGCGGCACGCGACCGGGACGGGGGGCGACGGCGGCCGAGTCGAGCCGCGCTTCGAGCCACGAGACGAACGCGGCCGAGGTCCGGGCGTCCGGGCGCCGGGACCCGGCCGGTGGCATCAGGCCGCCGCGCAGCTTGCGCACCACCTTCTCGCCGATCTCGGCGTGCTGGCCGGCCTTGTCCAACTCGAGCTCCGACAACGCCAGGCCGCCCGCGCGGGTCCTGTCGCTGTGGCAACTCATGCAGTACTGATCGATGAGTGCCTGTGGGGCGACGTCATCGGCCGCCGCGGAACGCGCACCCACGGGAGCCGGAGCCGCCGGCGCCCCTTGCGCGACGGTCCGCGGCGCAGCGGCGGGCCCGGCAGCGGCGGGCGCCTGCGATGGGCCCGCGGCGCGGACGCCCCCGCCCGGCCCGCTGGTGCCGAGCACCGCCAGGTACAGCGCCGCGGCCGCTGCGACGACGCCCGTTCTGATCATTCGCCTCATCGGCACGTTCAAGGTGACGTGCGAAGTCTAGCCAGTGGCCTGGCGAATGGCAACTGGCTAGACCCGCCGGACTGCCCGCCGGCGCACGCGACTTCCCGCCCGGCCGTCCCTAGAACGTCAGCTCGGCGGTGAACCTGACCATCCGCGGCGTCGCGACGGTGAGGGGCTGCATGAACACGCCGGCCGGGTTGGTCGCCGACGGCGGCGCGTACGCCGAGTTGTAGGTCAGGATCGCCGTCGTGTCGAGGGCGTTGTACAGGTCGGCGCTCAACATCACGCGACGGGCGCCGAACCGCACGTTCTTCGCCAGTCGCAGGTCGAGCTGGTTGACCCGGTCGCCATAGACCGTGCCCGGCTCGATCAGGTTGACCGTGATGTTCGGCGCGTTGCCGGCCAGCGGCCTGCCGAGCGAGGCGGCGGCCGTCGCCGAAGGCACCGCCCAGTTGGCCAGGATGGCCGGGCCTGGCTTGCTCTGGAACACCGCGCTGACCTGTGCGTCGATCTTCGGGACGACGTAGGAGGCCAAGCCGCGGAACTGCGTCAGGAAGCCGCTCGACACGTCACAGTACGGGCTGCCGAGGCCGATCGCCGACGTCTGCAGGCCGGCGCCGACGTTGATGGACAGTTCGGGCAGGTTGCGGCGGACGTCGCAGAACTTCGACGTCGTCTGCCCCGTGCTGGTCCCGCCCTGCAGCGTCAGGCCGCCCTGCCGCAGGTTCACCGTCACGTCGACGCCGTTGAAGACCTGAGACGCCTTGCCGAAGTTGCTCGAGTCGGTGACGTTGTTGAGGATCTGCCCGAACCTCGACGGGTCGACGTCGTAGACGCCAGAGACGACGTAGCCACCGCCGTTCGGCAGCTTCGCGTCGATGGGCGCCGTCACGCTGAACTGGCTGTACTCGGACGCCGACACGAGCGTGTTGTCCTGCACCGTGAAGCCGGCGAACGAGCGACGGTGATAGGCCACCTCCACCGACATGCGGCGCAGGATCTGCTGCTGCACCGAGACGCCGAAGTCCCAGTCGGACGGCCGCACCCCCCAGCCCTTCAGGAGGTTCGGGTCGTACTGGTTGGTCAGGACGTTCTGGCCCCAGCGCGCGTTCGACACGGCGCCGCAGAAGTCCCCGCCGGTGGCGCGCAGGTCCTGGGCCGTCAGGTTGTTCAGGTCGCAATCCGGCACCCAGTTGCTGTTGGCGTCGGTCCAGGCGCGGTTGACGCCCTGGACGCCGAATGGGCCCGTCGACGTCGGGATCCGCAGCGTGGGATTGCTGTTGGCGTAGTTGGTGGAGACGCCGACGCCCTCGAGGTACTTGCCGAAGTTGGCCTTGAGCGCCGTTCGGCCGTTGCCGAACACGTCATACGCGAGGCCCAGCCGCGGGGTGATGTCGTTGTAGGCGTTCACGCCCTTCGTGGCCGGGAACACGATCTTGTTGGGGAAGTACTTCGACGGACCGAGCGTCTGCTCCGGGAACCAGCTCGCGGCGTGGTCGTAGCGGACGGCCCCCTGCATCGTCGCCCGGCCGAGCGTCCACTGGCCCTGGGCGAAGCCCGCGTGCCACCCCGCGCGCCCGTCGTTCTGGTAGGGCGACAGCAGCATCGTCAACTGATTCGGGACACCGTTGCTGACGCGGTACTCGAGCTGCGTGTCGTTGGCCATCCACGTCCGGTTGTCCACCATCCACGTGCCCTGGTAGCCGACCTTCAGGCTGCGCGAGCCGGTGACGTGCGAGACGTTGGCCTTCCACGAGAACGAGCCGGTGTTGTTGATGTTGAAGTTCTGCGACCGGTAGGTCAGGTTCGCGACGCCCCCGTTGGCCGCGCAGCCCGCCGCGCACTGCTCGACCACGCGGGTCAGGCCGCGCGTCGGGTTCGGATCGCGCTCGAACGAGCCCCAGCCGTAGTAGACGCCCCCGAACCCTGCGTCGAGGAGCAGGCGGTTCGTCAACGGCGAACTCCACGACGCCTGCATCACCCGCAGCGGTTTGGTCGCACCGACGCTGCCCGCCTCGGGCGACGGACGCACGGGGTCGGTGATGCCGGTCGTCGTGCCCTCGCACTTGCGGCAGGTGGACTGCTCGTCCCAGAAGCCGCTGATCTTGTTCTTGGCGTTCGCCTGCCAGGTCACGCGGCCGCTGACGTTCTCCCAGGTGCGGTCCGAGAAGCTCGGGCGGCTCTGATCCGGATCGTAGAGCCACTTCGTGGCGTCGCCGGCGTTCTTGTTGAAATAGAGGCCCGCGTTCGGGCGGCGGCTGCCCTGCGTGCGCCCGTTCACGAAGTACCAGATCCGGTCCTTCTTGATGGGGCCACCCGCAGCGCCGTTGAGGTCGTAGATCTTGTCGTAGGGCACGGGCACGAAGCCGGGATAGGCCACGGTCTTGGCCTGCAGGCTCTTGTTGGTGCCGCTGAAGAACAGCGACCCCGCGATCCGGTTGCCGCCCGTCTTCGGCACGATGTTCATCGTCAGCCCGCCCGTCTCCGACTCGCCAAGCCCGCCGGACGTCGAGAACGTCACCTCTTCGGCGTTGCCGACGTCGGCGACGTAGGCCGGAGGCTGGTTGCCACCGGGCGGGTTGCCGATGTTCAGGCCGTCGATCGTCATGCGGCCCTCGTTGTTGCGGCCGCCGTGAATCGGGAACTGGGTCGTCGACGTGCCGACGACCGTGTCGTTCAGGTTGGTGACGACGCCGGGCACCACCACGACGAGCGCGTTGTAGCTGCGAACCGTGGGAATGGCCTTGAGGATGTCGTTGTTCAACGTGGTTTCGCGCTTGGCGCTCTGCACGTCGACGATGGGGGCTTCACCGGTGACGGTCAGCGTCTCTTCGAGGCCGCCCACCTTCATGTCGGCGTCGATGGCCGCGGTGAACGATCCGGCGAGCACGATGCCTTCACGCTTCAGCGTGGCGAAGCCTGGCAGGGTGAACGTCACCGTATAGCTGCCCGGCCGCAGGTCTTCGATGCGGTAGAGGCCGTTGCCGTCGGTGACGGTCGTGCGGACCTTCTCGATGAGGGCCGGGCTGGCAGCCTCCACCGTGACACCGGGCAACACGGCGCCGGACGAATCCTTGACGGCCCCGGCGATGACGGCCTGAGCCCACGCCGCCACTGGCGCCAACGCGAACACCGCAACCAGCGCCGCCAGTCTGACCACTGCACCCATGCACACCTCCGGTTCCTCCTTGCGAACAGATCCGCACCCGCGGACCTCGAGCCTTGCCCGCGCATACTCCTACAGGGGTACCGACAAATCAATCTGAATTCTCATGGTTCGCACGGACCTGCCGTCGCGGCTGTCGCCCGGCGGTAAGATCACCGCCACGGTCGGGCGCCTGTCCGACCGGACACGACGCGTCCAATGTCCCACCGCCTTCGTCCGGCCGTGCCGCCGTCGGCCCGGGTCCGTGCAGCGCCTCCGCGGTCGGCCGGCGGGACGCGCGCGGTCGTCGGGCTCGTCTCCGACACCCATGGCCGCGTCCGGCCGCAGTTGGCCACCGTCTTCGCGGGCGTCGATCTGATCGTGCACGCGGGCGACGTCGGTGGTCGCGCGGTGCTCGAGGCCCTGGCCGCCATGGCGCCGGTGGAGGCCGTGTCGGGCAACGTCGACGACCGCCACGACCCGTCGCTGCCGCGCACGCGCACGTTGCCGGTGGGCGGCCGGACGCTGCACGTCAGCCACGGCGACGAACTGGGCAGCCCGACACCCGAGGCGCTGCTCGCCCGCTACTCCGCCGGCATCCTGGTGTACGGGCACACGCACCGGCCGCTGCTCGTCCGGGCGCCGGACGGCCGCATCGTCGTCAACCCGGGCGCGGCCGGGCCGCAGCGGTTCCACCTGAAGCCGAGCGTCGCCATCCTCACGGTGACCGGCCACGACGTCGACGTCCGGTTCATCGAGCTTCCCTGATCGCACCGGACAGCGGCCATCCCGCCGGGACTCGCGACGTACAATTGCGTCAGCCAGCCCCCCGAGATGCCGCCCGCCACCTTCCCATCGATCCTCGTCGTCGCCGCCACCGACCGTGAGCTGGCCGGCGCCACGGGCGTCGCCACGCTGCGCTGCGGCGTCGGCCCCGTGGAGGCCGCCGCGGCCACCGCCGCCGCGATCGCGGCGGCACGTCCGTCGGCCGTGCTGCACGTCGGCATCGCCGGAGCGAGGCGCGCCAGCGGCATCCCGCCACTGGCGCTCGTGATCGGCTCCGAGGCGCGCTACTGCGACCTCGCGCCGTCGAACGACTGGGCCCCACGCGTGCTGATCCCCGCGGCCACGCTGGTCGAGGCCGCGCGGCGCGCGCTGCCGGAGGCCGCGCTGCTGCCCATCGGCACGAGCGCCCGCGTCGGCGGCACGAGCGAGTGCGACGTCGAGGCGATGGAGGGTTTCGCGGTGCTGCGAGCCGCACGGCTCGCGGGCGTACCCGCGATCGAAGTGCGCGCCGTGTCGAACGAGATCGAAGAGCCCGATCGCGCCCGCTGGCGGTTCGAGGAGGCCTTCCGGGCCGTGGCCGACGCGACGCCACGTCTCATTGCGGAGATTGCGGCATGCGTGAGCTGACCTTCGGCTTCTCCCCGTGTCCGAACGACACCTTCGCGTTCCACGCGCTGGCCCACGGCCGCGTGGACGCCCCGTTCCGGGTGCGCCCGGTGATGCTCGACATCGAGGAACTGAACCAGCGCGCGCGCGAGGGCGCGTTCGACCTGACGAAGCTCAGTTTCGGCGCATTCCCCGCGGTGGGTGACCGGTACCGGCTGCTGCGGAGCGGCGCGGCGCTCGGCCGCGGCGTCGGCCCGCTCGTCGTGGCGCGCCGGCCCGCGTCGCTGGCCGAGGCCACGGCCGGGCGCGTGGCGATTCCTGGCCGCGACACCACGGCGTTCCGGCTGCTGCGCCTGGCCGAGCCGCGCCTGGGTGAGATGGTGGAGGTGCGGTACGACCGCATCCTGTCGGCTGTCGTCAGCGGCGAGGTGGACGCCGGCCTCATCATCCACGAGAGCCGCTTCACCTTCGCCGACCACGGGCTCGTCAAGATCGTCGACCTCGGGGACTGGTGGGAGGCCGACACCGGCCTGCCGGTCCCGCTCGCCGGCATCTGCGCCCGTACGGACCTCGATACCGACATCACCGCCGCCGCCGAGCGGGCCATCCGGGCCTCGGTCGAGCACGCGTTCGCGCATCCGGCCGAGAGTCGGGGGTGGATCCGCGCGCACGCCCAGGAGATGTCGGACGAGGTGTGCGACGCGCACATCAAGTTGTACGTGAACGAGCACAGCATCGACCTCGGCGAGGAAGGAATGCGGGCCGTGGCCCGCCTGGTCGGGTCCGAACGAACTTGAACTGAATCAGATATTGGACTGAATCCAGAATCTGCTATATGCTGCAACGGACATGCACGGGGACCCGGCGGACCTACTTCGGCAGCGTGGCGTGCAGGTCACGGCGCAGCGCTTGGCCGTGCTGCGGGCCGTGTCGGGCCACCCGCACGTCACCGCCGACGGCGTAGCCGAGATCGCCAGGGCCGAAATCGGGGCCATTTCCCGCCAGTCGGTCTACGACGCGCTCGGCGTTCTGGTCGAAGCCGGGCTCGTCCGGCGCATTCAGCCGATCGGTTCGCCGGCACTCTTCGAGGACCGCGTCGGCGACAACCATCACCATCTGATCTGCCGCATCTGCGGCCGCGTGGTCGACGTCGACTGCGCGGTCGGGTCGGCGCCGTGCCTGACGGCGGCCGACGGCATGGGCTACGAAATCGACGAGGCGGAAGTCGCCTACTGGGGGCGGTGCCCGGAGTGCGTGGCGCAGGACCGGGGCCTCCCGTCCGGCGAGGCGTCCACCCGCCGGCGCAGGCCCCAGCGCACGCCCCCGGACATCGAGCCCGCCACTGGTCCATCAGCGGACCGTGACACCAATCCCGCAGACTGACAACCAGCCTGCACACCGACGACAAGCAGAGGTCAACATCACCATGAGCAACGAGATGAAGTGCCCGTTCACGGGCAAGGCGAAGGGCGGGACGGCCAACCAGGACTGGTGGCCGAACCAGCTGAATGTCAAGAGCCTTCATCCCAACCCGCCCGCCGGCGATCCGATGGGCGAGGACTTCGACTACGCCGCGGAGTTCGCCTCGCTCGACTACGCCGCGCTGAAGAAGGACATCGCGGCGGTGATGACCACGTCGCAGGACTGGTGGCCCGCCGACTTCGGCCACTACGGCCCGCTGTTCATCCGCATGGCCTGGCACGCGGCGGGCACGTACCGCATCCAGGACGGCCGCGGCGGCGCGGGCACGGGCATGCAGCGGTTCGCGCCGCTCAACAGCTGGCCCGACAACGCGAACCTCGACAAGGCGCGCCGGCTGCTGTGGCCGATCAAGCAGAAGTACGGGCGGAAGATCTCGTGGGCCGACCTGCTGGTGCTGGCCGGCAACGTCGCGCTCGAGTCGATGGGGTTCAAGACGTTCGGCTTCGGCGGCGGCCGCAAGGACGTCTGGGAGCCCGAGGACGTCTACTGGGGCAACGAGAAGACCTGGCTCGCCGACGAGCGCTACAGCGGCCAGCGGCAGCTCGACAACCCGCTCGCGGCCGTGCAGATGGGCCTGATCTACGTGAACCCCGAGGGCCCGAACGCCAACCCCGATCCGCTGGCCGCGGCCAAGGACATCCGTGACACGTTCGGCCGCATGGCGATGAACGACGAGGAGACGGTGGCGCTCATCGCCGGCGGCCACACCTTCGGCAAGACGCACGGCGCGGGCCCGGCCACCCACGTCGGCCCGGAGCCCGAGGCGGCGCCGATCGAGGCGCAGGGCCTCGGGTGGGCGAGCAGCTACGGCAGCGGCAAGGGCGGCGACACGATCACGAGCGGCCTCGAGGTCACCTGGACCACCACGCCGACCAAGTGGAGCAACAACTTCTTCTGGAACCTGTTCGGCTACGAATGGGAGCTGACGAAGAGCCCGGCCGGCGCGCACCAGTGGAAGCCGAAGCACGGCATGGGCGAAGGCACGGTGCCCGACGCGCACGACCCGTCGAAGAAGCACACGCCGATGATGCTGACGACGGACCTGGCGCTCCGCTTCGACCCGGCCTACGAGAAGATCTCCCGCCGGTTCCTCGAGAAGCCCGAGGAGTTCGCCGACGCGTTCGCGCGCGCGTGGTTCAAGCTGACCCACCGCGACATGGGGCCGATTGCCCGCTACCGCGGCCCTGAAGTGCCGAAGGAAACCCTGATCTGGCAGGACCCGCTGCCCGCCGTGGACCACGCGCTCGTCGACGCGCAGGACGTCGCGGCGCTCAAGGCCACGGTGCTGGCGTCGGGCCTGTCGGTGGCCCAGCTCGTGTCGACCGCGTGGGCGTCGGCGTCGACCTTCCGCGGTACGGACAAGCGCGGCGGCGCCAACGGCGCGCGCATCCGTCTGGCGCCGCAGAAGGACTGGGAGGTCAACAACCCGGCCGAGCTCGCCAAGGTGCTGCAGACGCTCGAAGGCATCCAGAAGGCTTTCAACGCCTCGGGCGGCGCGAAGAAGATCTCGCTGGCGGACCTGATCGTGCTGGCCGGCGGCGCGGCGATCGAGCAGGCGGCCAAGGCCGCGGGCTTCACCGTCGAGGTGCCGTTCACCCCGGGCCGGACGGATGCCACGCAGGCGCAGACCGACGCCGAGTCGTTCGCCGTGCTGGAGCCGACCTTCGACGGCTTCCGGAACTACGTCGGCAAGGGCCACGAGCTGCCGGCCGAGTACCTGCTGGTCGAGAAGGCGCGGCTGCTGACGCTGAGCGCGCCCGAGATGACGGTGCTCGTCGGGGGCCTGCGGGTGCTCGGGGCCAACGCGAAGCAGTCGACCCAGGGCGTGCTGACCACGCGCCCGGGCACGCTCAGCAACGACTTCTTCGTGAACCTGCTCGACATGGCCACGGAGTGGAAGGCGACCTCGTCGGCCGCCGACGCCTTCGAGGGCCGCGACCGGAAGTCGGGCCAGGTGACCTGGACCGGCAGCCGCGTCGACCTGGTGTTCGGGTCGAACTCCGAACTGCGGGCCCTCGCCGAGGTCTACGCGTGCAGCGACGCCAAGGAGAAGTTCGTCCGCGACTTCGTCACGGCGTGGACGAAGGTGATGCACCTCGATCGCTTCGATCTCGCCTGAGTCGATCCCCTCGGGCAGCCAGGCGGCGGGCGTTCCCGCCGCCTGGCTCTCCTTCCCCGGCTGCACGGCCCCGCCCTCTCTCGTTCGCTCGACAGTCCCCGACCCGTCCTTGCCGGCCCCCAACGCTACCTCCTAAGAGGTACTTGCCGAGGCCTCCAACCCCGGCGATCCTTCCAGGCGCGGATCCGGGCCGGGCCGCGTCTGCCTTACCATGCTGGACAGGCACGACGCGCGGCCCGTGGCCGCGGCGTCCTTGGGGGAGGTTCGAAGATGGCTCGACGCGGCACGACGCTCGTCGTCCTGGGAATCGGCATAGGGCTCGCGCTCGCCGGGGGCGTGACGGTCATGGGTCAGGCCAAGGCCGGAAGCCGCTGGGTGGTGCCGCGCACCGCCGACGGCCGGCCCGACCTGCAGGGCGTGTGGGCCAACAACACGATGACGCCGCTCGAGCGTCCGCGGCAGTTCGGCCTGCGGACCACGATGACCGACGCCGAGCTCACGGAGCTGAAGGCCAAGGCGCAGGCCATGATGGACGGGGGCGACGCGTTCTTCGCCGACGAGCTCATCACCGCCGCGCTCGAGGGGAAGACCAAGTTCAGCTCCGCCGACACGCAGACCGGCAACTACGACCAGACGTGGCTGTCCGAGCGCATCTGGGACAACCGGACGTCGCTCATCATCGACCCGCCGGACGGCCAGCTGCCGGCCCAGGCGCCCGCGGCGCTCGAACGCGCGAGGGCCGAAGAGGCGGCGCGCCGGGGCAAGGGCCCCGCTGACCGGGCCGCCGACCTGTCGCTCGGCACCCGGTGCGTGAGCTACGGCACGCCGAACATCCGCGCCGGCTACCAGAGCTACTTCGAGATCACGCAGAGCCCCGACGCCGTCGGGCTGCGCACCGAGATGATCCACGATGCCCGGATCTTCCCGATCGGCCGCGGCTCGCACGCCTCCCCCACGATCGCGCTGTACCACGGGGATTCGCGCGCACGGTGGGAGGGCGACACGCTGGTCGTCGAAACGGCAAACTTCGTGCGCAACGCCTTCCGCCTGACCAACTCGGAGCGGATGCGGGTGACCGAGAAGTTCCGGCGGGTCGCCGACGACACGCTCGAGTACTACGTCACGTTCGACGATCCGTTGACCTGGTCGCGTCCGTGGACGCTGATGATCCCGCTGAAGAAGACCGGCGAACTGATGTTCGAGTACGCCTGCCACGAGGGCAACTACGGCATCGCCGCGATTCTGAGCGGGGCGCGGGCCCAGGAAAAGCCGCAGCGCTGAGGCCGGGGACGGGCGGGGCACGCGGCGCCCCAGCCATCCGCCTCCCGTGGAACGCCCCGCCGGACTCCTGCAGCGCGGGAGCCCGGCGGGCGCAGGTCGCCTCGCCTAGTGGCGAATCTGCGAGCTGATGTCGTTCAGCTCGTACACTTCGCAGTTGCCGCGCTCCCGGATCAGGCCCGCGTCCTGGTTGGTGCTGCGGCGCAGGATGCGCGTCGGGATCACGTAGGGCTCCACCAGGACCTCGGGATCCTCGACCGTCACGTCATACAGAATCACGTCGCCCTGCCGGGTGAACCGCTCGATGACGTGCATGTTCTCCGTGTGGAAGAAGCCGCCGCGCCCCAGCCACGTGGAGTCGACGAACGAGATCGAGTCGAGCACCAGCGTGTCGCCCTCCCACCGACCCACCGTGTACCCGAGGTAGGTGGCCTCGATCGCGCGCTGCGGATCGTGTTTGCGGTTGTCGGTCGGGACGATGCGGTACTCGCCGTAGCCGCCGCCCGCGTCGCCGCCGAAGTAGATGAAGGTGACGTCGTTCTCCGTCTGGTAGATGCGCCGCGGCGGGCCCTGACGCGGCACGCCGAGCGGCTGGCAGGTCATGACCGGGTCGTACTTGTTGGTCCACATGTCGAGCTCCTGCACCTTGTCCCAGTGCTCGGGCTTGTACAGCGGACGTCCCGTGTTGCCGAACCGCGACGGCGAGTAGAGCTCGAAGTCGTAGGTCTGGTTGGCCTGGCGGTTGCAGTCGGCGTTCTGCGTCGGCGCACAGCGGCGGCCGCCGCCCGTCATGTAGTTGCCGATCCAGTCGCTGTACTGCCAGTTCCCCGTCAGGTCCGGATGTGCGCCCATCCGTGGCGTCGGGATCGACCTGTCGATGGGCGGCTCCGTCCTCGCGAAAACCCCTTTCGGCATCTGGCCCGCGACCGTGATCGCCTTCTGCACGCTGGCCGGCACCGGCGCCACGACGTACACGTTGCCCGTCTCGGTCTCGGTGGTCGTCAGGTCGCGCACCACCGCGCCATTGCGGCGTTCGGTCAGCTTGCCGGCGTAGAAGACCTCGATCTTGTTCAGCGGGTTGTTCCAGTCCTGATAGTCGCCGTAGGTGAACTCCCGGGTGGTCCCCCCCTGAGTCACGACGACCCGCTCGGTCATGTATTTCGCGTCGAGGGTGGCCGTTGCGGTCGCCCCTGGAACGCCCGGAAGCGGGAAGGTGACGACCGGCTTGTCGCCCTGCCATGACACGGACGTCTGGCCCACTTTCGCGGGGCCGTCCGCGAACAATGTCCCGGGGTTCGCCCCGAGCCAGAACGTGTCGCTCGTCCCGGCCACCGCGGCCTTCGGAGCCCCCTGCGGACTGGCCCAGAACCGGATGAGCCGCTCCTGCACGGCTGCCGGCATCGGCGTGACCTTGCCCTTGGTGCCGCCGATTTCGGCGCCCGGCGTGTCCTCGTCCCAGGCGTAGAGCCCGCTCACCACCTCGATGTTGGAGTACGCCTGTCCGTTCGAACGTGTGCAGGTGTACTGCGTCCGCTGGCTGAAGGTCTGGTAGTTGGTGCCGACCCGCAGTTTGGTCAGCGTGCAGGGCTGGCCGTCCACCTGGATCGTGCCCTTGCCCTGGTATTCCAGCATGGCGACCATGTCTCGTTCGTCATGGCCCTTCAGCATGCCCATGTTCCGTTCCCAGTTGAACAGCACGGCCTTGAGGTCCCTGGCGCCCGCTGCCGGGGTGTAGGGCTCGGGCACGCCGCGTCCCCCCTGCGCGCTGGCGGCCAGCGGCGCGCCGATCACGAGGGCGGCGGCCAGCGCGCCCCTCATGCAACCCACTGCTCGTCGAACGTCCATCGCCGTCCTCCCTCTCACCTCGTCATCGGCGCCGCCGGAACGACCGCGCTGCCGTGCCGGTCTGCGCCGGAGCATTCTCGTCTGGGGCCTGGCCTGACCGCGTGGCCCCGCTCGCACGCGGAGATTAGCACGGTCCGGAACGTCGGCCCCTCGCCCCGCGCGCCGTCGGTCACGGGCCTGCACGGGTGCGGCGCGGGACGCGAGCCCCGAGGCCGGCGTCGAGAACCTGCGTGCCTGCCCGCAGGCGCACGGCGCCGCCCTCGACAGCGTCGTGCGCCTCGGCGTGTTCGTGGTGTCGGGCCACGACCTCGGGACCGTGCGCGCGGTGCGCGAGCGCCATTTCGGGGCGCACCACCCCACGTCGACCACCGTCTACGTGCCGCAACTGGCGAGCCCCACGCTGCTCGTCGAGGTCGAGGCGGTGGCCGTCACGCGCGGCGCGTCGCGCTGACAGGCGCCCGCCCAGCCAATCACTCGCACGCCGGCGAGACGACCTGCAGCGACAGCACCGTGATCGCGGGCTCGGTCCCCATGGACGACAGCACGCCCTTGACCTCGACCCTGGCGCCGGCGCCGGCACCGGGCTTCGCGCCGGTGAGCCGGATCGTGGTCGAGCCGGGCGGCGTCGTGCGTGCGCGCTCCACGTCGGGCCCGGTGGAGGCCGCGGGGTTGCGCGTCCGCACCGGCGCGCTGGCGCGCACGAGCGCCCAGGCGCCGTCCGCGGACTCGCTCAGACAGCCCACGGTCCGCACGCCGGACCCAATCCGCAGCGGCCTCGGCCCGTCCCTGCCGACGATGTCGACGAGCGCCAGGTCGGCCGAGTCGGCCAGCTCGGTTCGCCCGGCCGGATACCCGTTCGACTGCAGCAGGAAGGCCGCCAGATCCAGCGACTGCCGGGCGCCCAGGCTGCCTGGGGCCCCACGCGGCATCGTGCGGTCGATCTTGGCGAACAGATCGTAGACGCTGGCCGCGTCCCAGTTGTCCTCGAACGTCGTGCCCGCCAACGCGACCACGCGGCCGTCGACACCGTCACCGTCGAGGAAGTCGCCATGACAGCTGCTGCAGTGGCCGGCGTAGAGGTCCCTGCCGCGCTCGGCCTGCGCGGTGGTGTAGACGCCGTCCCAGACGGTTCGTCCCGCCGCGCCGAGCGCGAGCCGGTCCGCCGCGCCCGCGAGGAGCAGACCGGACACGATCACGCCCACGCCGACGCGCGAACGGCTCACGACGCCCGCCAGAAGAAGACGATCGTCAGCCGCTTCGAGCGATGGTCCGCCCCGAAGTACGACGTCGCGGCGTGGACCAGGTCGCCGCGATACACCACCAGGCGGTTGAACACGTTGGGGATCGCGAGGTCCTCCTTCCACGCGCTCATCGGCAGGCTGGGCACGCCGAGCGCCTCCCGCAGGCTCGCGTGCTGCGGCGGGCACTGGTTGCCGCCGAGCGAGCCGTCCGGGTTGCGCAGGCGATAGAAGGAGGTGCCCGCCGACGCCGGGGCACCGGGAGTCAGGTACAGCACGCCGGCGAAGCGGCAGTCCTTCGCGTCGGTGTGCGGCATCGACCGCGACTCGGTCGCGCCGACCAGCTGCGCCGAGTTGTGGTCGACGAACCGCGCGCCGGTTGCCGTGTCGTTCCACAGGCGCGAGACGCCGGTCTGCGTCACCACCCACTCTTCGACGCGGGCCAGTTCGTCCGGCAGCAGCGCGTTGCGCGACCGCTTCCCCGGCCACGGCTGGTTGGCGTACGGGTGCCCCAGCACCCAGTCGGTGCTGGCCAGGCACCGCTCGGCCACGTCGGCGGCGTTGGGCAGCGCCCGATCCTTGATCCAGTAGTCACGCCCCAGCTGGGGCTTGCGGTACGGAATCTGGTTCATGGCCGGCCCCCTCGGCGGCTCGTCGCGTTCACACGGGCTACGGCCGGCGCGGCGCCGGCCGGCCGGCCTCGATGACGAGCGTGCTCACACGGTTTCGATCGAGGTCGCCTGGTCCCGCCGGAAACCCGTTGGCCTCGAGCAGGAACGCGACCAGGTCCAGGTACGCGCGCGGGTCCAGGCTGCCGGGCGCATCCGCCGGCATCGCCCGGCTCACCCGCGCCAACAGGTCCTGGACGGTGCGGCCCCGCCAATGAAACAGGAACCCGTCGGCGACGAGCGCAGGCACCTCGTCGGTCGGATTGCCGGTCAGGCTGGCGCCGTGGCAGTGCTCGCACGAGCGGGCGTACTCCTGCAGCCCGCGGCGTGCCTGGGCCTCGCTGTAGACGCCGCGCCAGATGGGCGCGAGCGAGGCGTCCTCCGTGGACGTCTGGCGCGCCGGGAGGCGCTCTCCCTCCGCCACGGCTGCGAGCAGGCAGCAGTACCCGAGCAGCGCGGCTACGCCGGCCACCCTGGCGTGCCGCGGACGACACCGCATCATCGACGGTGGGACGCCCGCGGCTACTGCTGCGCCTCCGCTTCCGGCGGTGCGGCCGCAGGCAGCACTGGCGGGGCCGGAATGGCGAGACCGCGGCTCGTCATCGCGTCACGCAGCAGGGCGGCCGTGCTCTCGCGCACCACGCCGCCGGCGCCGCCTCGTCCACGCCCTCCGCCCGCGGCGCCCCTGGCGATGTCGATCGGCAGGCGACCCAGTCGATCTTTCGCGTCGAGCCTGGCGCCCTTCTCGACCAGGAGCTTGACGATGGCGTCCGCTCCGCGCGCCGCGGCGTTGTGCAGCGCGGTCTGGCCGTTCGCGTTCGCGGCGTTGACGTCGACGGGCGCCGACAGCAGCAGCGTCACCGCGTCGAGCGCGTCCTGGTCGGTGGCCGGGGTGCCCACCGAGGCCGTGCCGGCGTAGACGCGCTGCCCCCGTGCGGAGGTCGCGATCATCACCGCGGTCGTCCCGTCCTTCTGCGTCAACCGGGGGTCGGCGCCGCCCTCGAGCAGCACCTTGATCATCGGGGCATCGCCGCTCTTGGCCGCACGCATCAGCGCGGTCGAGCCCTCGCCCAGCGACGCGTCACCCGTGTTGGCCGTGTGGCGGCCGATGATCGGGCGCTTGAGCTGCAGGTTCGGGTTCGCCCCGCGGCGCAGCAGCACACGCGCCATCTCGACGGCATCGATCGAGTCGCGCAGCGCCGGGGCCGGCCGTCCCATCAGGGGCGAGAGCGTGTGCATGTCGACCGCCGCGTAGAGCGGCGTCATGCCCATGTTGTCGGCGGCGTTCGGGTTCGCGCCCTTCTCGAGCAGCGCCACCGCGGTGTCGAACCGGGCGTTGACGATGGCCAGGATGAGCGGCGTCGTCCCGTCCGGGTCGGGCAGGTTGAGGTCTGCCCTGACGTCGGCCAGGGCCCGCACGGCGTCGATGGCCCCCTCGCGAGCGGCGAACATCGCGGCGGACCAGCCGCCGACCGGCTGCACGGTGTAGATCATGCCCCCCGTGTTGAACTTGAACTCGGGCCATTCGAGCGGCTTGGACCGTGCGTTCACGTCCGCGCCTCCCTCGACCAGCACCTTCACGGCGGCCGCGTGGTTCTCGCGCGCAGCGTACATCAGCGCCGTCTGTCCCTGCGTGGCCTCGGCGGCGTTCACCTGCGCGCCGGCGCCGATGAGCAGCTTCAGCGTGGCCGGGTCGCCGACGCGCGCCGCCGTCATCAGCACCGATTCCCCGGTCGGAATGGCGGCGTTCGGGTTCGCGCCGGCCTTCAGCAGCGCCTCGGCCAGCGCGACGTTGCCCGCCTCCACCGCCAGGCGCAGCGGCGCCACGCCGTACCGGTTCACCGCGTTGACGTTGGCGCCGGCCCGCAGCAGCAGCCGCGCCATCTCCAGGTTGTTGGCGTGCGCGGCCCAGTGCAGCGCGGTGGTGCCATCGGCCTCCGCCGCGTTCACGTCGGCCTTCTGCCTCAGCAGGGCGCTGACGGCCTGGGGGCTGCCGCTCTTCACCGCGTCGATCAGGCGGACGCCCGCGCCCCCGGCGGGGCGGGTGCCGAGCGCGATCGCGGCGGCGCAGAGCCACAGGGCGGCCTGGTGACGGGTACGCATCGTGTCCTCCCCAATCCGGTGGCGGGCTAGACGCTGACCTCGCCCTTGCTGAGCGTCCCGAAGGACTTCAGGTCGCAGTCGAACTTGTTCGCAATGGTCAACAGCATGTTCGCGAACGGCGTGCCCTGCGGCGCCTGCAGGTGCCGGTTGCCCTTGAGGCCGAAGAGGCCGCCGCCGACGAGGAGCGTCGGAATGCTCAGGCGCGAGTGGACGGACGCCTCGCTCATGCCGCTGCCGTACAGCAGCAGCGTGTGATCCAGCAGTGACCCGTCGCCGTCGGGCGTGTTCTTCATCCGCTCCACGAACTGGGCGAACAGGCTGACGTGGAACGTGTTGATCTTCACGAGGTTCGCGACGTTCTCCTCGATCTGGAGGTTGTGCGTCATCCCGTGGTGCGGCTCGGCGATGCCCAGGTTCGTGTACGAGAGCATGCTGGCGTCCTTCGCCTTCATGAAGGTGATGACCCGCGTCGCGTCGGAGGCGTAGGCCAGCACCATCAACTCGTACATCAGCTTCGCGTGCTCCTCCCACTGCTCCGGGATGCCGACGGGGGCGTCGGCCGTGACCGACGATTCGGCCTTCTTCTCGGCCACCTGAATCCGCCGCTCCACCTCGCGCACGTGGTCGAGGTACTCGCCCAGGCGGACCGAATCGCGCCCGCCGAGCCCCTGTTTCAGGTCGCTCACGTCGGCGGTCAGTGAGTCGAGGATGCTCTTGTCACGCTGCATCCGGCGCTTCCGCTGCTCCACGGTCCCCGGTCGCCCGAACAGGCGCTCGAACACCACCCGCGGGTTGATCTGCATCGGCACCGGAGTGGTGGCCGACGACCACGAGATCGTGTTCATGTACTGGCAGGAGTACTGCGTGTCGCACCCGCCGACATAGCCGGTGAAGTCCTCGGTGGCGAGTTCGAGCGACGGGAGCAGGGTCTCCTGGCCGATCTTGCTGGCAACCACCTGATCGACCGTCTCGCCGCTGTAGACGTCCTCCGCGAACGTCTTCTTCGGCAGGGCGCCGCTGAGCCACGGCGACACGGTGGCCGCGTGGCCATCGAGCGGGTTGTCGAGCTGCGTCACCAGGGTGAGGTGCTGCCGAAGCCCCTCGAGCGGCTTCAGAATGGGGGTGAACTCGAAGTCGGGCCCGACGGTGGACGGCACCCAGAAGCCCTGGCGCCAGCCGAGCGGGAAGAAGACGATGCCCAGGCGCCGCGTCGGGCTCGCCGCCGTCTGCACCACCGGCGTGAGCGCCGGCACCATCGCGTCGAGAAGCGGCAACGCGAGCGTCGCGCCCATGCCGCGCAGAACGGTCCGCCGGGACAGCTGCTTCTTCGTGATGAACATGACCTCTTCGCTCCTTTGACTCCTGCCGTTCACGTCCGGGCGCCGGCCCTCAACGGGCCGCGACCGTGGTACTGCGCTCCGCCGCCGGCGCCACCTTGAGCCGCATGGTGAACGGCGGACTCTTCACGATGCTCTGCACGATCGCCGAGAACCGGTAGTTGGACGCGGCCGCCTGGCGCACGATGCCGCGCACGACCGGCATGTCGTGGGCCGTCAACCCCCGGCCGATCCCGTAGGTCATCAGCTTCTCGACCACGGTGCCGACGAAGATGTCCGGCTGCTGCACCAGCGCGCGGCGCAGCGAGACGACGCCGTCCACCTTCGTGCCGTCCGACAGCTCGCCGCTGGCGTCGATGGGGGCGCCGCCGGTGCCGCCCTCGAGCGTCCGCCAGCCGCCGGTGGCGTCGAAGTTCTCGAGGGCGAGGCCGATCGGGTCGAACAGCCGGTGGCAGTTGGCGCACACCGGGTTCTTGCGATGCTCCTCGAGGCGCTCGCGGACCGAGAGCACCCTGCCGCCGCGGGTCGACTCCTCGCTCAGCGGCGGCACGAC
>CAWULT010000025.1:0-47799 GCA_963923455.1 uncultured bacterium
CTGGAACCTCCACACGGTCAGGCAGTTGGCGACGGGGCAGACGCAGCTCTTCATCGGGCTGCACCTCGTGCACGAAGTCACGAGCCCGCAGGCGTTCGACACGCTCCGCGCGAACGGCTGGAAAGTGCCGTTCCTGGACCGCACGTTCGCCACGGTTGACCACATCGTCCCGACCCGAACCCGGACCCGGCCGTTCCTCGACGTGATGGCCGAGGACATGATCTCGGCGCTCGAGCGCAACTGCCGCGACTTCGGGCTGCGGTTCGCCGGCCTCGACGACGACCGGCAGGGCATCGTGCACGTCATCGGCCCGGAACTCGGACTGACGCAGCCGGGCATGACGATCGCGTGTGGTGACAGCCACACGTCGACCCACGGCGCGTTCGGTGCCGTCGCGTTCGGCATCGGGACCTCGCAGGTGCGCGACGTGCTCGCGTCGCAGTGCCTGGCGATGGATCCGCTGAAGGTCCGGCGCATCCGCGTGACGGGCACGTTGCAGCCCGGCGTCTATGCGAAGGACGTCGTGCTGGCCATCATCCAGAAGCTGGGCGTGCGGGGCGGGAACGGATTCGCATACGAATACGCCGGCGACACCATCGAGCGGATGACGATGGACGAGCGGATGACCATCTGCAACATGTCCATCGAGGGCGGGGCACGGGTCGGCTACGTCAATCCCGACGAGACGACGTTCGCCTACCTCCAGGGGCGCCCGTTCGCCCCGTCGGGTGAGGCCTTCGAGCGCGCGAAGGCCTGGTGGCGGTCGATGGCGTCGGACCCCGATGCCGCCTACGACGACGAGGTCACCATCGACGCGTCCAGCCTGACGCCGGTCGTCACCTGGGGCGTGAACCCCGGACAGTCGATCCAGGTGGACGGGCGGGTGCCGACGCCGTCGGCGGCGGGGGCCGAGGCGCAGGCCGTCACCGATGCGCTGACCTACATGGGCCTGACGCCCGGTCAGCCCATCGCCGGCATGAAGGTCGACGTGGCCTTCATCGGCTCGTGCACCAATGGCCGGCTGTCGGATCTGCGCGAGGCGGCCAGAGTCGTCAAGGGGCGTAGGGTCGCGCCCCACGTCAAGGCGCTCGTCGTGCCCGGTTCGGTGCGGGTGAGCCAGGCAGCCGAGAAAGAGGGACTGGCGGAGATCTTCCGGGACGCCGGCTTCGAGTGGCGCAGCGCCGGTTGCTCGATGTGCCTCGGCATGAACCCCGACCGTCTCGAAGGCAATCAGGTCTGCGCGGCGTCGTCGAACCGGAACTTCAAGGGCCGGCAGGGCAGCCCCACCGGACGGACGCTGCTGATGAGTCCGGCGATGGTGGCGGCGGCCGCCGTGGCCGGTGAGGTGACCGACGTGCGGAGGCTCGTCTGATGCGCCAGATCACGACCATCGAGGGCCGCGGGCTCGTGCTGCGCGGCGACGACATCGACACCGACCGCATCATTCCGGCGCGGTTCCTCCGGGCAATCACGTTCGAGGGCATGGAGCGCCACGTGTTCGAGGACGATCGGAAGGCGGGGGGGCACCCGTTCGACGATCCGAGGTTCGCCGGCGCCTCGGTGCTCTTCGTCAACACGAACTTCGGCTGCGGCTCGTCGCGCGAGCACGCCCCGCAGGCCATCCAGCGCTGGGGCATTCAGGCGATCGTCGGGCAGTCGTTCGCGGAGATCTTCTTCGGCAACTCGGTGATGATCGGGCTGCCGTGCCTGACGGCGTCGCCCGAGGCCGTGGCCCGGATGATGGAGGCGATCGAACGGAACCCGCAGGCCGCCGTGCGCGTGGACCTGCCGGGCGGGACCTGCACGGTGGACGGGGTCGCCTACGCGGCAACGGTGCCCGCCAACACGCGCGACGCCTTGACGACCGGCGCGTGGGACACGACGGGCATCCTGCTCGACCGGTTCTCCGAGGTCGAAGCCACGGCCCGGCGCCTCCCGTACGCCACCGGGTTCTGAGCCGCTACTCCTCGGCCGGTTCCCCGCGCTTGCGCTCGGCTTCGACGACCGCCAGGAAGGCGGTCGCGGCGTGGGAGCGCTCCCCGCCCTTCCTGAACACCATCCGGACCTGTCGTCGCAGCCGCACCTCCGGCATGGCCAGCGCCACCAGTTCCCCCCGGGCGATTTCGGCGGCCGCGCACCGGCGGGGCAGCAACGCCACACCGAGCTGCATGCCGACGGCCCGCTTGATGCCTTCGAGGCTGGGCAACGACACGAGGATGTTGGCGGGGATGTGCTGCTGCTCGAACAGCCGGAGCACGCGATCCCGGACGTGCGACGGGTCGTTGTGGGCGATGACCGTCTGCCGGGCGCACTCCGAGAGCGTCACCTCGCGGCTGCCCGCCAGCGGGTGCGCGGGGTGCACGAGCATGACCAGTTCGTCGTGACCCAGCACGATCGAGCCCAGCTGCGGCTCGGCCGGCTGGAACGTCAGCACCCCGAAGTCGAGGCTGCCATGCGCGACCTCCGCCCCGATCTGCCGGGCGGGAATCCGGCGGACGTCGATGTGGACCAGCGGGTGCCGCGCCCGGAAGCGCTCGATGAGCGGCAGCACGACGTGGACCGAGGCCTCGTTGGCCCCGATGAGGACACGGCCCCGCCGCAGGTCACGCAGGTCCTTGACCGCGATCTCCGCCTCCTCGGTCAGCCGCAGCACGCGTTCGGCGTAGTCGCGCAGCAGCCGACCCGCATCGGTCAAGGTGGCGTCCTTGGTAGCCCGGTCGAACAGGCGTTCCCCGACGCTTTCCTCGAGCCGACGGACGGCCTGGCTCACCGCCGGCTGGGTCCGGTGGAGCTTGGTCGCGGCGCGGGAGAAGCTACGCTCGGAGGCGACGCTCAGAAAGACGCGCAATTCGCTCAGTTCCATGATCTTGGGAGGAGAGGCGGCCGCTCGGGCGACCCGGCGGGCCCCTCGAAAGCCGGCTGTTCAGTCGATAAGCGCTGATGATTCAAACAGAATAATTATCATTTTGACATTATCCACGCCAGTCGCGTTTACTGACAGTGAGGCCGGGTCCGTCGGGCTGGATCCGTGACCGCGCCTCCGCACGGGCGGCAGGCGAGAGGGGGGCCGATGGGCAGCGAGCAGATCCGGATCTTCGATACCACGCTCCGCGACGGCGAACAGGCGCCGGGGTTCTCTCTGCGGCCGGCGGAGAAGCTCCTCCTCGCCCGGCAGCTCGACGCGCTCGGGGTGGACATCATCGAGGCAGGCTTCCCGATCGCCTCACCGGCCGATGCCGAGGCCGTGCGCCGCATCGCGACGGAGGTGCGCCGTCCCGTGATTGCGTGCCTGGCCCGCTGCCATCGCGCGGACCTCGAGCGCGCCGCGTGGGCGCTCAAGCCCGCGGAGCAGGGCCGCATCCACACGTTCATCGCGACGTCCGACCTCCATCTCCAGGCCAAGCTGCGGATCACGCGGGAGCAGTGCATCGATGCGGCGGTGGACGCCGTGCGGTACGCCAGGCACCACACCTTCGACGTCGAGTTCTCCGCGGAGGATGCGACCCGCAGTGACCTCGACTTCCTGTGCCGCGTGGTCGAGGCGGTGATCAAGGTCGGCGCGACCACGATCAATCTGCCCGACACCGTCGGCTACACCACGCCGGACGAGACCCGGGAGTTCTTCCGTACCGTGCGCGAGCGGGTGCCCAACAGCGACAAGGTCGTGTTCAGCACGCACTGTCACGACGATCTGGGCTTGGCCGTCGCGAACACGATGGCGGCGCTGGCCGGCGGGGCCCGCCAGGTCGAGTGCACGATCAACGGCATCGGGGAGCGGGCGGGCAACGCGGCGCTCGAAGAGGTCGTGATGGCGTGCCACGTCCGGCACGACCGGATGCCGTACACCACGAACGTCGATACCCGGCAGATCTATCCGAGCAGCGAGATGCTGTCGCGGCTCACGGGCCAGCCGGTTCAGGTCAACAAGGCGATCGTCGGGCGCAACGCGTTCTCGCACGAGGCGGGCATCCACCAGGACGGCATCCTGAAGGATCGGCGGACCTACGAGATCATGCGGGCCGAGGACGTGGGCGCGCCGTGGAATCCGCTGGTGCTGGGCAAGCACTCCGGCCGTCACGCGGTGCAGCGCCGCTGCGCCGACCTCGGGTTCCATCTCGAGGGCGACGAGCTGATCGAGGTGTACCGGGGGCTGATGGCGGTTGCGGACGACCGGAAGACCATCGAGGACGGCGATATCCGCGAAGTGATTGCCGCCGTTCGGCGGGCCCGTGAGGCCCGGACCGGCGACGACGTGCCACTGTCGAGCGTGGGCTCGTCGCGGGAGTCCGGATACCGGCCCGGAGCCTGACCGGACATCAGGGGCCGGCTGGGCCGGCACCCGCGGACGTCACGATCGCACGGGCGCGCTGTCGAGCGCGCCCGTCGTCTTTTGGGGGTGGAGTCTCCCGTGGGGGGCGTCGGGATCGGGTCAGAAGCCGGCCGTGCGCCTGACAATCGGCACCTTGACCTCGACCGCCTTGCCTTCCCGCAGCAGCCCGAGAGTGGCCGTGGAGCCGATGCGCGCGTCCTGGATCAGCCTCGACAGCTGGCTCGTGTCGGCGATCGGGGTGCCGTTGAAGGAGCGAACCACGTCGCCGAGCCGGACGCCGGCCTGGTAGGCGGATGACGTGCGGCCCATCCGCACCACCACGAGCCCCTTGGTGTCGGGCGTTCCCAGCTCCTGCGCCACCTGCGCCGTCAGCGGCATCAGGTCGACGTAGCCGATCGAACCGCGGCGCACCTCGCCGTACTGCCGCAGGTCGCGCACGACGCGCTGGGCGAGGTTGCTCGACACGGCGAAGCCGATGCCCTGATAGCCACCGCTCTGGCTGAAGATGACGGTGTTGATCCCGACGAGTTCGCCACGGGCGTTGACGAGGGCGCCGCCCGAATTGCCAGGGTTGATCGCCGCGTCGGTCTGCACGAAGTCCTCGTAGGCCGAGACGCCCAGGTTGGTCCGGCCGACGGCCGAGACGATGCCCAGCGTGACGGTCTGGTTCAACTGGTAGGGGTTGCCGATGGCAAGCACCCACTCGGCGACCTTGAGCTTCGACGAGTCGCCCCAGGGCATCGTGGGGAGGTTGGCCGCGTTCACCTTGAGCAACGCAAGGTCCGTCGCCGGATCCACGCCCACGATCGTCGCGCCCATTTCGCGCTTGTCGGCCAGCGAGACCGACACGTCCAGCCCCTGCAGCGACATCCGCTGCGACTCCCCGACGACGACATGGTTGTTCGTCAGGATGTAACCGTCGGGGCTGACGATGACGCCGGAGCCCAGGCTGCTCTGGACCTGCTCGCGGGATCCGAAAATGTCGTCACCACCGCCGAAGAACGAGAAGAACGGGTCGTCGCCGAACGGGTTCTGCCGGCGCACCAGCTGCCGCGCGGAGATGTTGACGACGGCCGGGACGGTGCGCTCGGCCACCCGGCTGAAGTCGGGAAGGCCCGACTGCGTGGCCGCCGGCGTGGCCGGAGGGGACGGGCGGCCGGCGGGCTGGGACTGCGCCGCCAAGTCCACGCCTTCGCGCGTGCGGCCGGTGACCATGAGACCGGCGGTGAACGCGCCGGCCAGCAGCAGGGCGGTGATCGCCAGGCGTGGTGGGGCCATCGGAGTCGGCTCGGAGTCAGGTGATCTGGACGCGGCGGGATGCCGCCTCCGTCTGCTTCGGGCAGACGACGGTCAGCACGCCGTCGGTCAGGTCCGCCGTGATACGGTCCGCGTCGATCGACAGGGGAAACTCGAACGTCCGCGAGAAGGTGCCGTGGCCCCGTTCGATCCGGTGGAACTGTTCGCAGGGCACCGCCCGTTCGGGCCGTGCGCCAGAGAGCGTCAGCCGCCCGTCGTGGACGTGGATCTGGATGTCGCTCCGCCCGACGCCGGGCAACTCGGCCGTGACGACGTAGGCGTCGGCCGTCTCGTGGACGTCGATGGGTGGGCGCCACCCGGCCTGCCCGGGCGCAAAACGGTCCAGCCGTTGCTGGATCGCCAGGAGGTCGCGAATGGGATCCCAGCGGGCGAACGCCACGAGCGGGATCGTAGCACAGGGGGCCTGTGCTACGATGGCCGGTCTACCGCGGCGACGGGCCGCGCGGCAGCGGTCCGACGGGCCCGCGACCCGCGTGCGCTGCCGCCCGTGCGCGAGCACACCACACGACTGACGACATGGCGTCCATACAAGCAACGCGTCTCAAGAAGGGCATGCTGGTCAAGATGGATTCGGACCTGTTCCGAGTCCTGGAGCTGCAGCACGTCACCCCAGGCAACCTGCGCGGGTTCGTCCGCGTGAAGCTCCGCAACATCCGCAGCGGCACCCTCTCGGACCAGAAGCTCCGGTCCGAGGACACGGTCGAGCGCGCGACCCTCGAGGAGCGGGAGATGCAGTATCTCTACGCCGACGGGGACTCGTACTACTTCATGGACACGGCGTCGTTCGACCAGATCTCCATCTCCAGCGAGGCGCTCGGCGACTCGGTGAACTACCTGAAGCCCGAGATGACGATCAACGTCGAGTTCTACGGGACCGAGCCGGTCGGCATCGAACTCCCGCAGACGGTGGACCTGGCGGTCACCGACACGGCCCCAGGCATCAAGGGCGCCACGGCGAGCGCACAGGTCAAGCCGGCGACGCTCGAGACGGGTCTCGTGGTCCAAGTGCCGCCGTTCGTCAACACCGGCGACATGATTCGCGTCAGCACCGACACTGGCGAATACCTTTCCCGCGCGTAGGTGAGGCCGCGCCGGGGGCCCCGGGCTCCGCGCGGACGCCTGCCGGCGCACCCCATACGCCCCATGGACGTCGTACGACAGCCGACTCAAGGGTGGATCGAGGTCATCGTCGGCTGCATGTTCAGCGGCAAGAGCGAGGAGCTGATCCGCCGGCTCCGTCGCGCGCAGATCGCCCGGCAGCGGGTGCAGATCTTCAAGCCGGCCATCGATACCCGCTACGCCCACGACCACATCGTGTCGCACAGCGAGATGCGCATCGAGTCCGGCTCGGTGGCGAGTTCCCGGGGCCTGCTCGATCGGGTCGAGGCCGCGACCGAGGTGGTGGGCATCGACGAGGGGCAGTTCTTCGACCACGATCTGCCGGCGGTCTGCAACGTGCTGGCGGACCGCGGCAAGCGCGTGATCGTGGCCGGGCTCGACCAGGACTACCTCGGAAAGCCGTTCGAGCCGATGCCGCAGCTGCTGGCCATCGCCGAGTACATCACCAAGACGCAGGCCATCTGCATGGTGTGCGGCAACCCCGGCAGCCATACGCAGCGGCTGGTGCAGGGGGGCGATCGCGTGCTGCTCGGCGCCCAAGGCACGTACGAGGCCCGTTGCCGCGCCTGCTTCGACCCGCACCTGACCGGCTCGCCGGATCCGTCGGTCAGAAAGCCCGAGTCGCGCCACCTGCCCTAGGGGCCGATGGGGCAGCCGGACGCGCTCGCCGGGTTCTTCAGCTGGGCCGCGCCGCGCCTGCTCGTCCTGTTCGGTCTGGGCTTTCTGGCGGCGAACCTGCGGCTCGGTCTCGACCTTGCGCGCTACCAGCGCCGGCGGCGTGCCGCCCTGCTGGTCTGGCCTGGGCCCAAGCCCCGGTTCTACGGCTTCAACCTCGCGCTCGGCGCCGTGTTCGCCGTCCTGATCGTCGTCAAGCTGTTCGTGCTGCGCCGCCCGCTGGCGCAGTTGTTTGGTGAGTCGATGATGCTGCTCTACTACGGGTACGCCTTTCCACTGAGCACCCGGATCGCCAGGGGGTTCTACGCGGACGGCGTGTGGTCCGACAGCGGCTTCATGCGCTGGGAGGAAATCTCGGCCGTGTCCTGGAAGCCGGGGACCCCGGTCACGCTGATCCTGGTGTCCGATCGGCGCAGCGTGGCCCGCCGACTCCAGGTGCCGGGGATGGCCTACGGCGAGGCGCGGCGCCTGCTGCGGGACCGGATCACCGCGCACGACATCCACATCGGCGGGGCGGGGCTGGACCTCGGCAGCCGGGACGAGCGGGACGCGGTTTGACAGCCCCCGGCACCGGGGATCAGACTCGGGCATCCACGGCGGCGTCGGCGGGGACGGGACAACCGGTTCTGCGCACCCCTGCACTCCGGCGCCGGCCGGCCGATAAGGAGCTCGTATGGCGCCACGACCCACCTGGAAGGGCTATCTCAAGGTCAGCCTGGTCACGATTCCGGTCAAGGTGTTCCCGGCGACGGAGTCCGCGGCTGCGCTCTCGTTCAACCAGCTCCACGCCGAGTGCCAGACCCGCATCCAGCAGAAGCGGTGGTGCCCGAAGTGCGACCGCGAGGTGCCCAATACGGAGCTCGTCAAGGGCTACGAGTTCGAGAAGGGGCGTTACGTGGTCGTCACCGACGACGACATGCAGAAGGTCCGGGTCGAGTCGACGCGGGTGATCGACCTGGCGCAGTTCACGGACGTCGCTTCGATCGACCCGATCTACGTCGACCGCGCCTACTACCTGGCGCCCGACGGCCAGATGGCCGCCGAGTCGTTCGCGGTGATGCGGGAAGGGATGGCGGGCAAGGCCGGCATCGGCAAGGTGGCCCTGTACGGGCGGGAATACCTCGTCGCGGTCCGCCCGCAGCAGAAGGGCCTGGTGATGTACACGCTGCACCACGACGCCGAGATCCGCGGCATCGACCAGATCGAGGAGCTGAACTCGGTGCCGGCCAAGGTCAAGCCCGAGGAGATGAAGCTGGCGCGGCAGGTCATCTCCACCTTCGACGGCGAGTTGAACCTGAAGGACTACACCGACGAGTACCGGGCGGGCCTGCGGCGGATCATCGACGCGAAGATCGCCGGTGAGGAGATCGTCGCGCCGGCGGTGGAGGAGCCGCCGAAGGTCGTGGACCTCATGGAGGCCCTGCGGCGCAGTCTGAACACGGTGAGCGCGGAGAAGAAGAAGCCGGCGAAGGCGAACATGCCGAAGCCCGCGCGGGCGAAGGCCACCGGCAACGGCGCGCGCAAGCGGAAGGCCGGCTAGGGCCGTCGCGCGCGCGCCTCCGCGAGACGGCGCCGTTCGGCGAGGATCAGGCCGTACTCGGCCGTCCGCTTCCACACGCGGTTCGCCATTTCGGTCAACTGCACGGCCTTCATGCCGTAGTAGAGGAACCAGGCGCCCAGCACGCCCACCAGCGCGTAGCGGAGCACGGTCACGGCCTCCTCGCCGATCGAGCCGTGCATCGACCCCAGCACGCCGTAGATCACGACACCGGTCGCGGTCAGCAGCGGCGCGTTGAGGGTCCGGACCCCCCAGGACGCGACTCGGGACTGCTTCTCCATCAAGGTGCCGATCGTCTGCAGACGTTCGATGTCGGCCCTGACGCGCACCACGTCGTCGCCGAGCAGGACCTCGCGCAGCGAGACCTGCGCACGGCACGCGGCGGCGACCCGCCGCTCCCCGCGCCACCACGAGGGGCCCTTGATCCGCAGGCGCTGGCCGGGGAACCGCTCCTGGATGAACCCCTCGAGGCGCTGGCGGGACGCGTCGGAGGATTCGCCCCACGTCGACACGGTGTCGATGTCGACCCGGCGCTCGCCTGGAATGAGCACCACCTCGTGCAGGTCGCCAGACTGGGGATCCTGGAGGTAGGCCGCCACGTGAGGCGCGATGCCCTCGTGCAGCATGGCCTCGTGATCGAGGCAGGGCAGCACCGGCACCTCGACGGGAGACTCCAGGCGCAGGCGGTACAGCTTGATGGCGAGGATGCGGCCGAAGCCGGCCAGCGTGTCGAGGGCCAGGGTGGCCGACGGGCGCTCGGCCGAGGTCACCACCAGCCCCAGATGCCGATCCCGCTGGCCGTCGGATCGCGCAGCCAGTCCGGCGGCGTCAGCCAGACGAAGGCGAGAATCGCGATGACCCAGAGGTCGTAGGGCACGGTGGTGCGCTCGTCGCGCCAGAAGAAGGCGCGCGAGAAGGCCGCCGTGAGGATGTTGGGGCCGACGGGAATCGGTCTCTCGTTCAGCACCAGGTACGTGTAGTGGATGCGGTTGGCGACCGTCACGATCGACAGCACGAGAATCACCCACATCACCGCCGCCATGCGGTCCGTGAAGGCCCCGATCATGAACAGCACGATGCGCTCGGGCCGTTCCATGAAGCCGACCTTGCACTTCTCGATCAACGACTCCGCCCGGGCGCGCGCATAGCTCGTCATGATGGAGAACATCATCGCGAGCGCGGTGATCATCACGTAGTCGGTGCGCCGCACGTTGGCGTAGAGGTAGATCAGCCCGAGGAACAGCGCGATGTCGGAGAAGCGGTCGAGCGTCGAGTCCCAGAAGGCGCCGAAGCGCGAGACGGTGTTGGTGATGTGCGCCACCTTGCCGTCGATGAAGTCGAAGATGTTGGCGACGACCATGATGCCGCCCGCCAGCACGAAGTGGTTGCGTCCGAGGGCCACCGCCGCCGCGACGTTGATGAGGACGCCGATGAGCGTCAGTGTGTTGGGGTGGATCCGGAGCGCGACGCTGGCGGCGATGATCGCCCGCATCGGAAAGCCGGCCACGGTGCCAATGAACCCGGTGAAGGTCATCGATGGTTAGAATTGAAGGGTCGTGCCGAAAGACGCAAACTCGGCATGGTAGCCCATGGCCATCCAGGACCTCAAGGAGCAGATCGCCCGCCTGCCGGAGCAGCCCGGCGTCTACCTGTGGGGCAACCTGGCGGGGGACACCATCTACGTGGGGAAGGCGCGGTCGCTGAAGGACCGCGTCCGCAGCTACTTGGGGGCTTGGGGCCTCAGCCCTAGGCACGACGCCCTGCTGGAGGAGATCGCCCGGCTCGAGGTCATCGTCACCGACTCGGTGATGGAGGCGCTGGCCCTCGAGAACAACCTGATCAAGCAGCGGTCGCCCAAGTACAACATCCTGCTGCGGGACGACAAGAACTACCCCTACCTGCAGCTGACGACGAGCGAGGCGTTCCCGCGGGTGCTGGTCGCGCGCAGCGTCGGGGCCGCCGGCGACTTCTACGCCGGACCCTTCATGCCCGCCAAGCTGGCCCGCCGGACGATGGCGCTGGCACACCGGCTGTTCGGAATCCGCTCGTGCAACGAAGTCATCACCGGCCAGCGGGCGCGGCCTTGTCTCGAGTACGACATCAAGCGCTGCATCGCCCCCTGCGTCGCCGAGATTTGCCCGCCCGAGGGCTACCAGGCGGCCGTGGCCAGCACGCGGCTGCTGCTCGATGGCCGGACGACCGAGCTGGCCGAGGCGCTTCGCGGCCGGATGGTGGAGGCCGCCGAGGCCGAGCGGTTCGAGGAGGCGGCGCATCTGCGCGACGCCATCCGCACCGTCGAGACGCTTCGCGACCGGCAACAGAAGCTCGCCACGCCGCAGCTCGGCGAACGCGACGTGTTCGGGCTCAAGCTCGGTCCGAGCGGAGGCGTGATCCAGGTCTTCGCGATGCGCGACGGACGGGTCGTGGAGCGCGTGGAGATGGCGACCGATCCCGGGGAGGTCGCCGGCGGCGAGGCCGACGTGCTGCAGGCGGCGCTGACGCAGTTCTACGAGTGGCGCGTGCCGCCGTCGGAGATCGACCTGCCCGCGGCGATCGAGGACGCCGACGTCCTGGAGGAGTGGCTGGCGGCCCGCGCCGGGCGGCGGGTGCGCGTGCTGGTGCCTCAGCGGGGCGACCGCCGCGCGCTCGTCGAACTGGCGACCCGCAACGCGGAGCTGTCGTACCGGACGCGCTTCAACGAGATCACGGCCGCGCACTTCGAGGCCCTCGAGACCCTCCGAAGCGTGCTGGAGCTCCCGGCGCTGCCGCGTCGCATCGAGTGCTTCGACGTCTCGACGATTCAAGGCAGCGAGACGGTGGCGTCGATGGTCGTCTGCGACGACGGCCGGATGAAGCGCAGCGAATACCGCAAGTTCCGCATCCGCGGTACCGGGGGGCTCGCGGGTGCGGTCGAGGCCGGGGTGCGCACGTTCGGGCACGACGACTTCGCGGCGATGCGGGAGGTGGTACAGCGCCGGTACCGGAAGGTCCTCGAGGAGGGGGGGCCGTTCCCGGACCTGATCCTGATCGACGGGGGCCGGGGCCAGGTATCGGCCGCGTACGACGCGCTCGAGTCGGTCGGGCTCGGCACGCTGATCGCGGTCGGAATCGCGAAGAAGCAGGAGCTGCTGATCCGCCACGAGAGCCCGGAGCCGGTGGCGCTCGCCGAAACGGATCCGGCGCTGCTGCTGATCCAGCGCATCCGCGACGAGGCACACCGGTTCGCGGTGACGTTCCACCGCAAGGCCCGGTCCATGCGGGATCTTCGCTCGGCCCTCGATGAGGTGCCCGGGGTGGGCGTTCGCCGCAGGCGGGCACTGCTGTCCGCCTTCGGCAGCGTTGCCGGTGTCCGGCGGGCCACGCGAGAAGAGCTGACGGCCGTCGTCGGGGCCAGGGCTGCCGGAGCGGTCCTCGATCACTTCGCCCGATCCGGCGGCTGAGGCACGCACGCGATCGGCCGACCCGGCCCCGACGCACCCCGGTGCGCGTCAGGCGGTGGCCATGGCCTGCAGGCGGGCGTGCGTCTCCGCCATCTTCGCGCGCTGCTGCTCCACGACGTCTCTGACGTCTGGAGGGATCATGCCCTGAATCGCGTCGTCGTAGGCAGCCAGTGCGATGCGCTCCCCGCGCTCCGCCTCCACCAGCAGTGCCTGATCGTGATTGCCGGCGAAGCGGTCCTTGAGCGACATCCACAAGCGGTGCAGCGCGGCAGCGCCGGACCCGTCACCCTCGGCCTCACCGCCGAGCCGCTGCGCGTGCGGAATCAACTCGTCCGCGAAGGCGCGGCGCTCGCCCGCCGCCGAGGTCAGGAATGCCCGTACGTCCGGCGCGCTGGCGTGGTCCGCAGCCCACTGGAACCCTCGCGCCGCATCGCGGCAGGTCACGATCAACTCGTTCAGCACGGCCCGTTCGGTTCGCTCAGCCATCATGCCTCCATGTTCCGGTGTTCCGTGTGCAAGCACCTCGCCAGCGGCCGGAGAGTGGGACGGGGGTGAAACAGCTGCCGCGGCGCCGTTGCCCGTGGACTATTCCCGCAGATCCGAGGAGAATTCCCGGCCACGGGCCGCGGCCAACCGGCCGGCCGGGCCCCGTCCAGTTCGAAACGCCCGTGGCGGCGTCCTTGCACGGGCACCACGCGGTGAGGAGAGGTGTGATGTCCGAACTCATGAATTCGGTGGCGGGGCGTCTCGGGCGGGTGATCGTGGGCTTCCTGCTGGTGGTCTACGCGGCGCGCCTGTCGTGGCCGCTGGCGTTCGTCCCGCTGATCGTCGGGACGGTGATGGGCGTGCTCGGGACGGCCGGCGTCTGCTTCGTCGACTTCTTCACGGGCCGGCCGTCTTCGGCAACCCGTTCCTGACAGGTCAGCGCGGGCGGCTCGGCCGTGCGGGCGGGCCGAGCGGGCGGACTCGCACACGCACGTCGACCACGTGCACGCCGGTCGCCGTGACGATCACCGGGTTGAGGTCGAGCTCGACGATCTCGGGACAGGTGTCGACGAGTGCCGACACCCGCTGGATGATGTCCCGCAGCCCGGGCTCGTCGAGCGGAGGAGCGCCGCGAAAACCGCGCAACCTGCGGGCGCAGTGCAGTTCGTCGATCATCTCCCCGGCCTCGCGCAGGGCCACCGGCGTCAGCCGGCAGGTGGTGTCCTGGAGGATCTCGACCAGCGTACCGCCGGCGCCGCAGACGACGACGTGGCCGAACGTGGGGTCGAGGCTGGCGCCCACGATCATCTCGACGCCGCCGGCCACCATCGGCTGAACGACCATCGACGTGATCGCCGCGCGGGCGGCGAAGTCACGGCAGGCCCCCCGGACGGCGGCTTCGTCGGCCAGGCCGGTGCGCACCGCGCCCGCCTCGGTCTTGTGGACGATCGTCGGGCCGACACCTTTCAGCACCACCGGATAGCCGAGCGTGGCGGCTGCCGCGACCGCCTCCGCCTCGTCGGTGACGGTGCGGGTGGGCACCAGCGGAATCCGTGCGGCCTCGAGCAGCGCCTGCCCGTCTGGCGGGGACAGCCACGTGGTGCCCGCGGCAATCGCTGCGGCGACGACCGCCGCGGCGCGGTCGCGGTCGATGTCGGCGGGCATCGCCGGCACTTCGATCGGACGGCGCCGCCACTCCGCGTACCCGACGGCATGCGCGAGCGCGCGGGCGGCCGACTCGGGAAACGTGTAGCAGGGGATCGGCGAGAGGATGTCGGGGACGCCGATGGCGCCGAAGAAGGTGGCGAGGACCGGCTTGCCGGCGCCTCGCGCGGCCGCGGCGATTGCGCGTGCGGCGTCGGTCGTGTCGGTGACGAGCGGGGGTGTGAAGATCGTCAGCAGCGCGTCGATGCCGGGGTCGGCCAGGACGACCGGGATGGCGCGCGCATAGGCCGAGGCCGGGGCCGTGGCGATCATGTCCACGGGGTTCGACAACCCCGCCTCCTTCGGCAGGAACGCGGCCAGTGCCGCGCGCGTCTCCGGCGCGAGCGGCGGGACCTCCAGGCCCCGGGCCTCGCATGCGTCAGCCGCCAGGATGCCGGGCCCACCCGCGTTGGTCAGGATGGCGACGCGCCGTCCCGCGGGGAGCGGCTGGTGCGACAGCAGCGTGGCCGCGTCGAACAGCTCTTCGAGCGTCTCGGTCCGGATGACGCCGGACTCCTTGAACAGCGCGTCGACCACGCGGTCGGAGGCCGCCAGCGCACCCGTGTGCGACAGCGCCGCGCGCGCGCCGGAGGACGAGCGCCCGGCCTTCACGGCGACGATCGGCTTGCGCCGGCCGACCCGGCGCGCGATTCGGCCGAACCGGCGAGGGTTCCCGAAGCTCTCGACGTAGAGCAGGATGACCGACGTGCGCGGGTCCTCGTCCCAGTACTCGATCAGGTCGTTCGATGAGACGTCGGCCTTGTTGCCCACGGAGACGAACGCCGACAGGCCGAGGTTGAGGTCCCTCGCGTGCTCCAGGATCGCCAGGCCAAGCGCGCCGCTCTGGCTCGAGAACGCCACCTGGCCGCCGGGAGGATACGCCGGGGAGAACGTCGCGTTCAGGTGAAACGCCGGATCCGTGTTCACCAGGCCCATGCAGTTGGGGCCGATCATCCTGGCGCCGGCCGCACGCACCTTCCCGGCGAGGCGTCGTTCGCGGGCAAGGCCCTCCTCGCCGGTTTCGCCGAAGCCGGCGCTGATGACGACGATGGCGGTGACGCCGCTGCGCAGGCAGTCGTCGACCACGGCCTCGACCGCGGGACCCGGAACGGCGACGATCGCCAGGTCGACGCCCCCAGGAATGGAGCCGACCGACGGGAAGGCCGGTGCAGACTCGATCCGCACCGCGTGGGGATTCACCGCGTACACGGGTCCCGTGAATCCTTCGAGCAGGTTGTGGAGGATTTCGGCGCCGACGCCGCCGCGCGTGCGGCCGGCGCCCACGACGGCCACGGCGCGCGGCTCGAAGAAGGCTTTCAACGACTGGCGGGGCGGAAGGGCGATCATCGCCCGACCATTGTCCGCCAGGACGGCCGGCACGGCCCATGGCGCCGCGCCGGCGGCGATGGGGGATACTCGTGGCGGCGGGCGCGTTCTGCGCGACGCCGGGTGGGCACGCTCACGTCCCGCCCCGGAGTCCGGCATCGCCCTTGCGTGGCCAGCGATGTGCCCGGTGGGTGCGGCCCGCCGATCCGGGGGAGGTTCGCGCATGATTCAGATCACCCGCATCCTGTGTCCCATCGATTTCTCCGATCAGTCCCGGCACGCCCTGGACCACGCGGTTGCGTTCGCGCGTTGGTATGGCGCGAAGGTGTCGGTCCTGCACGTGCACGCGCTGACGTCGCCCACCTTCGCCGGAGGGCCCTACGTCGGCCTCGAGGGCCTGCAACCGATGTCGCTCAGCGACGTCGAACGCGGTGAGCTGGTGCAGGCCGTCAACGAGTTCGTCGAGGCCGACCGCGCCGCGGGCACGCCCATCGACACGCTGCTGCACGAGGACGTCAGCGTGCCGGGCGCGATCATCGACCACGCCACGTCGCTCGCCGCGGACCTCATCGTGCTCGGCACGCACGGCCGGTCCGGTTTCGAGCGGCTGGTGCTCGGATCGGTCGCCGAGAAGGTGCTGCGCCGGTCGCCCGTGCCGACGCTGACCGTGCCGCCGCGAGCGGCCGACGCGGTACCGAGAACGCCGGGCTCGATCGAGCGCGTCCTCTGTGCCGTCGACTTCTCGGACAGTTCGCGTGCCGCGCTGGCCCACGCGCTCTCGGTGGCGGAGCTGGCGCACGCCGCCGTCACCGTGCTGCACGTGGTAGAGCTGCTGCCCGATCTCTCCGAGATGCCCGCGTACGACGTGACCGCGTACCGGCAGGCGCGGTTCGATGACGCCCGTGCGCGGCTCGCCGGGATGATTCCGGGCGACGCGCGGGCGGCACTGTCGGTCCGGGAACTCCTGCTGGCGGGAAGACCGGCGCGCGAGATTCTGCAGGTGGCGTCGGAACAGCAGGCCGGGCTGATCGTGGTGGGTGTGCACGGCCGCGGCGTCGTCGACCGGATGTTCTTCGGGGCGACGGCGCATCACGTGGTGCGCCAGGCCGGGTGCCCCGTGCTCACGGTGCGCATGCCCTGACGCACTGGCCGGGGTGGCCGCCGCCAGACGGGGACGGCGGCCCCACGTCACGCGTCGATCGGCGACCGCTCAGCGGTCGTCGCGCCGCCACCAGACGTGCGCCAGCTTGTTCTCGTGCGCGAAGCCGTACCGGAGGTCGCCGTCGTACGCCGACTCCAGTGCCCGGCCGAGGCGCACCGCCAGGTGCTCGGTCGTGGTCGCGACCAGTAGGCCCCCCGCGCCGTCCCCGCCCCAGTGCACCACGCGGGCGAGCGGGTTGTCCTCGGCCGCGCGCGCGGCCTCGTTCCTGATCAAGTGCTCGAGGTCGATGCGGTGAGTGCGGACGAACTCGCCATCGACGTGAAGAAACCCGCGCGGTGCGCCGTGCTCGACGCGGCGGCACGCGGGGCACAGCCTCACGTTCAATGGCCGATTGGGGCGCCCCGTTTGGGTGTACGGCGGAAGCGTCAGGCTCCAGCGGCGGCGGTAGTACGACGCGCCACACCCGGCGCAAATCGCAGGTTCCGCAGGGGCTTTCGGCGGACGATGCCGACCAGCCTGATGATCGACGCGATGAGTGAAGGTGGCGTTCGTGTACGGCTTCTCGGTGTGCATGGCCGAAGTACCCCGGCCCCCGGTGAAGCAACCACGGTACCAGCCTTCCGCCGTACGACGTGCCCGAGCGTCAGGTTCCTAGGGCAGGTGGAGCAGCACCGGCACTCGCGCCAACATCAATGCCCGATAGGCCGTCTCGCCCGGTGCGTCACCGGACTGGCTGTGCTGGCGCCGGCCCATCACGAGCAGCGGATGGCGTCCATCGGTCGCGGCCGCCGCCTCGGCGAGCTGGGCGGCCACGTCGCCGGACTCGACCCTGACCTGCACGGGTACCTGCACGCCGAGGTGCTCGATCGCGGCGGTGAGATCGCGGCGGGCCACGGCGAGGTGCTCCAGGACCGCCGCCTCCGCGTGGGGTCTCCAGCGCGCCAGCACGGGCCGGGCCGGTACGACGTGAACCAGGTCGAGCGAGGTCTGCAGCGCGAACGCGAGGCGCGCACCCGCGCGCGCGGCGTCGAGGGAAGCGGGGGAGAAGTCGACGGCCGCCACGACCGGGCCCGTGCCGCGCAGCGCATCGGTGTCGGGCTGCGGTGGTGTCCACGACTCGGGGACGACGAGCACCGAGACGGGCGCCCGCCGCAGCACCGCCTCCGTCGTCGAGCCGAAGGCGAGGCGCGCCAAGCCGCTCATGCCGTGGGCGCCGAGGACGATGAGGTCGATCCGTTCGCGGGCCGCCACGTGGCAGATGACGTCGGCGCCATGACCTTCGGCCGTGTGGTGCAGGGGCGCCCAGTCGGCGGCCGGGAACGCGCCGCCGACGAAGGTGCCCAGTTCTTCGCGGCTCTCCCGCACGAGGTCGACGCCGGTGGATCGGGCGCCGGCCGCGAGCAGCGGATCGACCGCGTGGATCACGTGAAGCTCCGCTTGGCACTGACGCGCCAGGCGAGCAGCCATCGTCAACGCGGTGCGGGACGTATCGGAAAAGTCGACCGCGGCCAGGATGCGTACGGGGGGAATCATCGGTACCTCAGTTGGTCTTCTACCACGGGAGTCCGGGCCGGAGGAAATCGAAAGGCGTCTCGTCGACCCGGGCGGAGGGCCCGCTTGTTGCTCTCATCAGACCCGAGGCCCGTGTACGGGCCGATTCGTGGGGCAATCTTCGCAGGCGACGGGAAGTATTTCGCAGGTCGAGGTCGAAATGGGCGGAGCAACGCTGCTGATCGTGGACGACGAGGACCTGGTCCGCTGGTCGCTCAGGGAGCGATTCACGCGTGACGGCCACACCGTCATCGAGGCCGCTACTGCGGCCGCGGCGCTCGAGCAGGTGGCGACCGGCTCGGCCGACCTCGTGCTCCTGGACTGCCGGCTGCCGGACGGAGACGGCCTGGCGGTTCTGCGGCACATCAAGGAGCAGTTCCCGGACACGCCGGTGATCCTGATGACCGCGTTCTCGAGCATCGAGGACGCCGTCGAGGCCATGAAGCACGGGGCGTATCACTACCTGAACAAGCCATTCAACCTCGACGACGTCGCGATGACCGTCGAGAAGGCGCTCGAGACGGGCCGGCTGCGGCGGGAAGTGCGGGCCTACCGGAACAGTCAGGGCCGCGAGCACAGCCTGGACGCGATCATCGGCCACTCGCCGGCGATGCTGGCGGCCAAGTCGCTGCTGCGGCGGATCGCCGACAGCCCGGCCTCGACCGTGCTGCTCGTCGGCGAGACCGGGACGGGCAAGGACCTGGCGGCGAAGGCGATCCACTACAACAGCGAGCGCGCCGCGAAGCCGTTCGTCAACATCACCTGCTCGGCGCTGCCGGATCAACTGCTCGAGAGCGAGCTGTTCGGGCACGAGCGCGGCGCGTTCACCGACGCCCGCCAGCAGAAGCGCGGCCTGCTCGAGACGGCCAACGGCGGCACCGTCTTCCTGGACGAAATCGGAGAGATGTCGCCGGGCCTGCAGGCGAAGCTCCTCCGATTCCTCGAGGAGAAGACGTTCAAGCGCGTCGGCGGCCTGATGGACATTCGCGTCGACGTCCGTGTCGTCGCGGCGACCAACCGCAACCTGGAGGAGCAGGTGAAGGCGGGCCGCTTTCGCGAAGACCTCTTCTACCGCCTCCAGGTGATGCCGGTGACGCTGCCGCCGCTGCGTGAGCGCCCTGGGGACATCCGCCTGCTCGCGGAGTTCTTCATCGAGCGATACAACCGCGAGTTCCGCAAGCACGTCGCAGGGCTGTCGGCGGACGCTGTCGCGCTGCTGGAGCGTTATCGCTGGCCCGGCAACGTCCGCGAACTGCGGAACGCCATCGAGCGGGCGATGCTCCTGGCCGATCAGGAGTGGCTGACGCCCGAGCAGTTCGGCACGCTCTCGCAGACCGCGGCGGCGGCGACGTTCCGGTTGCCGCCCGACGGCGTGAGCCTCGAGGACGTCGAGCGTCAGCTTCTTGTACAGGCGCTCGAGCGGGCGCGTGGAAACCAGACACACGCCGGGCATCTGCTCGGCATCAATCGCGATCAGGTTCGATACCGGATCGAGAAGTTCGGGCTCAGCAAACGGCCCGAAGAACGGCTGGGAGCCACCGACGCGGCGGCGGCGCCGCCGGCCTGACGCATCGGGGTACGCGTCTTGCTCGTGCTTTCACCGTCGTCCGGTTCGACGGCCTGGCACGAGGAGGCACGCGATGAGCACTCTGGCCGACCCCCATGTCGATCCCATCCTTCTGCGCCGCCTGCGCGGTGAGTTCCTGGAGATGCCCGGCCTGCAGTTGACGCTGCCGCAGGCCTGCCGTCTGTGGAACCTCGATCCGGCAACCAGCCTGGTCGCGCTGGAGGCGCTGGTGGCCGAGGCGTTCCTCCGGCGGGCCGGGACCGCGTACTTGCTCTCCGACTCGGGCCGCCGCTGCGCCTGACCGCCCGTCAGCCCTGCGGCATCGCAGCCGCCGCGGCGGCGGGGAGGTCCTGTGCGGTCACGGGGGGACGGAGCGGCAGGGTCAAGGTGGCCAGCGTGCCTCCATCGTCCGGACACGCGAGTTCGAGCGATCCCCCGTGCAGTTCGGCCGTGCGCCTGGCGATGGCGAGGCCGAGCCCGCCGCCCCGGGCCTTGGTCGTGAAGAAGGCGTCGAAGACCCGGTCCCGGATGTCCTGCGGGATGCCGGGGCCGGTGTCGCGAATCGCGACGACGGCCTGATCCGGGCGCCCCGTCACCGTCAGGCGCAGCTGGCCGTGGCCGCCCATGGCCTGCCCGGAGTTCAGCACCAGATTCAGCACGGCCGAGCGCAGCATCTCGGCGTCGGCGGTGATCGAGACGGCGTCGCCGCCGATGGTCACGTCGAGCGACTGGACGGCCGGGTCGCGCCGGGCGACCGCGAGGGCGTCGTTCAGCAGCAGCAACAGGTCGAAGTGGCTCAGGCGCGGCGGCCTGGGCCGGGCGAAGACCATCAGGTCGTTGATGAGTTCGCTGAGCGAGTCGATGCGACTGACGATGTCGCGCATCAGCGGCAGCTCGCCGTCATCCTTCTGGCGGCGGGAAATCAGGATCTGGATGGCGCCCTTGATGCCGGCCAGCGGGTTGCGCACTTCGTGGGCGACGACCGCGGCCATCTGCCCGAGCTTGGCCAGAGACTCCTGCCGGTGGAGCTTCTCCTCCGCGAGCTTCCTCGCGGTCACGTCGGCGCGGATGGCGATGTACTGGTACGGCTTGCCGCGCTCGTTCAGGAACGGGACGATCGTGGTCTCGACCCAGTACCAGTGCCCGTCCTTCGCGCGGTTCCGGAGTTCACCGTGCCAGACGCGGCCGCTCGCGATCGTGCGCCACAGGCCTCGGAAGAAGTCCTTCGAGTGGTGGCCGGAGTTGACGATGCGGTGGTCCTGGCCGAGCAGCTCGTCGCGCGAGTACCCGGACACCTCACAGAACTTGTCGTTGACGTAGGTGATGCGGCCGTCGACGTTCGTGATGGCCACGATCGCCGCGTGATCGAGCGCCTCCTTGAAGCTCGTGAGCTGTCCCAGGCGCACGAACGCCTCCTGCTCGAGGAGCTTGTGCCGGGCGACGAAGACGCCGGTCATCGCGAAGGCCGCCACCATGATCGGCCACTCGACGAAGGTCTGGAGGCTCGTCTGGCGCCCGCCGCTCGCCATCGTGGTGACGACCACGTCGGCCAGCGTCAGGACGCACGCCGACAGCGTGGCGACATGCGGGTACGGGGGCCAGTTGGTCCACAGGCCCAGGAGGATGACGAGCACGTAGAGGCTGCCGACCGAGATCCGGAGCTGCAGGTCGAGCGCGAACACCGTCGAGGCGATCAGGGCCCCGGCCAGGTGGACGAGGCCGTCCCGGGGCCTGCCCTGCAGGAAGGGGGTGGACACGGAGGCATCGTAGGATGCCCGGCCGGAGTCGCGCAACCCTGCCGGTGATGGAAACGTCGATATACTGGGGCACGTGTCCACAGTGCTGATCGTCGACGACGAGTCACTGGTCCGGTGGTCGTTGAAGGAGCGGTTGGCCAAGGACGGCCACACGGTCCTGGAGGCCGGGACGGCGGCCGAGGCCCTCGAAAAGGCCCCGGGCGTCGATCTCCTCCTGCTGGACTTCAAGCTGCCCGACGGCGACGGCCTCTCGGTGCTGCGGAGGGTCAAGGAGCAGTCTCCGGAGACGCTGGTCATCCTGATGACGGCCTACTCGACGATCGAGAACGCGGTCGAGGCGATGAAGCTTGGGGCGTACCACTACGTCAACAAGCCGTTCAACCTCGACGAGGTGTCGCTCGTCGTCGAGAAGGCGCTCGAGACGAGCCAGCTCCGGCGAGAGGTCAAGGCGCTCCGGAGCAGCGAGGGCCGGGAGTCGGGCTTCGAGTCGATCATCGGGGCATCGACCGCGATGCGGGCCGTGAAGTCGCTCCTGGCACGGGTCGCGTCGAGTCCGGCCTCGACCGTGCTGCTCACGGGCGAGACCGGCACGGGCAAGGACCTGGCGGCGAAGGCGATCCATTACAACAGCGACCGGTCGAGCCGCCCGTTCGTGAACATCACCTGTTCCGCGTTGCCCGAGCAGCTCCTGGAAAGCGAGCTCTTCGGGCACGAGCGGGGCGCCTTCACCGACGCCCGGCAGCAGAAGCGCGGCCTGCTCGAGACGGCCGACGGTGGCACCGTGTTCCTCGACGAGATCGGGGAGATGACGCCAGGCCTGCAGGCGAAGCTCCTGCGCTTTCTCGAGGAGAAGACGTTCAAGCGGGTCGGAGGTCTGCACGACGTCCGGGTGGACGTCCGCGTGATTGCCGCGACCAACCGCGACCTCGAGCAGGAGGTGAAGGCAGGCAAGTTCCGGGAGGACCTGTTCTACCGCCTTCAGGTGATGCCCATCGCCCTGCCGCCCCTGCGGGAGCGGCGGGGCGACGTGGTGCTGCTGGCCAACTACTTCATCGACCGCTTCAACCGGGAGTTCCGGAAGCGGGTCCGGGGCCTGTCGGCGGCCGCGGCCGAGGCGCTCGACCGCTATTCGTGGCCGGGCAACATTCGCGAGATGCGAAACGCGATCGAGCGGGCGATGCTGCTGGCCGACAAGGAGCACCTCGAGCCCGAAGACTTCACGACGCTGACGCGCTCGGTCGCCTCCTCCTCCCAGTTCCGGCTGCCGGCGGAAGGTGTCAACCTCGAAGAGGTCGAGCGCCAGCTGCTGGTCCAGGCGCTCGAGCGGTCCGGCGGCAACCAGACCCGGGCGGCGCAACTGCTGGGCATCCACCGCGACCAGGTCCGGTACCGCATCGAGAAGTTCGGCCTGGGCAAGACGCCGCAGAGCGCACCCTGACCGGTACCGTGTTCGCCGGCGCTACTGCGCCGGCGCGGGCGAGAGCGTGCCCACCTGCTCCGCGGCGGGTGCTTTGACCACGGCCTCGCGGACGGTCAGGACCGGGCAGGGCGCCGTCCGCACCACACGCTCCGCGACGCTCCCGAGCAGCAGGTGCGCCATTCCGCCGCGCCCGTGCGTTCCCATCACGATCAGGTCCACCTGCTGTTCGCGTGCATAGTCGACCAGCACCTTCGCCGTGATGCCCGTGAGGATTTCCGACGTACCCACGCCCTGGGGCATGCGTTCGTCGAGGCGCTGCCGCAGGTCCGCCAGCACCTGTGCCCGCAGGTCCGGAGGGATGGGTGCGTACACCTCGGAGGCGAGCGTACCGGCCGTGAAGGGGTCCTCGAAGACGTGCACCAGGTGCAGCGATGCGCTGAACGCGGTCGCGAGGGCCTTCGCGTAGGCCAGCGCGGCATCGGAGGTTTCGCTGAAGTCGGTCGGGACGAGGATGCGGGTGAATGGACGCGTCATGGTGGCCTTCCTTGTCTGAACGAGGACGTTGACGAGCGGTCTCGCACGCGCCGTGCCAGCGGCACCGCGTGCGAATCGTGTCGTCGCGCGCCGATGGCTGGTCGGGGGTGGTACCGCGCCGGGAACAGTTCCTGATGATGTGGGAATATTCCCCGTCCCGAGCCCGGCCATGCGGCAAACAGGCCGGTCCGCGGTTGTCGATGCCCGGCACAGATGTTGAAGCCCGACGGCACGTGCCACTTCGGACCCAAGTATTTCTCGCGATGGCGGCCGCTTGGGCGGCCGCCGTCCTGACGACGTCCGCCGCCATTGCCGGCGCCGGACCCGGGCCGCAACGCAATGCGCCAGGCGCCGCCGCGCCGGAGCCGCCCGCCGAGTACATCGGCAGCGACAACTGCCTGGGCTGCCACAGCGACAAAGGCGCGCAGATGGAGGGGACGCTGCACGGGAAGGCCGCCGTGCCCCGGTCTCCCGCCGCCGGGCGCGGCTGCGAGAGCTGTCACGGCCCCGGCTCCCGTCATCTCTCGGACCCGAGCGTCCCTGGATCGATCCGCCGGTTCGACCAGGTCGCGGCGCGCGAGGCGAGCCAGACGTGCCTGGGGTGTCACACGCGTTCCAGCCACGCCCTGTGGGAGGGCAGTACTCACGACGCGCGCAACCTGTCGTGCGTCACCTGCCACAGCGTGCACGCGCCCCGTTCTGCTCGCGCGCAGCTCAAGGCCGCGTCGGAGCCGGAGTTGTGCGTGACGTGCCACCGGACGCAGGTGCTGAAGACGCGCCGCGTGTCGCACATGCCCGTGCAGGAGGGGAAGATGGCCTGCAGTTCCTGCCACAACCCTCACGGGTCGACCAACGTCCGCCTCCTCCGGGTCGGCAACTGGATCAACGAGAGCTGCGTCTCGTGCCACGCCGAGAAGCGAGGCCCGTTCCTGTTCGAGCACGCCGCCGGCCGTGAGAGCTGCGTGTCCTGCCACGATCCGCACGGGTCGTCGAACGACCGCATGCTGGTGGCCAAGACGCCGATGCTGTGCCAGCGCTGCCACATTGGCACGCGCCATCCGTCGACGCTCTACGACAACGCGGCCGTCCGCGCGGGCAACGCCCGCATCATCGGGCGCGGCTGCGTCAACTGCCACCAGCAGATCCACGGCTCGAACCATCCGTCGGGCCAGTCACTGACGAGATAGGGGCCGAGAGCGATGCGTGGGATGCGAACCCTTCTGACGGCGCTGGTCTGCGCCCTGCTGTCCGGGCCGTGGCTGGTTGGGGCCGGCGCGCAGACACTGCTGGCCCCGCGGCCGTTCGACCTGTCGCCGGCGCTCGACGGCAACCGCACCGGCGAGGTGGACTTCGGCGGCCGGGTCACGACGGTGGACGGCGACCGCGGGCGCTTCGAGCGCCTGCGCGACCTGCGGTCGGGGCCGACGCTCGACCGGTTCCGGTACCGGCGGGAGAAGCGCCGCTGGGTGTTCGGCGCCGACATCGACCACGCCGGCTACCGCGATCAGCGGTTCGCGGCGACCGCGGAGCAATACGGCGGCCTGCGTGCCTCGTTCGAGTGGAACCAGGTCCCGCTCTTCTACGGCGACACCCTGCAGACGCCGTACCGCGCCGAGCGCCTCGGCGTGCTGCGGCTCGACGACGCCACCCAGGCGGCGGTGCAGAACAGGACGACGACGGTGCAGGCCGGCTATGCGGGCGCCCTGACGACGGTCGACGCGCGGTCGCGCCGGGACGTCGCGGACATGCGCGTCGCCTACGGCCTGACGAAGGACGTCGACCTCCGGATGTCGTTGACGCGCACCGCCCGGAACGGGGTGCAGCCGTGGGGCGCGTCGTTCGGGTTCTCGAATCCCGTGCAGGTGGCGGCGCCCGTGCGGAATCGGACGCATGACCTCGGCACGTCGGTCGAGTGGTCGAACCCGCGCGGCCTGCTGCGCGCGGCGTACGACGGCTCGTGGTTCGACAACGAGGCCGAGTCGCTCGTGTGGGACAACCCGCTGCGCGCGACCGACCAGACCTATGCCAGCGCCTACAGCGGCGGAGACGGCCCGTCACAGGGCCGGATGACGCTGTGGCCTGCCAGCCGCGCGCACACGGTCAGCGGGACGGGGTCGGTCGCGCTGCCGTGGCGCAGCCGCGCCTTCGCCAACGTCTCGGTCGGCAGCTGGCTGCAGGACAGCCAGCTCCTCCCCTTCACGATCAACAGCGCCATCGCGCCCATCCCCCTCGACCGGGCGAGCGCGCAGGCCGAGGCGCGGATCACCGCGATGAACTACCGGTTCACGTCGCGGCCGACCCCGGCGCTGTGGTTCAGCGGTCAGTACCGGCTCTACGACTACGACAACCGGACGCCGCACTTCGCGGTGCGCGACTACGTGCGGCTCGACGGCAACGTCGCCACGTCGGTGACCGGCGGCAGCGAGCCGTTCGACTACACGCGCCACTTCGTCGACCTGGACGCGTCGTTCACCCCGTGGCGGCACGCGGCGCTCCGTGGCGGCTACGGACAGGAGCGCGATGACCGGTCCTACCGGCTGTTCGAGGAGACGACCGATCGGACGGTCCGGGCGTCGCTCGACACGGCGGGGTTCAACTGGGGCATGGCCCGGTTGCAGTACGACCGCTCGGAGCGGACCGGCACGGGGCTCGACGAGCAGGTGTTCAGCGACATCGGCGAGCAGGTGTCGCTCCGGCAGTTCGACATCGCGGACCGGACGAGGGACCGCGTCAGCGCCGTCGTGCAACTGCTGCCGACGGCGGTGCTCGGCGTCGGCGGAACGCTGGCGATCGGGCGCGAGCGTCGGCCCGGGTCGGCATTCGGGCTGCAGGACAACGACTTGCACGCGGCCACCGTGGAGGTCGACTACACGCCCGCTGCGACCGTGAGCGCGGGGTTGACCTACGGGTTCGAGCGGTACGGCACGCGGCAACAGTCACGGCAGGCGAGCCCGGGCCCGCAGTTCCTGGACCCGACGCGGGACTGGTGGACCAACCTGGACGAGGACGTGCACACCGTGAGCGCCAATCTGGACCTGCCGCGCCTGACCGCGCGGCTCGGCGCCCGCGTCGGGTACGACTACGTCGGATCGCGTGCCGCGTACACCTACGAGGTCCGGCCCGACACGACGCTGGCCACCCCGGAGCAGCTCGCACCGGTGCGCAACGTCATCCATCGGGCGACCGCGGAGGCCCGGCAGGGGCTCACCCGCGACGTCACGCTCGGCTTCGGCTACTGGTTCGACCACTACGACGTCCAGGACTTCGCGCTGTCGCCGGGGACGCTCAACAACCCCCTGATGCCCGGCTTCATGAACCTGCTGGGGCAGTGGCGGCCCTACAAAGCCCACACGGGATACGTCAGACTCATGTACGCTTGGTAGGCCCTCGGCCGGCCGGGGCGCGTCGTACCCCAGCCGTCCGGGTGCGGTCGCTCTGGACGCCAGGGGCGAGGGAGTGCTGATGGACACCACCACGTCGTACCTCGGGCTGCGCCTGCCGCACCCGTTCATGGCCGGGGCGTCGCCGTTCGGGCACAGTCTCGACGGCGTGCGGCGACTCGAGGACGCCGGCGCCGCAGCCGTCGTGCTGCACTCGCTGTTCGAGGAACAGATCTCCGAGGGGCACGCGGGACGGATCCACGGGATGAACCCGGCCGATCCGGCCTTCGGCGCCACACTCGTCGAGTTCCCGCAGCAGTCGGAGTACGCGCTGATGCCGGACGACTACGCGGAGCACATCGCGAGGGTCAAGGCGGCTGTCCGGATTCCCGTGATCGCGTCGTTGAACGGCACGTCGGCCGAGGCGTGGCTGCGCTTCGCCCGGATCATGGAACAGGCCGGCGCCGACGCGCTCGAGCTCAACATGTACGATGTCATCACCGACCTCGGCGTGCCGGGCACCGCCGTCGAACACCAGCTGGTCCAGGTCGTCAAGGACCTGAAGCGCTACCTGCGCATCCCGATTGCGGTGAAGCTCTCGCCGTTCTACACGGCGTTCGCGAACCTGGCGCGGCACCTGGACATGGCCGGGGCCGACGGGCTCGTGCTGTTCAACCGCTTCTACCAGCCCGACATCGACATCGAGTCGGAGGCGGCCGTGCCCCGCATCGAGCTGTCGACGAGCGCGGAACTGCTGCTGCGGCTGCGGTGGATTGCCATCCTGCACGGCCGGGTGCGGCCGTCGCTGGCGGCGGCCGGCGGGGTGGCGACGCCGGAGGACGGTGTCAAGGCGCTCCTGGCCGGCGCTGACGTGATGCAGGTCGTGTCGGCGCTCCTGCGCAACGGTGCGGCCTACGTCGGCACGCTGGTGCAGGGGCTTCAGGCGTGGATGGAGCGTCACGAGGTGGCGCGCCTCGACGACATGCGCGGGCGCGCCAGCCTGCGGCTGACGGCCGATCGCACGGCCTTCGAGCGGGCGAACTACATCCGGGCGATCCAGCGCTGGGTCGCGGAGCACCCGACCCGGCAATGATCACGAAGGCGGCTTCCCACGCGGGGCGGAGGTGACGATGGCGGTGGTGACGGCAGCAGGGATGCGCTCGGCGGCGGTCGTGACGCTGGCGCTGGCATTCGCAGCGGGACTCCAGGCCCAGAGCCGGCCGGACGCGCAGGGCGCGCCGCCGCGGCTGGCGATCGACTCGCTCACGGGTCGTGATTCCTTCGAGCTGTACTGCGCGTCCTGCCACGGCCGGGACGGAGCGGGGAACGGCCCGGTCGCGAGCGCGCTCAGGACGCGGCCGGCCAACCTGACGACGCTCAGCCAGCGCAATGGCGGCACCTTTCCCCGGCAGAAGGTCCTGACGTTCATCGATGGGTCGGCGCGGGCGCAGGACACGCACGGCTCTGGCGACATGCCGGTCTGGGGCGCGACCTTCAAGGCCCTCGAGGGATCCGACGCCCGGGTTCGCGTCCGGCTGGCGAACCTGGCGGCGTACGTCGAGTCGTTGCAGCGGCCCGCGGCGACACCGGCGGTGCCGCGGCCCGCGGCGATGTCCGGCGCGCAGCTCTTCCGGGCGTACTGCTCCAACTGCCACGGGCGGGCCGGCCGCGGCGACGGCCCGATGGTGGCGCAACTCCGCAAGGCGCCGCCGGACCTCACCAAGTACACCGCCCGGAACGGCGGCGTCTTCCCGGCCGAACGGCTGCGCCGCATCATCGACGGGCGCGACGTGTCGGCGCACGGGGACCCGGCGATGCCGGTCTGGGGCGACGTGTTCAGGCGCACGGCAGGCGATACCGCGGCCCGGGAGCGCGTCGACGCGCTGGTGACCTTCGTCGAGGGCCTCCAGGAGCGGGGCGCCGAGTAGGCAGCGGCCGCACGGGCGACGCCGGTGAGCGAGGCGGCCGGCGGCCGCCTGTGGTACGCTGGGCGTCGCTTGCCGGGTATCGACGTCGGACAGTTCTTCATCGGGTTTGTCGTTCTCCTGTTCTCCCTGACCGTACACGAGGCGGCGCACGCGTGGTCGGCCGACCGGCTCGGCGACCAGACGGCGCGGCTGATGGGACGCGTCTCGCTGAACCCGATGGTGCACGCCGACCTGTTCGGGACCGTCCTGTTCCCGCTGGTGTCCATGTCGACCGGAGTGCCGCTCATCGGCTGGGCGAAGCCCGTGCCGGTGAACACGCTGAACCTGCGCGACCGGTGGCGCGAGAAGTACATGCTGATCGCGGCGGCTGGGCCGGCGAGCAACCTGATCCTGGCGGCAGCGGGGGCGGTGCTGTTCAAGGTGATGGTGGCGAGCCTGGACGGGGCGGCCGTCTCGGCGGACGGGCCATCGGTGGCGCTGCCGCTCGTGAACATGCTGGCGCAGCTCGTGTACATCAACGTGACGCTGGCCGTCTTCAACATGATTCCCGTGCCGCCGCTCGACGGCGGCAACGTGCTGGCCGGGCTGGTGCCGCCGCGCTTCGCCGAGGCGCTGGATCGGATTCGCCCGTATGGGTTCGTGGTGCTGTACGGACTGGTGCTGTCCGGCGTGCTGTCGACCGTCGTCGGGCCGATTCGGATCGTGGTGTTGAGGTGGTTGGTCTAAGGTGAGCGCGAACAAGCCACGTGTGGTGTCGGGCATGCGCCCGACGGGAAAGCTGCACCTCGGGCACTGGCTCGGGGCTCTGAAGAACTGGACCGAACTCCAGGACCGGTACGACTGCTTCTACTTCGTCGCGGACTGGCACGCGCTGACGAGCGAGTACGCCAGCACCGACATGTTGACCGCCAACGCGCTCGACAACGTGGCGGACTGGATCTCGGCTGGGGTGGACCCCGAACGCAGCACGATCTTCGTGCAGTCGCTCGTGCCGGAGCACGCCGAGCTGTACCTGCTGCTGTCGATGGTCGTGCCGGTGCCGTGGCTCGAGCGGGTGCCGACCTACAAGGAACAGCAGGAACAGCTCAGCGGCAAGGACCTGTCGACGGTGGGCTTCCTGACGTATCCACTGCTGCAGACAGCCGACATCGCTGTGTACGACGGCCGATTCGTGCCGGTGGGCGAGGACCAGGTGCCGCACCTCGAGTTGTCGCGCGAGGCGATCCGGCGGTTCCACCAGTTCTACGGTGAGGTCCTCGTGGAGCCGCAGCCGCTGCTGACGCCGACGCCGCGTCTGCCCGGGCTCGACAACCGCAAGATGAGCAAGAGCTACGGTAACACCATCGACCTGAGCGACGACGCCGACACCGTCGTCAAGAAGGTGCGCCAGATGTACACGGACCCGAAGCGGGTCCGCGCCGACATCCCGGGCACGGTCGAGGGCAACCCCGTGTTCATATACCATGACGCCTTCAACACCGACCTCGCCGAGGTGGAGGACCTGAAGGCGCGCTACCGGGCCGGCAAGGTCGGCGACGTCGAGGTCAAGACCAAGCTGGCGAAGGCGATGAACGCCGCCCTCGAGCCGCTGCGGGAACGTCGGCGCGAGGTGATGGCGAGGCCGGGCCAGTTGCGGGAGATCGCGATCGAGGGGTCGCGCAGGGCGCGCGCGATCGCGCACGACACGATGGCACGCGTGCGCGACGCGGTGAAGCTGCGGTACTGACGCCGTGGGTGCGATGCACGAGGACTTCGAGAGTTCACCGGACGCGTACAAGGTCAAGCTCGACGGGTTCGAGGGCCCGCTCGACCTGCTGCTGTACTTGATCCGCAAGCACGAGGTGAACATCTACGACATCCCGATCGCGCTCATCACGGAGCAGTACCTGAAGTACATCGAGCTGATGCAGGAGCTGAACCTCGACGTCGCCGGGGAGTTCCTGGTCATGGCCGCGACGCTCATCCACATCAAGTCGCGGATGCTGCTGCCGCGCCCGGAGATGCCGCAGGACGAGGAGGGCGCCGAAGACCCGCGCGAGACGCTCGTCCGGCGCCTGCTGGAGCACCAGAAGTTCCGTTCGGCGGCCGAACTGCTGCACGAGCGCGAGACGCTGCGCGAGGCCCAGTTCACGCGGCCGGACTCGGCGGTGGCGCAGGCGGCCGGCGACGAGTACGAGCCCGACCTCGAGGTGGACCTCTTCGGCCTGCTCGCGGCGTTCCGCGGGGTCTTGGAGCGCGCCAGCCGCCGGCCGCGGATGGTCATCCCCCCGGAGCGGATCTCGATCGAGGACCGCATCCATCAGTTGATGGGCCGGCTGTCGGAGACCGACGCCTGCGGGTTCGAGGATCTGTTCGAGGACGGTGACGGCTCGAAGGGCTTCATGATCGTGACGTTCCTGGCGCTGCTGGAGATGATTCGCCTGAAGCTGATTCGGGCGTTCCAGGCGGGCGGCGCCGGCCCGATACGTGTCTACAAGCGAGCCCGGCCGGCCGACGCACCGCAGCCGGCGGGGGCGCCGCAGGTTTCGTAGACCGGTCGCGCGACGGCGCGGCGGAGCAGACATGTCAGACGAGAACGCAACGCAGGACGGACAGGTGACTGGGGGCGAGCCGGCCGCGGTCGACGCGCCGGCCCCCGAACCGGCCGCGGAGACGGCAGGGGAGAGGCCGGACGCTGCGCCGCTCGCCGAGCCCGCGCCCTCCGGCCGCGCCGGGGAGCGGGAACTTCCGGTGGTGTCGGTGGAGGCGCTCGAGGGGCCGCCCGCGCGGACGCCGTCGGCGGAGGTCAAGGCCACGGTCGAGGCGCTGATCTTCGCGTCCCCGGAGCCCGTGTCGCCGAAGATGCTGTTCAAGCTGCTCGCCGAGGAGCCGAAGGAAGACGTGCTCGCGGCGGTCGAGGCGTTGAAGCAGGACTACGAGAGCCGCCCAGGCCTCCAGATGGTCGAGGTGGCCGGCGGCTACCAGATCGTCACGCGGCCCGAACTGCACGAGTGGGTGCGGCGGCTGTTCCACGAACGGTCCACGCAGAAGCTGTCGGTGCAGGCCCTCGAGACGCTGGCCGTGATCGCGTACAAGCAGCCCATCACGGCGCTCGAAGTCGGCGAAGTCCGCGGCGTCAACACGTCCGGCGTGCTGACGACGCTGCTGGAGCGCCACCTCGTGAAGATCGTCGGCCGCAAGAACGTCGTTGGCCGGCCGTTTCTCTACGCGACGACCAGGGAATTCCTGATCCGGTTCGGGCTGAAGGACCTGAACGATCTGCCGCGGGTGGACGACATGGCCGCGGCGCTCGGCTTCGACCCGCCGGCGGGCCTGCTGGAGCAGACGCCGCGGGAGGACGTGCTACCCCTCGACGAGAAGGAGTCGGCGGAGTACGCCGAGCCGCCCGACGCCGACGGCGGCGCGGTCCTGTCCGAGTAGCGCGCGGGCCGCGTCAGTCCTCGGGGCGCGGCGCGGCGCGCTCGGTGGCCTTGACCAGCCGCTTCACCTCGTCGAGCGTCAGGTCGCGCCACTGCCCGGGCTTAAGGCGACGGTCCGTGATGGGACCGATGCGGGTCCGCTTCAACTGGCCGACGGGATGGCCCACGGCCTCGCACATCCGCCGCACCTGGCGGTTGCGCCCTTCCTTGATCGTCAGCAGCACGACGCCATCGTGGTCGCGCCGTCCGGCGTTGACCAGGACCGCCTCGGCGGGGCGGGTGCGTCGGCCATCGAGCGGGATGCCCGTGCGCAGGCGTTCGAGGTCGTCGTCGTCCGGCATGCCGGCGACGTGGGCCTCGTAGGTGCGCTCGATGCCGTGGCGCGGGTGCGTGAGCCGCGCCGCCAGGTCGCCGTCGTTGGTGAGCAGGAGCAGCCCTTCGGTGTCGTAGTCGAGGCGGCCAACCGGATACACGTACTCGCGGACGCCGTGCAGGAGGTCGATCACGGTGCGCCTGCGCTTCTCGTCCTGTCGGGTCGTCACGTAGCCGGCCGGCTTGTTGAGCAGGATGTAGCGCTTGCGCTCGGCGGTCTTGACGCGCCGGCCGTCGACCCGAATGTCGTCGGTCTCCGCGTCCGCCTTGGTGCCCATCTCCCGGACCGTGCGGCCGTTGACGGTGACACGCCCCTCGGCGATGAGCGTCTCGGCGGCACGACGGGACGCGACCCCGGCTTGCGAGAGAACCTTCTGCAGTCGTTGTTCCATGGATGCTCGGCGTGCCCGGCGCGGGAGTATCCTTGGCGCCGTCTCAATTGTACGGGCAGACCCCGATCGGCCGGACACCGCACGCCGCCAGCATCGCCCGAATGCGGCCAGGCGTGCCCGCTTCACGAGGAGACGCCATGACCGCCGCCGCGACCCGACGCGCCCGACGCTCCGCTCTTGCCGCTGTGATTGCCCTGCTGGTTGCGCCCGCGAGCCTCTCGGCGCAGCTGGACCGGTCGGCCGTGGACTTCGTCCGTCCGCAGGACATCAAGTGGGTGCGGAACGCCGCGGGCACGCAGGAGACCGCCGTGCTGTTCGGCGACCCGGAGAAGGAAGGCCCGTACGTCATCCGGCTGCGGTGGCTGCCGGGGAACATGAGCCGGCCGCACTTCCACAAGAACGACCGGTTCTTCGTGGTGATCTCCGGCACCTGGTGGCTCGGGTCGGGGGAGACGTTCGCTCCGGACAAGACCGTACCGGTGACGGCCGGCACCTACGTCTACCACCGCGCGGGCAAGGTGCACTACGACGGCGCCAAGGATCAGGAGACCGTCATCCAGGTGTGGGGGATGGGCCCGGCGACGTCGATTCCCGCGGAGAGGAAGTAGCGGCCGCGAGGCCTCAGCGGCGCAGCAGGTCGGCCCAGAAGGCGATGAGCCGCCAGGCCTCGAACAGGTCCGACCCGCGGTCGAGTTCCGCGTGCGTGATGATGGCGCTGAGCAGCACGCGCACGTGCGCCCCCTTGGCACGCAGGGCCTCGGCCAGCACGGCCGACTCGGTGGGGGGAATCACCGTGTCTTCGTTGCCGTGCAGCAGGAACACAGGGGCGGTCGGTGGAGTGGCACGGGCGGGCGAGAGCGCCGGATCGTCGGCGCCGAGCTGATTCAGGTACGGCACCAGCACCGGCCCGAGCTTGCCGACCGCGCGGTCGTTGACGTAGCCCATGTACGTGCGGGAGGGCTCTGGCATCCCGTCGGCCATCTCGCGTGCCTTCGCGAACGTGGCCAGCGCCTGCTCCTGGCTGACGAGCGTCAGCTGCGAGGCCAGCAGGAACGTGCGGATGCCCTCGCGGAGCTGGGCGACCTGGTCCGGGGGCACGACGCCTCGGTCCGCGAGGCCGTGCAGGATCACCGCGACGCCGTAGTCGTGCGGCGGGTGCACCTCGATCCCCGGCACGACGGCGGCTTCGCCCGTCGCCAGGTACTTCATCACCCGCGGCAGGTCGCCGTGCCCGCCGAACGACAGCACGAAGGCCACCTTGTCGCGGATCGACGGCCGGCCGGCGGCCGACGTCGACAGCCCCCCGGCGAAGCTGATGCCGGCGATGCCGACGCGCCCGTCGGGGGCCAGGTCCCGGCGCGCGGCCATCCAGCCCACCGCGTCCTCGATGACGTCGGTGGCCCGCGGCGTGATGCGGTAGTTCTGGAGGTCCGGCAGCGCCATCGTCATGATGACGTAGCCGCTCGCCGCCAGGTCCTTCGCCAGCGCGGTCAGCCGCGGCTCCTGGATGCCCATCGAGTGGATGCCGGGGATCAGGAGAATCGTGCGCGCGACGGCGCCCTGCGGGCGATAGAAGCGCGCCGGCACGCCGCCGTACCGCGTCGGCACCGTGTGGGGCGACTCCTCGGTGATGGGATACGCGTGGTCCTTGGCGATCTGCCCGGCGGTGCCCCCGACGTGCGCCACCCGCAGCAAGAGCGAGACGGCCGTGACGTAGGGAACCGCGGCGTAGCCGACGCCGGCCAGCGCCGCGAGGGCGATGGCGGGGAAGAGGAGGCGTTTGCGAGGCACCGGCGAGGGATTGTAGCGCGCGGGGACGCTCGTGGAGCACTCTTCGTCGCGTGCTATGCTGACCAGCTGTCACCCCCATGAAGCCGCTCATCATCGCGATCGACGGCCCTTCCGGCGCAGGCAAGGGCACCATCTCCCGCACCATCTCCCAGCAGCTCGGCTACCGCCACGTCGACACGGGCGCGATGTACCGCGCGGTCGGCTGGAAGGCCGTGCAGGACGGGCTGGCGCTGGATGACGAGGCCGCCATGGTGGCGCTGGCGGAGCGGGCAACGATCGTGGTCGAGGGCGGCGTGGTGGCCATCGACGGCCACGACGTCACGCGGGCGATTCGGACGCCGGAGATGGACAAGACGGCGGCGGCCGTGGCCCGGTTGCCGAAGTTGCGCGAGGTGCTCGTGGCGCGGCAGCGCGCGCTCGGCGCGGCGGGCGGCGTGGTGATGGAAGGCCGCGACATCACGACGGTGGTGTTCCCGAACGCGGACCTGAAGATCTACCTCGACGCCTCGGCCGAGGAGCGCGCGCGGCGCCGGCTCAACGACGCCGCTCATGCCAGCGCCGGCCAGGGCGAGGCCGCCGTGGCCGCGGCGATCGCGGCACGCGACAAGTCCGACTCGACGCGCTCGGCCTCGCCGCTCACAGTGGCGCGGGACGCGGCCTATATCGATACGACGGGGCTGCCGATCGAGGCCGTCGTCGCGCGGGTCATGGCGCTCGTGCGTGAGCGGCTCGCGACGGGCGCGCAGTCCCGCTGAAGACGTCGAGCGCGTGGCGCGCGACGCGCGCGCAGGGGTCAGGATCTTCGTGGCCAGCCGGTCTCGAGCATGCCGACGATCTCTTCCACGCGCCTGGCCCGCGTCTCGGCCTTCTTCGCGTTCCACAGGTGGTAGAGGAGCTGCTTCTTCTGCGTCGGCCGGAGGGCGTCCCATGCCCGCCGGGCCGCGGCGCTCGCCTCGATGGCGCGGCCCAGTTCCTGGGGCGTCGTCAGCGTGTCCACGTGGTCGAGTTCGTTCCAGGTGCCGGTCTTCTTCGCCAGCGTGATGAGCGCGAGGCCGGCCGCCGTCATCTGGCCCGCCCCGAGTAGCCTGGCCACGCGCTCCTTGTTGAGGGCCGACCAGGCGCTCTTCGGCTTGCGTGGCGTGAAGACCTGCATGTAGAGCCGGTCGTCGATGGGGTTGATCTTGCTGTCGATCCACCCGAAGCACAGGGCTTCTTCGACGGCGTCGTTGTAGCTGAGCGACGGGATGTTCGTGTGTTTCTTGGCGTAGACGAGCCACACGCCGGTCGAGCGGTGATGGTTCCGCTGAAGCCACGCGCGCCACGCGCGCCGTGACCTGGGCTGCAGGCGGGGGTAGTCTGGCATCGTCGGAGACGGCGGACCCGATCGGCCCGCCGTGCGTGTGAGCCGACGAGGCTGTTGCGGTGAGGTGGCGGGCGGCACCCGCACCGTGCCGCGCCGGCAGGCTCAGGCCGCGGCTCAGCGCTCGTCGAAGTCCTCGGACGACTCCGGGTCCAACTCCCAGCGATGCTCGTCCCGCTCGGTCAGCTTGCCCTCGGTATCCAGTTCCTCTTCCGTCTCGTAGTCGAGCCCGAGCGCGTGGCCGATCTCGTCGACGACGTCCTGATCCGGCGTGGGGTTGTCGCCGCCTGGCGCCTCCTCGCCGCTGCTCTCGGCCGACTCCCAATCGGCGTCGACGTCGCCGGCCGTCAACTCCGGGCTGGTGTCGTGATGACGCCGGATGCGGTTCGCGAGGCCCTTCCCGCCCGAGCGCGCCGCGGAGGCGGATGCGGTGTGGTCCAGGTCGAGTGACGAAGGCGGGGTCGGCACCACGTCGTCGTCCGCGACCGTCCGGCGTTCGCGGACGATGCGTGCGACGTGGGTGCCGGTCACCTGTTCGCTGGCCTTCTTCGGCCGCGCCGCCCTGGCCCTGGAGGCCGCCTTGGGTGCCGCCTTTGCCGCGGGCCTGGCGACGGCGACCACCTTCTTCGGCGCTGGCTTCCGCGCGGCGACCTTCGGTGCCGCCGCAGCCTTTGCGGCCCTGGCCGCTGCCGGCTTCGCAGCCTTCTTGAGAGGCCGCTTCGGCGCGGCCTTGGCAGTCCGCGCGGGGCTCTTCCTGGCCTTGGCCTTGCCGGCCCTGGAGGCCGTCGCGGCCGGCCGCTTGCTCGCGGCTCGCTTGGCGCTCTTGCGCGCCGCAGGCTTGCGAGCGGTCTTCGCTCGAGTGCCGGCAGTGGCTTTCGCGCGGCGGGTCGTGGTGGCCTTCCGCTTCGGGGCGGCCTTCCGTTTGGCCATGGCGGTGCTCCTTTGGCTACCTTGACAGTGTCACGTAAGCGACGATAATTCTAGGGCTTATCGGCCGGGATGCGGGCGCGGCGCGAGGGTGCAGCCGGCCCGCGTGCCGTTACCCAAGGCCCTTATAGCGCGGGGGGCCGGTCCCTGCAACCAAAACCGGCGTTGCCAGGGGACCTGTTCGTTCCGGCCCCGCCCGGTTGCCGCCGTTCACGCCACGATGCCCATCGCCATTGCCAGCCCGCTGCCGCCACGCCCGAGAACCCAGGGCGGCGAGGTCGTGGCGCCGCGTGTCGTCGCGAGAGGATCCAGACCTTGATCATCGACTGTCACGGGCACTACACCACGGCGCCGAAAGCGCTCGAAGACTGGCGCAATCGTCAGATCGCCAGCCTGAAGGATCCGTCCCTCGCGCCGAGCGCGGCCGACCTGCGCATCAGCGACGACGACCTGCGCCACAGCATCGAGACGAACCAGCTCCGGCAGATGCGCGAGCGGGGCAGCGACCTGACGATCTTCTCGCCGCGGGCCAGCTTCATGGCGCACCACATCGGCGACTTCCAGACCAGCGCGGCGTGGGCCTCCATCTGCAACGAGCTGTGCTACCGGGTGTCGCAGCTGTTTCCCGACCACTTCATCGGGGCCGCGATGCTGCCGCAGTCGCCGGGCGTCGACCCGAAGACGTGCGTGCCCGAGCTCGAGCGGTGCGTCAGGGACTACGGCTTCGTGGCGATCAACCTGAACCCCGACCCGAGCGGCGGCAAGTGGCAGGAACCGCCGCTGACCGATCGGCACTGGTACCCGATCTACGAGAAGATGGTCGAGTACGACATCCCGGCGATGATCCACGTCAGCACGAGCTGCAACCCGGCCTTCCACACGACGGGCGCGCACTACCTGAACGCGGACACCACGGCCGTGATGCAGTGCATCCAGGGGGATCTCTTCAAGGACTTCCCGACCCTGCGGTTCGTCATCCCGCACGGCGGCGGTGCCGCGCCGTACCACTGGGGCCGGTTCCGCGGGCTGGCGCAGGAGCTGAAGAAGCCGCTCCTCACGGACCACCTGCTGAACAACGTCTTCTTCGACACGTGCGTGTATCACCAGCCGGGCATCGACCTGCTGACGCGGGTGATTCCCGTCGACAACATCCTCTTCGCGTCCGAGATGATCGGGGCCGTCAAGGGGGTGGATCCGGAAACGGGCCACAACTTCGACGACACCCGGCGCTACATCGAGGCCACGCCCCACCTGACGCCGGCGCAGCGGCAGCAGGTGTACGAGGGCAACGCCCGGCGCGTCTATCCGCGCCTCGACACCGCGCTGAAGGCGCGGCAGGCCAGCACTGCGCTCAAGGCACCGGGCAAGTGAGGCATCGGATTCAACCATGAGCATGAGCAACCTGGGCATCGTCAAGCGGAACATCACGCGGGCCGACAGGGCCGCGGTGGAGAAGCTGTCGCGGTTCGGCGTCGCCACCGTCCACGAGGCGATGGGGCGCGTGGGCCTGATGAAGCAGTACATGCGCCCCGTCTACACCGGCGCGCACGTCTGCGGCACCGCGGTCACGGTGCTGCTGCACCCCGGCGACAACTGGATGATGCACGTCGTCGCCGAGCAGCTGCAGCCGGGCGACGTGGTCGTGGCAGCGGTCTCGGCCGACAGCGAGGACGGCTTCTTCGGCGACCTGCTGGCCACCTCGTTCCGGGCGCGAGGCGCGCTCGGGCTCGTGATCGACGGTGGCGTCCGCGACGTCAAGGACCTCACCGCGATGCAGTTTCCCGTGTTCTCCCGCGCCATCAACGCCAAGGGCACCATCAAGGCGACGCTGGGGTCGGTCAACATCCCGGTGGTGTGCGCCGGCGCCTTGGTCCAGCCGGGCGACGTGGTGATCGGCGACGACGACGGCGTGGTGGTGGTGCCCGCGGCCGTCGCCCAGCAGGCGGCCGACGCCGCCGAGGCCCGCGAGAACAACGAGGCCGACAAGCGCGCGAAGCTCGCGGCCGGGGTGCTCGGCCTCGACATGTACAAGATGCGCGAGGCGCTCGAGAAGGCCGGACTGAAGTACATCGACTGATGGCCGTTCCAGCCGACGCGCGGCAGTGGCACGTGGGGCTCGTCGGGTACGGCGAGGTGGGCCGGATCCTCGCCGAGGACCTGCGCGCGCAGGGCCTGCTGGTGTCGGCGTTCGATTCGACGCTGACCGTGTCGGGGCTGGCGGCGGACCAGATGCACGCGCATGCGGACCGGCACGGCGTGGGCCTCGTCGGCAGTCACGCGGGGCTCGCGACCGCGGCCGACTTCGTCGTGTCGGCCGTCACGGCCAGCCAGGCGGTGGCTGTCGCCGAGGCGTGCGCGCCCGGTCTGAACGCCGGGGCCTTCTTCCTGGACGTCAACTCCGCCTCGCCGGGGGCCAAGGGCCGCGCGGCGGCGATCGTGGACACGGCAGGCGGCCGCTACGTCGAAGGCGCCGTGATGACGTCCGTGCCCCCGTACCGGCTTCGGGTGCCGCTGCTGCTCGGAGGACCGCACGCCGAGGCGCTGCTCCCGGGGCTCGAGGCCATCGGGTTCGCGCCGAGGGTGGCGTCAGCCACGGTCGGCGTCGCGTCGGCCACGAAGATGTGCCGCAGCGTGATGATCAAGGGCCTCGAGGCGATGGTCATCGAGAGCTTCACGGCGGCGCGGGCCTATGGCGTCGAAGACCAGGTGGTCGCGTCACTGGTCGAGACGTTTCCGGGGATCGACTGGGAGCGGCAGGCCACCTACTTCTTCCAGCGGGCCATTCAGCACGGCCGTCGGCGTGCGGAGGAAGTGCGCGAGGTCGCCGTCACCGTGCGCGAGGCGGGCCTCGACCCGTGGTCGGCGTCGGGCACCGCCGCGCGGCAGGCGTGGGTGGCGGATCTGGCCGACACGGGGCTCTTCGGCCCCAGGGACGCGGCACGCACCGACTGGCGCGTCGAGGCCGACCGGATGCTGGGCGCAATCGAGACGCGCAGGGGAGCGAAGATCGCGCGATGACGTTCGAGATGACCCCGGGGTGGCTCGTCTATCACCCCAACCCGTCGACGCCACGGTTCGTCCTGCCGCCGGGCGCGGTGGACGCACACTGCCACGTGTTCGGCCCCGGCGCGGTGTTCCCGTATGCGCCGGAGCGCAAGTACACGCCCTGCGACGCCGGCAAGGAGCAGTTGTTCGCGCTGCGCGACCATCTGGGGTTCGCACGGAACGTGATCGTCCAGGCCACCTGCCACGGCAGCGACAACCGGGCCCTGGTCGACGCGCTGCGGGCGTCGAACGGCCGCGCGCGGGGCGTCGCCACCGTCACCCGGGACGTCACCGACGCCGAACTGCGCGAGATGCACGAGGCGGGCGTGCGCGGCACCCGCTTCAACTTCGTCAAGCGCCTGGTGGACTTCACCCCGCGCGAGGTGCTCACCGAGATCGCGCACCGCATCGCGCCGTTGGGCTGGCACGTCGTGGTGTATTTCGAGGCGCGCGACCTGCCGGAGCTGTGGGACTTCTTCACGTCGCTGCCGACCACGGTGGTCGTCGATCACATGGGCCGGCCCGACGTGACGAAGCCCGTGGACGGGGCCGAGTTCGAGCTGTTCGTCCGGTTGATGCGCGAGCACCCGAACGTGTGGTCGAAGGTGAGTTGCCCGGAGCGCCTGAGCGTCAGCGGTCCACCCGCGCTGAACGGGGAGGCGCACGCCTACCGGGACGTGGTTCCCTTTGCGCGCCGTCTGGTACAATCCTTCCCGGACCGCGTGTTGTGGGGCACCGACTGGCCGCACCCCAACCTCAAGGACCACATGCCGGACGACGGTCTGCTGGTGGATTTCATCCCCCAGATCGCCCCGACGCCAGCCCTGCAGCAGGCGCTGCTGGTCGACAACCCGATGCGCCTCTACTGGGCCGACTGAGCGCCATCGACAACACCGGAGACTGACCGTCATGCCACTCAACAAGCCCTACAAGGACGTGCCCGGCACGATCATCTTCGACGCCGACATGTCGCGGAAGGGATATCACCTGAACCAGTTCTGCATGTCGCTGATGAAGGCCGAGAACCGCGAGCGCTTCAAGGCCAACGAGCGGGCGTATCTCGACGAGTGGCCGATGACGGAAGACCAGAAGCAGGCCGTGCTCGCGCGCGACCTGAACCGGTGCATGGCGCTCGGCGGCAACATCTACTTTCTGGCCAAGGTCGGCGCGACGCTCGGCATGAGCTTCCAGTACATGGCCGCGACGATGACGGGTATGACGCAGGAGGAGTACGCGGACATGATGAAGCGAGGCGGTCGGTCGCCGGAGGGCAATCGGTTCGTGGGCGAGGACGGCGACGCGCAGGCGGAACACCAGCCGCAGGGCCGCGCCGGACGCGACGCCAGGAAGGAACAGCGCTAGCCATGGCCCGCATCACCGCCACCGCATACACGTCGCACGTGCCGGCCATCGGCGCGGCGATCGACCTGGGCAAGTCGCAGGACGCGTACTGGAAGCCGGTCTTCGACGGCTACGAGCCGGCCAAGAAGTGGCTCCGGGAGAACAAGCCCGACGTGGTGTTCCTGGTCTACAACGACCACGCCAACGCCTTCAGCCTGCAGATCATCCCGACGTTCGCGATCGGCTGTGCCGCGGAGTTTCCCCCGTCGGACGAAGGGTGGGGCCCTCGGCCGGTGCCGACCGTCTACGGGCACCCCGTTCTCGCCGCGCACATCGCGCAGTCGGTCATCCAGGACGACTTCGACCTGACCATCGTCAACGAGATGACCGTGGACCACGGGTTGACGGTGCCGATGTCGCTGATGTGCGGCACTGTGGACAAGTGGCCGTTCCTGGTCATTCCGTTCGCGGTCAACGTCGTGCAGTACCCCGTGCCGTCGGGCCGCCGCTGCTTCCAGCTCGGCAAGGCGATCCGGAAGGCCGTGGAGTCGTTCGACGAGGACCTGAACGTGCACATCTGGGGCACCGGCGGCATGAGCCACCAGCTCCAGGGACCGCGCGCCGGCCTCATCAACCGCGAGTGGGACACGATGTTCCTGGACAAGCTGATCAACGACCCGGATGACCTGTCGAAGATGCCGCACATCGACTACGTGCGCGAGGCGGGGTCCGAAGGCATCGAACTCGTGATGTGGCTGATCGCGCGCGGCGCGATGGGCGACAGGATTCCGCACGTCGCGCACCGGTTCTACCACGTGCCGGCATCGAACACGGCCGTGGGCAACCTGATCCTCGAGGCGCGGTGATGGCGGGGACGATCAAGGTGGCGCTGGCCGGGGCCGGCGCGTTCGGGATCAAGCACCTCGAAGGCATCCAGAAGATCGACGGCGTCGAGGTGGTGTCGCTGGTCGGGCGTCAGCTCGACAAGACGCGGGAGGTGGCGGCGCGGTTCGGCGTGGCCCACGTGACCACCGACCTCGCCGACTCGTTGGCGCTGAATGAGGTCGACGCCGTCATCCTCTGCACGCCCACGCAGATGCACGCGGCGCAAGGCCTGGCGTGCCTCGAGGCGGGCAAGCACGTCCAGATCGAGATTCCTCTGGCCGACAGCTTGAAGGACGCCGAGGCGGTGGTGGCGAAGCAGAAGGCCACCGGCCTCGTGGCGATGTGCGGCCATACGCGCCGCTTCAACCCCAGCCACCAGTTCGTCCACAAGAAGATCGCCGCGGGAGCGCTGCGCATTCAGCAGATGGACGTGCAGACCTACTTCTTCCGGCGCACCAACATGAATGCGCTGGGGCAGCCGCGCAGCTGGACGGACCACCTGCTGTGGCACCACGCGGCGCACACGGTGGACCTGTTCGCGTATCAGGACGGCGGCGCGATCGTCGCGGCCAACGCGGTGCAGGGGCCCGTTCACCCGACGCTCGGCATCGCGATGGACATGTCCATCCAGCTCAAGAGCAGCACCGGCGCCATCTGCACGCTGAGCCTGTCGTTCAACAACGACGGTCCGCTCGGCACGTTCTTCCGGTACATCTGCGACAACGGCACCTACATCGCGCGCTACGACGACCTGGTGGACGGCAAGGAGACGAAGATCGACGTGTCGACGGTCGACGTCTCGATGAACGGCATCGAGCTGCAGGATCGGGAGTTCTTCGCCGCCATCCGCGAGGGCCGCGAACCCAACGCGAGCGTTGCGCAGGTGCTGCCGTGCTACCGCACGCTCGATCACCTCGAGCGGCAGCTGGCCGCGAACTGACGGCGGTCGAAGCCGGAAGGGGAGTCAGGGCCATCGAGACACGGCAGGTCGGACCGTTCCGGGTCGGAGCCATCGGGCTCGGGTGCATGAACCTGAGCCACGCCTACGGCACGCCGCCGCCCGAAGACGTCGCGGCGCGGGTGCTGCTCGGCGCGCTGGACCGTGGTGTGACGCTCTTCGACACGGCGGCGCTGTACGGTTTTGGCGCCAACGAGGAACTCGTCGGGCGCGTCCTCAAGCCGCACCGCCAGCGGATCGTGCTGGCCAGCAAGTGCGGCATCGTCAAGGACGCGTCGGGCGCGCGCGTCATCGACGGACGTCCGGACGCCATTCCGCAGATGTGCGACGACAGCCTGCGCCGGCTGCAAGTCGAGGTCATCGACCTGTTCTACCTGCACCGCTGGGACAAGCGCGTGCCCGTCGAGGACAGCGTCGGCGCGATGAAGCGGCTGGTCGAGGCGGGGAAGGTCCGGGCCATCGGCCTGTCGGAGGTGTCGGCGGCCACGCTGCGAAAGGCCCACGCCGTCCACCCCATCGCCGCGCTGCAGAGCGAGTACTCGCTGTGGACCCGCAACGCGGAGATTGCCGTGCTCGCCGCCTGCCGCGAGCTCGGCGTCGGGTTCGTGGCGTTCAGTCCGCTGGCCAGAGGCTTCCTGTGCGGAGTGCTCCGCGACCCGGCCACCGAGCTCGAGGCCAAGGACATCCGGCGCGGCATGCCTCGGTTCTCACGCGAGAACTACCCGGCCAATCTGCGGCTGCTCGACGGCTACCTGGCCGTGGCCGCGGAGGTGGGGTGCACGCCGGCTCAGCTGGCGCTGGCCTGGGTCCTGGCCAAGGGGCCCGACATCGTGCCGATTCCGGGCACCCGCCGTCCGGAGTTCCTGCTCGAGAACCTCGGCGCGTCCGGCGTCCAGTTGAGTCCGGCCGTGGTGGCCCGCCTCGACGGGCTGATCAACCAGGCGACCGTCGCGGGGGGCCGCTACAACGACGCCACCCAGGCCGAGATCGACACCGAGAACTTCTGAGCACGGTCGCGTGCGGCCGTTGGGCCCTGCGGGCGCACCGGCGCCGCGGTGGGGTGCCGGCGCGGAAGGCGCCTGTCCTTGACAGAGTCCCGGTAAGTTACGTAAAATTCAACGCTTATCGGTGAACGAGCTGTCGGGGCAGGGCGTAATGGCGCGCCCGGTCGCCGCGGGCGACGACACCGAACATCCGCGGGGGGCCGGTCCCCGCCACAGAAACCGGTAATCGAAGATCAAGGAGGACGCTCACGTAATGGCGAATGCAGACAACGGGTTGGTGTCGCCCGAGGGCTTGGGCGGTCAGCCCGCGCCGGGCCGCACCCGATCGGGGAAGCCGGCTGGCCCGGCCTTCAAGCCGATGCACCACGACGATGACGACGACCGGAATCCGCAGGACATGGCGTCGATGTTGTCGCTGTACGACGACAGCTTCCGCAACATGGCGGAAGGCGAGGTGGTCAAGGGCACCGTGCTGCGGGTGACCGAATCGGCCGTCGTGGTGGACGTGGGTTACAAGTCGGAGGGGCTCATCCCGGTGAGCGAGTTCCTCGACGAGAACGGCCAGGTGACCGTGCAGGGGGGCGACACCATCGACGTCCTGCTCGAGCGCACCGAAGACCGTCAGGGCCACATCGTGCTGTCGCGCGAGAAGGCCGAGAAGATGAAGATCTGGGACGAGGTCGAGAAGGCCTACGCCGATCGGAAGGTCGTGATCGGCCGGGTCATCGAGCGCATCAAGGGCGGCCTCGCCGTGGACATCGGCGTCCGCGCCTTCCTGCCCGGCTCGCAGATCGACGTGCGGCCCGTCCGCAACCTCGACGCGCTGCGTGGCCAGGAACTCCGGATGCGCGTCATCAAGGTCAACAAGAAGCGCGGCAACATCGTCCTCTCGCGCAAGGCCCTCCTCGAGGAGGAGAACGCCGAGAAGAAGAAGACCACGCTCGAGACGCTGGCCGAGGGCAAGGTGCTGCGCGGCACGGTGAAGAACATCACCGACTACGGCGCGTTCATCGACCTGGGCGGCATCGACGGCCTGTTGCACATCACCGACATGTCGTGGGGCCGCGTCGGACACCCGTCGGAGCTCTTCAAGGTCAACGACGAAGTCGACGTGATCGTCCTCAAGTACGACCCGGCCACCGAGCGCGTCTCGCTGGGCCACAAGCAACTCGTGCAGGATCCGTGGGCCACGGTGCAGGAGCGCTACCCGGTGGGCGCGCGGATGAGCGGCAAGGTCGTCAGCCTGACCGACTACGGCGCCTTCGTCGAGCTCGAGGCCGGCGTCGAGGGCCTGATCCACGTCTCCGAGATGTCGTGGAGCAAGCGCGTCAAGCACCCGTCGAAGATCCTGAACGTCGGCGACACCGTCGAGGCGATGGTGCTCGGCGTCGACCCGGCGGCGCGGCGCATTTCGCTCGGCCTGAAGCAGGTCGAGAGCAATCCCTGGCACGAGCTCTCCGAGAAGTACCCGGTGGGCACGAAGATCAAGGGCAAGGTGCGCAACCTCACCGAGTTCGGCGCGTTCGTCGAGGTCGAGGACGACATCGACGGCCTGATCCACGTCTCCGACATGTCGTGGAGCAAGCGGATCAAGCACCCGTCCGAAGTGCTCAAGAAGGGCGACGTGGTCGAGGCGATGGTGCTCAGCATCGACGCCGAGAACCAGCGGCTGTCGCTCGGCCTGAAGCAGCTGGCCACCGACATCTGGGACGACTTCTTCTCGCGCCACAAGGTGGGCACGGTCGTCGAGGGCAAGGTGACCCGGATGACCAACTTCGGCGCGTTCGTCGAGCTCGACGAGGGCATCGAGGGCCTGATCCACGTGTCGGAGTTCGACGATTCCCACGGCGGCGAGAAGATCGACCTGCAGGTGGGCAACACCTACCAGATGAAGATCATCAAGCTGAGCCCGCAGGAGCGGAAGATCGGCCTGAGCATCCGTGCGCTCAAGTCGGACGAGTTCCGGGCGGACTGGGAAGAGTACCGGGAGAGCGAGGGCACCGGCACCGCCACCCTCGGCGACCACTTCCGGAATCGGTAGGACGCCTCATCGGGGACGGGCGTCGGCGGCGGGTCGGTCCGCCGCGGGCGCCCGCCGCCCCCGCACGCGATTGCTCGGGGAGCGAGTGTGAACACACCTGGCGGCAGCATGACGAAGGCGGAGCTCGTGGAGGAAGTGTCCCGCGTCTCCGACCTGACGAAGAAGCACTCCGAGGTCATCGTCGACACCGTCTTCAAGAGCATCATCGACGCGCTGCACCGAGGCGAGAAGATCGAGCTGCGGGGCTTCGGCAGCTTCCGGCTTCGGAAGCGCGAGCCGCGCAAGGGCCGCAACCCGAAGACCGGCGACAAGGTGGACGTGCCGCCGAAGAAGGTGCCCTACTTCAAGCCCGGCAAGGAGCTCAAGGAGCTCATCAACCGCGAACCGGACGTGCCCGAGTCGTCCGAGGCGCCGGCGGTGGAGCCCGGACCGGCCCCGACGGCCTGAACCGTCTCGGGCGCGGCGGCCGCGATGGATCGTCTCTGGTCCCCCTGGAGACTCGATTATTTGACCCGCGACACCGGTGACGGGGACTGCGTCTTCTGTCAGGCGCCGACAGCGGCCGAGGAGTCGTCGCTCGTCGTGTTCCGCGGCCAGCGGGCGTTCGTCGTGCTCAACCGGTTTCCGTACAACAATGCCCACCTGCTCGTCGTGCCGTACCGGCACGTGGCGAGCCTGTCGGGGCTGACGCCCGAGGAACTGCACGAGCTGGCGGGGCTGGCGCAGCGCGCCGAGGTGGCCCTGACCGAGGTGTACGACGTGGGCGGTCTGAACGTCGGGCTCAACCTCGGGAAGGCGGCCGGTGCCGGCATTCCCGACCACCTGCACCTGCACGTCGTACCCCGGTGGCTGGGGGACACCAACTTCATGCCAGTCGTGGGCGCGACGCGCGTGCTCGCGGAGGAGTTGCCGGTCACGGCTGACCGGCTGCGACCGGTGTTCGCCCGACTCGCGGCCGGAGGCTGAGCGTGGACCTGACGCTGTCTGCCGCACAGGAACGGGCCCGCGCCGATGCTCGCGCGTTCGCGTCGGCGGTGCCGCCCGATGCGAGGCCGGAGCGGGTCGTCGCCTCCGCGGCCGACGCTGGCCTGCTGTGGCCGGACGACCTGCTGGCCGCGGTGCTCGTCGTCGACGCCGTGTCCTGGGAGCGCCCGGCGCACGCGGTGACCCTCGCCGTGCAGATGGCCGTGGCGCACGCGGTGCCCGGCGACGACGCGCTGCGGCGCGGAGCGCGCCTCGGCGCGATGGCGCTCTCCTCCGACGGGCTGCCGACGGTCAGCGACGGGCGGATTACCGGGAAGGCCTCGTGGGCGGGGCCGCTTGGCGGACGCGAGGGCCTGGTACTCGTCGGCGCACACGACGGCGGACACCTGTCGGCCTGCGCCGTCGCGCTGTCGGCGGCCGGCGTGCACGTGGAGCCCCTCGCGACGGCGGCGCTGGCGGGCTTCCGGTGCGGGCACCTCCACCTGGACGGGGCCGCCTGCACGCTGCTCGGTTCGCCGACGCCATGA
>CAWULT010000026.1:0-43807 GCA_963923455.1 uncultured bacterium
GCCGCGGCCTACGGCATCGCGGTCACGATGACGATGGTCATCACCGCGATACTGCTGCACGTCGTCGCGACCGAGCGCTGGCGCTGGCCCGCGTGGGCGGCCTGGACGGTCACCGCGACGTTCCTGACGGTGGACCTCGCGTTCTTCGGCGCCAACGTGCTCAAGATTCTGCAGGGGGGCTGGCTGCCGCTCGTGATCGCCACGCTGCTCTTCACGTTGATGACGACGTGGAAGACCGGGCGCCGGCTGGTGGCGGAACGCCTGACGGCACGGGCCATCCCGCTCGAGGACTTCATGCGCGGCATCGAGGCGTCGCGGCCCGCGCGCGTCCACGGCACCGCGGTGTTCATGACGGCGCAGCCGCAGGGCACCCCGCCGGCGCTCGCCCACAACCTCCGCTACAACAAGGTGCTCCACGAGCACGTCGTGATCCTGACGGTCTCGACCGCGCAGGTGCCGTACGTGACGCCCGAGGAACAGGTCACGGTGGAGGAGCTCGGTCAGGGCATCTTCAACGTCCGCGTGCAGTACGGCTTCATGCAGGACCCCGACGTGCCCGACGCGCTGCTGCGCGCACAGCGGCTCGGGGTGACGATCGACCCCGGCGACATCACCTTCTTCCTCGGCCGGGAGACGATCATCGTGACGCGGCGGCAGGGCATGGCCGTCTGGCGCGAACGCCTGTTCGTGCTGATGGCCCGCAACGCCGTTCGCGCGACGGCGTTCTTCAAGCTGCCCCCCGAGCGCGTCGTCGAACTGGGCGTGCAGGTCGAGATGTAGCGCCGCACCGCCGCGCCTCGCCCGGGGCGCGGGCCCGGCCGGCGCCAGCCCGTCGCCGTCAGCGGAGCACGGCGCGCACGATGGCCGGGTCGCCGTCGTTCGGCGACGGCTCGACACCGAGCACCTCGGCCAGCACGTTGTAGACGTCGACGTTCTCGAAGGCCGGCACCGTCCGCCCCTGCTTGAACGCCGGCCCGGCCGCGACGAACAGGCCCCGCATCGACCGGGCGTCCGGGTCGTACCCGTGCTGCCCACCCTCCGGTCCGTGCTTCCAGTACTCGGCGTAGTCGGAGCGGCGGATCACCACCCACCCTTCGTCGGCGACGCCCGTGAGCGGCGGCACGCGCGGCTGGTTGCGGAAGTGCCAGCGCTCGGGCGTCTCGTCGCGCCTGTACATCTCGAGGTGCGGGTGCGCCTGAACGAGCGCGCGATGGACGGCCTCGAGCTTGCCCGCCGCCGGGTTGAGCCCGAGCGTCGGGTTCATGTCCACGATCTCGACGTCGCCCAACGAGACGTAGTCGTCGACGAAGATCGTCCGCCTGATCGTCGTAGACGCCATGCCGTGATCCGACACGACGACCACGTTGGCGCCGTCGTACAGCCCACGCTGCCGGAGTCCGTCGACCAGGCGCCCGAGCTGCGTGTCGGCGCGCACGATCGCGTCGCGGACCTGCGTCGAGTCGGGGCCGTACCAGTGGCCCTGTTCGTCCAGCTCGTTCAGGTACAGCGTCAGGAACGAGGGCCGCTCGGCCACCGGGCGATCGAGCCACGCCAGCACCTGGTCGACGCGGCTCGCCTCGGGCACGGTGGAGTCGAACTCCCGCCAGTAGCGGGGCTGGTGACCGCCGACGGGCGCCTCGGATCCCGGCCAGAACATCGTGGCGGCGATCCGGCCCGCCCGCTCCGCGGTGTTCCAGAACGGATCCCCGCCCCACCACATCGGATCGGTCACGGCCGCGCGGTCCGCGCGGCGAAACACCTTCCCCGTGCCCGGATCGCGGATCACGTTCGCGATCATGCCGTGGTGGCCCGGGTAGAGCCCCGTGACCAGGCTGTAGTGATTGGGGATGGTCTTCGAGGGATAGCCGGGGATGAGGCCCTCAGCGCGCACGCCGCGGGCCATCAGTTCGCGCAGATGCGGCACCGGCGCCTTCTGCTGGTAGTCCCAGCGCCACCCGTCGATCGAGACCAGGATGAGAAGCGGCGGGACTGCCCGGCCCGGAAGCCCGGCCGCCCCTGCGTGTGCGGGCGGGGAGGCAACCGTCCGGGGCGGCGGCGCCGGCCCGCAGGCCACCGCCAGGACGACGACGATCCACGCCCACCGACGCCGCATCACGTTTCAGTGTAGATCGCCGTCAACCGGGGACCGGCGTGCGTGGTGCACCGGAGACCCGGAGGCTCGCCGGTGCCAACCGCCTCCGGGGCGTCAGGCGCTACCGGGCCACGCTCGCCGCCGATGCCGGACGGGACGCGAGGTAGGCGGCGATGTTGACGTAGTCCTCGTCGGTCAACCGCTCGACGACCGGCCCCATCAGGGCGCTCCACGTGCCGCGGCGCGCCCCCGCCTTCATGTCGTACATCTGGCGCGCCAGATAGCTCGGCGATCGCCCGGCCAGTCCGGGCACGGGCCCCAGGCCCTGCAGGTCCGTGCCGTGGCAGCCACCGCACGCGACCGTGCGGCCGTTGCCGCCGCGCACGACGAGCGCCTCTCCCTTCCTCACGCTGCCCACGGGCACGTAGGCGATGAACCCGGAGCGCGGATCGCGGAACTGCTCGGTGCGTTCGACGTCGGTCGGGGTCTCGATCACGCGCGTGCCGATCGGCTCGGTCATCTCGGGCTCCACGGGAATCCACATCCCCGCCTGGCTGCGCATCACGGGGACGCGTGCGGTCTCCTTCACCGTGATCCACGGCGTCCACCGCATCGAGCCGAAGTAGTCGGCGGCGGCCTTGATCTCCTCGGGCGTCATCGCCTTCGCGATCTGGATCATCAGGTTCGTGTTGCCCTTGCGTGACTCGGCGGATGCGCGCGCACCGCTCCGGAAGTCGTTCATCGTCTGGACGAAGTACTCGACGGGCAGTCCCGCGACGCCGGCGTTCTCCGGCCGGCCTTTCCCGTTCGGCATGTGGCACATCGCGCAGGCGCGCGCCTCGGGGCGACGGCCCTTCCCCACGATGTCCGGCATGGGAGGATGATCCTGCGGATACCAGTCCGCGGGACCGAAGAAGTCGCGGATCTGCGCGGCGGTGTACTGCAGGGCGCTGCCTGGCAGTTGACGTGGCGTCGGGTCTGGCGCGGGCGCGGCGCCGCCGGCTCCCCCGGCACGGGCGCCACCGGTGGCTGGAGCCGCTGCAGGCGCCGGCGCAATCGCGTACGCCCAGTTCATCCCCGCGGGCGCCGTCCGTGCCGGCGGCGTCGCGCCCTGCTGGGCCATCAGCGCGGCGGAACCGGAGATTGTCAGTGTGCCGACGACGAGGGCGGCGTGGTGCATGCGCATGTCAGGCCTCCAGGCAGTGCGTTGTCCGCCAACTATACGCCCGCCCGTCGCCGCGGCGACGGCTCACGGGGCCGGCGCCGACAGTCGATAGATCTGCGTGCCGTGCGCGGTCACCGACACGGGTGTCTCGGCCCACGACAGGGATGACGTCGCACGGAAGCGCGCCTTGATCAGGTCCATCTCGACCGGTTCGAGCACGGCGTACACCGGATGTCCCGCCGCCGCCAGATGGGCCACCGCGCGGTCGAGCCAGTCCGCGTCGAGCAGGTCCCAGCGAAGCGCCGGCACGCCGGCGTAGTACCGCAGCGGGCCACTGTGCAGTTGCGCGACGACGACCGCGCCCGGCGGCAGCTGGCGCGCGTAGTCGCTGGCCTCGCGATACCGAAGCCAGTCGTCACCCCAGGCGCGCAGCGTCGACACGGGCAAGTACGTCACGCCGTGCCAGCAGACGCCGGCGACGAGCGGTATGAGCACGGCCTGCCGCCACCGGCCGAACGGCCTCAGGGCCGTCGCCACCGCCGCGGCTGCCGTGGCCAGCAGCATCGGATACGCGGGCAGCACGAACCGTAACGCCCACCACCACTCGTCGAACACCAGGTAGAACAGGTACGGCCCGACGACGGCGGCGGAGAAGGCCAGGCACCAGAGCGCAGCCACCGCCGCGCGGCGGCTGCCGGCACGCCACAACACGAGCGGAGCGGCCAGGCCCGCCACGATCAAGGGTGTCTGCGTCGACATCAACCATGCCCCGTAACGGCTCGCATTGGGCACGACGTTGTTGAGCGCGTAGAAGACGGACAGGTCCCCGTAGCCCGACTGGAGAGGGCTGCCGTACAGCGCGCTGTTGATCGCCGCGGTGACCAGCGGGCCCGGCAGCATCGAGATGGTCCAAAGCGACATACGGCCAACGGCCTGGCGCGCCGTCGGCGCCGGCCATGCGGCCAGCGCCCCGACGAGCGGGGCCAACACCACGAGATTCGGCCGCGTGAGCACCGCGAGCGCGGTCGAAAGACCCGACGCGACGAGGGCAATCCGCCCGCGAGCCGGCGTCGCCGCGCCAACCACGGCGCCGAGCCACCAGGCGAGCGCGGGGATGTCGCTCATCGGCCCGCTCGCAAGCAGCAGGAACAGCAATGCCGGGCTGGCGGCCAGCAACGCCGCCGTGGCCAGTCCCACCGCATCGCCGGCCAGGAGGCGCCCGAGGCAGAAGGCCAGCCACACCGCGAGTCCGGCTAGCACCGGCACGACGGCGAAGATCGCCCCCTCGCCGCCGATGGCCGACGCCGCCGCCAGCGTCAGCGGAAACCCGGGTGCGTAGACGGGCACTGCCACACCGGGCTCGCCCGACGCGGTCCAACCGAGCGGCGCCAGCGTGCCGGTCGCGTTCGACCAGGGCAACTCACGCGCCATCGGCAGATCGATTCGCGGCAGCCCGTCCCTCCACGCCCGTGCCTCACTCACGTATCCATAGGAGTCGGCGGCGCCGACGGTGCGAGGTCCCCACCACGAACCCGCGACGGCGACCGCGACGGCCAGCACGGCCGCCATCGATGCCGGGGACACCGCCGGCAGGCGGGGCAGACGGACGGCAAGGAACCGGGACCACGCGTGCAGGGCCGAGGCCCGCGCCGCGGTCCCGTCGAGCAGGGCGGCCGCCAGGGCGAAGGCCGCCGCGAGCACGATCGGGCGAACCGGATTGCGGGATCTGAGTCGCACGCCGCCGAGTGACCATTCGACGGGGCCGATGACGGCAATGCCGATCGCCCACACCCCGGCCATGACTGCGAGCACGGCCAGCGCGACGACGAGACGTCGCCGGGTCGCCATCCTGTCCGGGCCGATCATGCGCCGATCATGCACCGGATGTGACGGCCGAGCCAGCCCGGAAGCAGGCCGGCTCGCGATGACGGGGAGATGGCCGTGAGCTGTGCCATCTGTCGCCGGACGGCCAGCGGTTCCTCCTGAGCATGCGCCTCGACGAGAACGCGGCGGCACCGCAGCCCTCAGCGACGGCTCAGTACTCGATCAGCCGCAGTCCGGGCACGCGCGCGAAATCCTTGACGTTGCGTGTGACGAGCGGTGCATCGTCGATCGCGGCGGCCGTGGCGATCAGCAGGTCCATCGACGACATCGGGGCGCTCTTCCGCGACGATGCCGCGAACAGCCGTCCGTAGGCCGGGGCGAAGCGCTCGTCCGGGTAGACGACCAGCAGTCCCCCAAAGAGCTGATCCAGCGCCTCGTGCTCCGCGAGCGGTCGCCGCGCCAGCTCCGCTCCGGCCCGGAGTTCACTGACGACGTGCACCGACACGGCCAGCACCTCGGAGGGCTCCAGGGACTCGATGCAGTCGAACGCAGGGCCGGGTCGCTCGCGGCCGTGCTCTCGCAGCAGGTCGATCAGGAACGAGCTGTCGAGGTGGATCACCTCGCCACCGCACGGGCCGGCTCTCGCCGCCGCCGGCCGACGACCGTGTCCATCGCGTTCAGCGCCGGCTCACCCACGCGAACGGACTTGAGCCGCGCCAGGAAGCGGCCAGCGGTGGGCTCCGGCCCGAAGTGCTCCTTGATCACCTGTGAGAACGACTGCCCCTCCCGCTTGTGGCGCGCGAGGAGGGCGTAGGCCTCCAGGTCGATGGTGATGGTCTTGACGGCCATGCACGGATCATGCACTTGTCGTCGCCGACCCGTCAAACCAACCAGGGCCGTCGCGGAGGCCAGACGTGCGCGGTTCCGGTCCGGCGGCGGCTGCCACGGGCCGCATCCGCTATACTCAAGGGCTGACCACCCGGACGGCGTGCCTGCAGACAGGCGCCAGGTGCGCGATCGGACGCCGGACGCAACACGATCTCCGTCCCGCTCCACGAGAGCGAAGAGCACGAGCCATCATGAGACAGCAGAACCTGGAGCAGCTGCTCCGCGCCGCCAAGAACCCGGTCGAGATGCTGCGCAACTCGCAGATCGGCCCCTACGCCTTCCCGGTCGTCCGGCACGAGTTCACCAACTGGAGGGATGAACAGCGCTCGTGGCGCCAGACGTGCGCGCTGTTCGACCAGTCGCACCACATGACGGACCTCTACGTGCAGGGACCCGACGCGCTCAAGGTCTTCTCCGACCTCGGCATCAACAGCTTCAAGACGTTCAAGGTGAACCAGGCCAAGCAGTTCGTCGCCTGCAACCACGACGGCTACGTCATCGGCGACGCCATCCTGTTCTACCTCGACGAGAACAGCTTCAGCCTCGTCGGCCGCCCCCCGGCCGCCAACTGGGTGCAGTACCACGTCGAGAAGGGCGGCTACGACGCCACCTGCGAGCGTGACGAGCGCAGCGCCCAGAACCAGGGACGCCGCAGGACCTACCGCTTCCAGGTGCAGGGCCCGCACGCGCTGAAGGTGATGGAGAAGGCCACGGGCAAGCCCGTGCCGGAGATCCGGTTCTTCAACATGGATACGCTCATCATCGGCGGCAAGCCCGTGCGCGCGCTGCGGCACGGCATGGTGGGCCAGCCGGGCTTCGAGCTGTTCGGACCCTGGGAGGACGGAGACGCCGTGCGCGAGGCGATCGTCGCGGCAGGCCAGGAGTTCGGCATCCGCCAGGTGGGCGCCCGGACCTATCCGACCAGCTGTCTCGAGTCGGGATGGATCCCCTCGCCGCTGCCGGCCGTCTACACGGGCGAGCAAATGCGGGCGTACCGTGAGTGGCTCGGGCCCAGGAGCTACGAAGCGATGGCCTCGCTCGGCGGCAGCTACGTGATGCCGGACATCACCGACTACTACCTGACGCCGTACGACCTCGGATACGGCCCGTTCGTCAAGTTCGACCACGAGTTCGTCGGCCGCGCCGCGCTCGAGCGGATCGCCGCCAACCCGCGGCGGGCCAAGGTCACCCTGGTGTGGAACGGCGACGACGTGACGCGCGCGTTCGGCTCGATGTTCAGCGGCGACAGCGCGGGCGACGTCACCAAGTACATCGACCTGCCGCTCGCCAACTACGCGACGCTTCCCTACGACAAGGTGCTCAAGGACGGCAAGACCATCGGCATCTCGACCTACACCGGCTACACCTTCAACGAGCGCGCCATGGTGTCGCTCGCGATGGTCGACACCGCGCTCAGCACGCCTGGCACGCAGGTCACGCTCGTGTGGGGTGAAGACGCGGGCGGGACGAGCAAACCGACCGTCGAACGCCACGCGCAGGTGGAGATCCGTGCCACCGTGCAGCCCGCGCCGATCTCGGAGGTCGCGCGCGTCGCGTACCGGCCGAAGTAGTCCACGCCGCCGGCGGGCCTCGACCGGCCCGCCGGCATCCCCTCCCGAAGCCGGCAGCTCCGCCCAGTCCCCCAGGCCCAGGCCGGGCTGGCCGCTTCAGACGATGAACGCGGGCTTGCGCCTCAGCAGGCCCTGCTCCCAGTACCAGCGCAACCCGGCCCGCATGCCCTCGTCGTAGGAGGTGTACCGCACGCCGAGTTCGCGCACCGCCTTCGATCCGTCGAGCCGCAGGCCGTGGGCGAGCATCTCGATGGTGTCGCGGGCGACGACCGGCTGGCGGCCCGTGAGCCGCGCGCCGGCTTCGGCGAGCAGCGCCACCACACGGGCGACCGGGAGGGGCAGAACGGGCGGCCGCTCGACGCCGGCGAGATCGCACGCGCGGCCGACGAACTCCGCGGCGTCCATCGTCTCGTGCGACAGGATGTACCGCTCGCCCGGCCGGCCCACGTCCATCGCCCGCAGGTGCCCGGCGGCCACGTCGCCGACGTAGACCATGCTGAGGGCACCGGGGATCATCGCCGGCAGCGTGCCGTTCGCGGCGCTGACGACAGCCGAGACCGACGGCGTGACGCCGCCAGGACCATACACGCCGCCCGGACTGACGATGACCACCGGGAACCCGCCTGCGGCGTAGTCGTCGACCACGCGCTCGGCCCGGTACTTGGCCTCCTCGTAGGCAGTGTTGAAGTAGCCACGGTGCACGGTCGTCTCGTCGCCGACCGTGCCGCGCGCCTCTCCGATCGCCATGCCGGTGCTGGTGTAGACGACGCGCGACACGCCGTGCGAGCGAGCCGCCTCCAGGACGTTCCTCGTCCCCTCGACCTCGGTCCGCATCAGCAGGACGCGGTCGGGCACCCAGAAGGCGTACATCGCGGCCGCGTGATACAGGCGATCGCAACCCGCCATCGCGCGATCGAGCGACGCACGATCGAGGATGTCGCCGCGGGTGATCTCGACGCCGAGCGCCTCGAGGCTGGCGGTTCGGCTGGTCGTGCGCGCCAGGACGCGGACCGCCTCGCCGCGCGCGCGCAGCGCGGCGACGATGGCGCCGCCAACGAATCCGGTTCCGCCAGTTACGAGTGTGGGCATGCGGCCGTGGCCGGCGTCACCCTGGACACCGGCGACGAGGGCATCACTCCGGAGCGGTCAGCGCAGCACACGAAACAACTCGTCGGCCGCGGTCAGGACGGTCCAGCGCAGCCGCACCGGGTAGCCGGGCTGCGCGGCGAGGAAGTCGCGCACGATGGAGGCGACATCGGGCGTCCGGTGCCCCCACAACGTCGACTCCATCCACCGCGTCGGAAGGAAGATGTCGCCGGTCCGCTGAATCTCCCGGAGCATCTCGAGGGCCTGGCGCACGAACCGGCGCCCGTGGGCGGCGCGCAGCGGGTGGTTGAGGTAGGTGAGCGACTCGAGCACCCACGGCTCGCGCCGCCGGTTCTCGAGCGTCCGGAAGCGCTCGAACGCGGCCTCACGCACCGCCGGGTCGGCCGAGAGCGCCGGCATCGTGAACACGAAGCGCGCCTTGCGATCGGGGTTCTGGGTCCGGTCCCGCTGCGCCTCGAGAATCGCCTGCCAGCCCGGCACCTCGCGCACGGCCAGTTCCAGCGCCATGGCGATCTCGTCGGGCTCGGCGAAGGTCAGGCCGTCGATCTTCTCCTCGCGGCGCCAGACGCGCTCCAGCCACGCGAGCCCGTCCCGGGACAGCACGGTGTCGCGATACGCGTTGAACCACGCGGCCTTGCGGCTCTGGGTCGAGGCCCGCGACAGCCCCTCGCGCAACGCCCGCTCGAGCGGCTCGACGCGGCCGGCCCGGGCCTCGGGCGACAGGAAGCGCCAGAACAGCCGCTCGGCATAGGCCAGCACGAGCTGCACGTTCTGCTCGTCCGTCTCGCGCGGCAGCGCGCGCAGCGCCGCATCGAAGAAGGCGGCCGGCGCGACGCGCCCCTCCTCGAGGTTCTCCCACAGCGTGATCCAGGCGACTCCGCGCGTCAGCGGGTCCGGGACGTCCTCGACGTGGGCGAGCAGATACTCTCGGCTCGCATCGTCCAGGACGAACAGTGCGTAGCCGAGCCCTCGCCCCCCTGGCAGCACGAAGAGCGGACGTTCGAGGCCGCTGGCCCCAGGCACCTGCACCCGCGGCCCCTCGACGTCCGCTGGCAGATCCAGGACGCGACCGGCGTAGCCGAGCGAGACGTCCAGGCGCTGCGGCCACGACCGGCCGCGCCCCATCGGGTCGCCGGTGGTCAGCGTCAGGCGCGTCAGCCGGCCCGTCGGGGCCGCCTCGACACGGGCCGTCACCGACGGCCGCCCGCGCTCCTCCACCCAGGCGCGGCTCCACCGGGCGAGGTCGCGCGGCGTGCGCGCGTCGAGCACGCGCACGAGATCCCTCCACGTGGCGTTGCCGAAGGCATAGCGCTCGAGGTACTCGCGCAGGCCGTCCCGCAGGCCCATCTCGCCGAGCATCAGCTCGAGCTGCCGCATCACGACCGGGGCCTTCTCGTAGATGATCGGCCCGTAGAGCTGCCCGGCCTCGGTCAGGTTCGCCAGCGGCTGGCGGATCGGGTTGGTGCCGTCGGTCCGGTCCACGCGGTACGCCGACGGATGGTGCGCCAGCAGGAAGCGCAGGTCGTGGTTCACGTCGGGAAACGACGGGTTCACGATCTTCGCGGCCATGAAGTTCGCGAACACCTCCTTCATCCACACGTCGTCGAACCAGCGCATCGTGACGAGATCCCCGAACCACATGTGCGCCGTCTCGTGCGCGATCACGCTGGCCCGCTCGAGGCGCATGTTCTGCGTGGCCGACTCGTCGAGCATCAGCGACGCCGCGTTGTAGAGGATCGCGCCGGCGTGCTCCATGCCGCCGAACTGGAACGACGGGATCAGCACGAAGTCGAACTTGCCGAACGCGTACGGCCGACGCGTGTACTCCTCGAGCCAGCGCAGCGCGGTCGCGTGCAGGTCGAAGATCGCGTCGCGGTTGCGGGCCACCTTCGCGGCGTCGGTCTCGCGGTGGAACATCCGGAACTCGCGGCCGTCCCGGGTGGCCGTTTCCACCGAGAAGCGCCCCGCCGCGAACGCGAAGAGATAGGTCGGCAGCGGCGCCGTGGTCGCAAAGGCGATGCGGCGGTGCATCGCACCGGCCGGAGACGGCCCCTCCGCGACCGCGCGGCCGTTGGCCACGGCTTGCCACTCCGCCGGCACGTCGAGCTGCAGGGTGTAGCGCGCCTTGAGGTCCGGCTGGTCGAAGCACGGGAAGGTCAGCCGCGCGCGGGCCGGCACGAAGAGCGTGTAGAGCAGGTCGTCGCCGCGGTTGAGTGCCTCGTCGCCGGCGACGAACGCGACGTCGATCGCGTTGGCGCCCGCCCTCGTGGCGGCGGCCGGCACGACGACGTGGCCGTTGACGGCCTCGACCGCCACGTCCCTGCCGTCGACGCGAACGCCCGACACGGCGCCCGCCGGGCGATCGAAATCCAGCACGATCCGGCGAGGTGACGAGAGCGTGAACCGCACGGTCACGCGTCCCCGCACCGGCGCAGACCGGTCGGCCGGCACCTCGATCGCCAGGTCGTAGCGGAGGTCGTGGATGGCGGCGGCCCTGTCGCGCGCCAGCTCCGCGGCAACGCCGGCCGCGGGGGCCGGCTCGGCCTGCACGGCCCCGCCCAGGGCGGCCATCGCCAGCAGCGCACTCAGCATGGCGACACTATCCCACAGCCCGCGCCGCGGGCCGCAGTCCGAATCCATCGCTTACAATGCAGTCGGATGCGCGTCTGTGCCCTCGCCGTGGCGCTCGTGGCTGCGGCGCTCGCCTTGCCGTCGGGGAGTCGCGTGGCTGCGCAGCAGCCGGGCGTCGTGCGGGGACGCGTCGTGATCGACATCCCGGTCCCGTCCCGCCGTCCGACGTCCGCCTATCCGACACGGACGATCACGCCGGCCACGCTGGCGTCGGCCTCCGAGGTCCGGCACGTGGTGATCTTCCTGAAGGGCGCCACGGCCCAGGCCGCGCCGCCCGTCCGGCGCGAGATCCGCCAGCACAACGAGCAGTTCATCCCGCGGGTGGTGGCCGTCTCGGTGGGATCCGAGGTGACCTTCCCGAACGACGACCCCTTCTACCACAACGTCTTCTCGCTCTCGCGGATCCGGTCGTTCAACCTGGGCCGGTACCCGAAGGGCCAGACCCGCACGGTCAAGTTCGACAAGCCCGGCATCGTCAAGGTCTTCTGCGACATCCACTCGCACATGACCGCCACGGTGCGCGTGTTCGACCATCCGTGGTTCACCGTGCCCGACGAGAACGGCAACTTCGAGTTGTCGGGCCTGCCGCCCGGCGCGCGCGAGGTCACCGCGTGGCACGAGCGTCTCGGCGACACGACGCTGCCGGTGCGCGTCGAGGGCGGGCGCGCGGCCACCGTCGACTTCGTCCTGCCGGTGCCCGCGCAATGACCCGCGCTACCCTCGCGCTGCTCCTGGCCGGCCTCGTCTGCGCCAGCCCGGCACGGGCGCAGGGGCCGACGACGCATGCGGTCGCCATCGACACGACGGCCGCCGTCGATCAGGCGGTCACCGAGGGCGGCGTCCAGTCCCGCACCGGGTTCATCTTCGACGCGGTGGTCTCGGCCGGTCTCGGACGTGGGTTCGAGGTCACGGCGCGCCCCTACCTCCAGCGCCTCCCGAGCGGTGAATGGAACCGGCAGATCTGGATCGCCGAGCTGCGCTACGAGCGGCGCGGCCGGTACGGCGTCCGCGCCGAGGCGGGCCTGATTCCGTCGCCGATCGGCCTGGCCAACCTGACGCTGCGGCCAGCCCAGAACCCGACGATCGCCCAGCCGGCGTCGCTGTTCACGCCGCTGCCGACGCTCGAGGCCGGAGCCCCGCGCACGACCCTGATGGGCGCGGTGTATCCCTACGGCGCCAGCGTCACCGTCTCGGGCACGCGGTGGGACGCACGCGCGGCCATCCTCGACTCGTCGCCGCTGCGAACCCGCCGGGTCTTCGGCCGTGTCAACCCGCCGCGCCTCCCCACGGTGGTGTACGGCGCAGGCGTGACGCCCCTCGTGGGCCTCAGGGTCGGTGCATCCGTGGCGCAGGGCGGATGGCGGGTCGCGGGCGAGACGCCCGCAGTCACGGCCGACCAGCACGCGACGATCGTCACGGCGGAGGCCGAGTATTCGGTCGGCTTCACCAAGGTGTCCGGGGAATGGGTGCGAGACCGGCTCGACACGCGGGGCGGTCACACGGTCGCCACGGGGTGGTTCATCCAGGGGCAGCAGACCATCACCCCCCGGTGGTTCGCGGCCGGACGCGTGGAGCGCATGGCGGCGCCGGCCTACCTGCCGTCCACCGGCGCCACGGCGCGCCAGCGGCTGCAGGGCGTCGAGGCGATCGCCGGCTACCGGGCGACGCCGGACGTCACCGTCCGTGCCGGCTACCGAACGCGGCGGGCCTTCGGACAGCCCGCCTTCCTGAATCAGTTCACCGTCTCGCTCGTCTGGTTCCAGCGCTGGATCTGACGGCGGCCGCGGCCGGACGCCGCCTCGCGCCCGTCACGGACCGGCGCGTCGCGCCGGATCGTCACAGCCCCGCCGGGTAGAAGACGCGCTGCACGAACCAGTACGTGCCCGCGACGATCACGACGATCGACCCGGCCATGGCCACTCGCGCCCCCGCCTGCGCGCTGCGGCGCCGGATGGCCGCGAGGGCCGAGGCCACGACCAGCACGATCGCCAGCTGCCCGATCTCGACGCCGACGTTGAACGAGAACAGCGACCAGCCCAGTGCCTCGCGCGGCAGGCCGAACTCGCGCAGCACGTTCGCGAAGCCGAAGCCGTGCACCAGCCCGAACACCAGGGCCACCCAGGCGCGCAGGTCTCGGCCATCGCCCCGCACGAGGTTGTCGGCGCCGACGAAGACGATGCTGAGCGCGATGGCCGGCTCGATGAGGGCCGGGGGCGGCGACACGACGTCGAGCGCCGCCAGCGACAGCGTGATGCTGTGGCCGATCGTGAAGGCGGTGACGATCCGGAACAGCGCCAGCCAGCCGCCCCCGAGCAGCAGCAGGCCGACGAGGAACAGGATGTGGTCGGGCCCGATCAGGATGTGGTGCACGCCCGAGGGGACGAACGTCTTCATCACCTCGATCGCGCCCTGCCGCGTGCCGAGGTAGTACGTGTACTCGGGCGTCTCGGCGTTGAAGATCAGCTGCTGCCTGAGCGTCTCGCCCTCGTAGATGTTGACGAAGGTCTGGTGCTGCGGGTCGTACGGGAAGAGGTGCGTGTCGATGCGCAGCGCGCCCACGTCGACGCCGGCGATGCGGTACTTGAGGCGCAGCGCGTTGTCCTCGCGCAGCGGCTCCAGGCTGGTCCACTGCACGCTGAACCGCTGGTCGCCGCGCAGGCTCACCCGCGGCGCGAGCATCTCGCCGATCCGCAGCCGCTCGCGCTCGGCCACGTCGTTCTCGAGCAGCCGCTCCGGCGGGGCGATGCCGAGATCGTGCGCGACGTCGATGACGTGCACGACGAGCGTGCCCTCGAGGGCGCCGTCGCGGAAGACGATGTCGAGGTAGCTGAACGGGGCTGGGTGGGCGGCCGCGTGCGCAGGCAGGCACAGCAGCAGCGCTGCCGCGACGCACGACCGCCACATCGCGCTCAGGACCCTGGGTGGCATCGACGGCCGCATTCTATCTCGCGCGGTCGGGCCTGCCGCGCACCGGCGCCTGGGCGTCCACGCCGCGTCGTGGAAGGCGGGCTCACAGCCGCAGACCCGCCCCGAGCGGGTCCGTCTCGTCGATCGCGAAGACGTGCTCACCGGTGATCCACGCGGTGCCGTCGATCGCGACGACCACCGCCGGCGCCTCGCCCACGGCCGTCCGGCGCTCGACGCGGCCCGAGGCCCGAAGGCCGCCCAGCCCCTCGCAGACACAGGGCTCGCCGTCGGGCACGAGTCCCATCGCATCGAGCACGGCAACGGCGGCCAGCAGGCCGGCCCCGGTCGCGGACCGATCCACGACGCCGCTGCGGCTCACCGTGACGAGCCGCAGGTGGGCCTCGGGATGGTGTGACGCCCCGACGAACACGACGCCGCTCGGTGGGGCCGGTGCGCCGGACGCCTCGAAGCTCGTCGCATCGGTCGGGGCCGCCACCCCGCCAGCGGCCCCGGATGCGCCGTCGACGGCATCGTCGGACGCGGACGCCGGCGCCAGCGCCTCGCAGAGCGCCATGCCGAGACGGCGCAGCTCGGGCAGGTGGGCGCCATCGAGCGGGATGCCGGCGGCCTCCGAATCGGTGATGGCGAAGACCCCGGCGGCGTCGGCAACGTCGACGGTGAGCGTCCGGCCCGACACGGTGACCGTACGCCCGGGCTCGCGCACGAACGAGGGCACGCCCGAGAAGGTGACGCCCGCCACGCGACGGCCGACGCCAGCCGCCTGCAGCCGCGCGACGGCGCGCACCGGGCCGGCGGCCGTGTCGAGCGTCAACGCGACGCGGCCGTCCACCTCCGGCGCGACGATCAGGCCGCGCTCGATCGCGATCGTCACCGCCGCGATCACACCGTGGCCGAGCAGCGCTGGATACCCGTCGGCGTCCATGAACACGAGGCCCGCGTGCGAGGACGGAGCGGCCGGCTCGGTCAGGCACGCGGCCGTCATGTCGTGATGGCCGCGTGGCTCGAGCACGAGCGCGCGGCGCAGCGCGTCGGCGCGCGCGCCGAACCAGGCAGCCGTCTCATCTGGCGCACGCCCATCCAGTCGAGGCAGGCCGTCCACGATCAGGCGCAGCGGCTGTCCTCCGACGTGGGCGTCGATCGTCTCGAGCCGTCGAACCACGTGAACCTCGGCTGACCACGCTAGCACGATCGCGCGGGGATCCACGTGTTTCCCGCGTGATTTCGTGCGCCTCTGCGTGGCCTTCCGTTTGCACGAGCCGCTCGTACCTGCCGGTCCCGAGGGGGACGAAGGAGGGACACATGACCACGCACACGCTTGCCCGACTCGCCGTCGTCACGCTCGTCGCGGGCGCCATCGCCGTGCCCGCCGTCGCCGCGCAGCGTCTGTGGACACGCGACGATCCGTCGTGGCGCGCGCCCGTGCGGAGCGAGGGCTACGAGCGAGGCTACCGCGACGGCCTGCGCTCCGGCGAGGACGACGCGCGGCGCAACCGCCCGTACGACGTGCGGGGCGAACGCGCGTATCGCGACGCCGACCGCGGCTACGACCGGCGTGACGGCGACCGCCGCGCCTATCAGAGCGACTACCGCAGCGGCTTCACCAACGGCTACGCCGAGGGCTACGGCCGCGCGCGCGACACCTGGCGCGGACCGCGCGGGCCACGCGGTTGGCCAGGCGGCGCGCGCGGCGACATCCGCCCGGACCCGGCGTTCGCGCAAGGCTACAGCGACGGCTACCGCCGCGGGCTCGACGACGGGCGAGACCGTGATCGGCACGATCCGACCCGTCACAAGGACTACCGCGGGGCCAGCCGTGGCTACCGCGACGAGTACGGCCCCAAGGACGCGTATCGAAACAGCTACCGGTTCGGCTTCCGCGACGGCTACGACGACGGTTACCGGGACGGCAGCGGGCGGCGCTGGTAACCCGACCCAATCCCGCGCGACCGAGCCCGTCCAGGGCAGCGGGCCGCCCGCGCCGCCCGGAACATTCCGGGGGCCGGGCGGTTCGGCTTTACTCACCCAGCGGATCTTGGCTACAATCAGGGCTTCCCACCCGACGTGCCGGTATCGTCTAGGGGTCAGGACACGTGGTTCTCAGCCACGGGACCGGGGTTCGAATCCCCGTACCGGTACCAACCTCGCACGCGCAGTTACCGTTCGCGGGCAGCGCACGCCTCGGCTGACTCGCACGGCCGTGTCCGAGGGGCCCCCCGATGAGTGACGACGCCGGAAGATCCATCTGTCTTCCTGGTGAGTCGGCCGCGCACGAACTGTACGCGCCAGTGGTGCGTGCGATGTCGGAAGGCGTCGTCGTTCACGGGCCGCAGGGGCAGATCGTGGCGGCCAACCCCAGCGCGGAGCGGATCCTCGGCATGACCCTCGATCAGATGGCGGGGCGGACGCCGCTGGATCCGAGCTGGCGCCTGACGCGTCCCGATGGGCAGCCCGTCACGCAGGACGACATTCCGTCCGAGATCACGGCGCGGACGGGCCGGCCGTGCCGGAACGTGATTCTCCGGGTGGTGCGTGGCAGCGGCGAGCCGGCCTGGCTCACCATCAACACCGATCTGGTGCCGGACGAGCACAGCGGCAAGCCACGACTGGTGGTGGCCACCTTCACCGACATCACCGCCGAGGTGGAGGCCCGCGCCGAGCTCACGCGCAGCCGCGCCCACTTCCAGCGGTTGATCGAGGCCGCGCCGGGAGTCATCTATCAGTACCTGCTGGGCCCGGACGGCGAGGAGTCGTTTCCGTTCGTCAGCCCAAGGGCCGCGGACGTGTTCGGCGTGCCCGCCGACGCCATCCTTCGCGATCCGGGCGCCGCGTGGAGCCGGATTCACCCCGAGGACGTGCCGGCGCTGCGCGAGTCGGTCCAGCGCTCGGCACAGCAGTTGACTGCGTGGGAGCCCATCTTTCGCGCCGTCGCGCCGGACGGCGGCTGGCGCTGGCTCCGCTCGCACGCGATGCCGGAACGCACGCCCGACGGCACCCTGTGGACGGGAGTCGTGCTGGACGTCACCAGCTAGCGCCGGCTCGCCGAGCGCATGCAGTGGGCCGGACGGCGCGAGGCGATGGGCGACCTGGCTGCCGGCGTGGCGCACAACTTCAACAACATGCTGGCCTCGATCCTGCCGAACCTCGAGCTGGCCCTCGATCAGGCGCCGGCCGAGATCGCCCCGTTCCTGACGGACGCGCAGCAGGCGGCGCGCAGCGCGGCCGATCTCGTGCGTCAGGTCATGGCCTTCGCACGCAACGACGGCGTCGAGGCGCCCTCGACGCCCATCGACCTCGCGGAACTCGTGGCCGAGACGGTCCGCTTCTGCTCGCGGACGTTCGACCGGCGGATCGAGATCGACGCACAGGTTGCCGTGGAGCCGATCCACGTGCTGGCGCCGTCGGCCAACCTGCGCCAGATCGTGATGAACCTGTGCATCAACGCCAGGGACGCGCTGGACGGACGGCCGTCACCACGGCTGGGCCTGCGCCTCGCCCTCGACCCCGGCGACGCCACCACGGCGGTCCTGAGCGTCGAGGACAATGGCGCCGGCATGTCGCCCGAGACCCTTCGCCATCTCGGCGAACCGTTCTTCACGACCAAGCCGCCTGGACGCGGCACGGGCCTCGGCCTGGCGTCGGTCTACGGCATCGTGCGGGACGCCGGCGGCCAGATCCGCTGCGACTCCCGTGAGGACCACGGCACGACGTTCACCGTCCGCCTGCCCTGCTGGCAGGACGCCGTCCTCGCCGATCGCGCCCACGACGTGCCACTCGGTCAGTACGACCAATACCGCGTGCTGATCGTCGACGACGAACCACTGGTGCGGATGGCGCTGCGCCGACAGTTGCAGGGGCTGGGCTGCGGCGTGCTCGAGGCGGCCAACGGGCGCGACGGCCTGTCGCTGATCGAGGCCGTGGAAGGCCCGCTCAGCCTGGCGGTCGTCGACGTGTCCATGCCGGTGATGAACGGGCACGAACTGCTGCAGCACCTCAACGCCCGCTGGCCCAGCCTGCCGGTCGTGATGCTGTCGGGCCACCTCGGGCCCGGCGTCACGCTCGACGGGGCCGCCCGGGTGCTGCTGAAGCCGATCGGCCTGCGCGAGCTGCGGGACATGCTGGCGGTCGCGGTACCGCCGGCCGGTGACGTCTCGTTCTGAACCGCGTGCGGAGAGGCGGCCGGTAGCGGCCGCCGGTCCCTCGGTCCGGAGCAGGGCACGGCATGCGCGCGCCCCGTTCGGGGCCGGCATACCCGCGATGCCGTGGCGGGGCGTGCCCCGACGGGCAGGCGCTACCCACCGTGGCGTGCCGGCGGACCGCGCACGCACGCTCCCCGCTCGGGCGTCGGCGCGCGACGCCGCCGTGTTTGACGTGCGCCGCGGCACACGTGCGGCCCGAAGGCTCCCCACGCCGCGCCCGCTTCCAGTGCGGCACGCCTCCTGCTCATCACGACCGTACCGGGCTGGTAAAGGGCCAGCCGCAGGGCCGGGTGCCACCGGGGCGCGAGCGGACGGCTCGCGCCCGCTGGAGAGGCATATGAATCGACGGGCGTTTGTGGGGATGGCGGCGGGCACCGCGGTGGCGGGTGCCGGCCTCGGGTTCGGAACGCTCCTGCCTGGCGCGTCCGCGCAGCCACTGGCGGGAGACGCCACGCTGGAGGAACTGAAGGTGCTGCTGCGCGAGGCGAACGAGACGGCCTTCCGCGTCGGAGCCGAAGGGCTGCGGCGCGCAGCCGCGGTGATGCGGCTCTACGCCGCACACCTGTCGACGACGACGCTCGACCGCGACCTCAAGGCGAGCCTGCGCGAGATCGTGCGCGAGCGCGGGCGCGGGTTCGTGCTGGCCGCAGAGCCGAATCACGCGAAGATGCAGACCGAGCTCCAGGCATACGGCATCCCGAAGGATCAGCTGATCCACTTCGATCACGGCGCCATCGGCGTGGCGGAGCGCGAGCGCGCGCTCGACGCGCTGCTGGCCTCGCCGGCGCCGCTTCGCGACATGTTCCGCCGCACGGCCGAGGTGCTCGACCAGCAGGCCCAGCGCGCGCAACGGGCGGGCATGGCCCGGCTGGTCGCGATGCAGACCACCACGTGCGATCAGCTCAAGTCCACGTACGAATCCATGCTCGCCTTCGCCGGCATCATCTGCGCGATGGCGGAGTACATTCCGCAGTTCATCCCGGGCTGCGGGGCGGCCCTCGGCGCGGCCGCGGGCATGTTCGCCTCGTGGCTCCTCTGTCAGAACTTCGGCTTCTGAGGACACCGATGCGCGCGTTGATGCTGTTCGCCGTGGCGGCCGAGACCGTCGGCCTGGCGGGCGCCTGGTACCTCTTCACGGACCGGTCGCCGGTCACGTCGATCACCTGGGCCGCCCTCTACTTGTTCGCGGTCGTGAGTCCCCTGCACTGGCATGGCCGGTTCGACCGGTTCGTACGGGCGCACGGGCTCGAGCCCGCACCGCAGGTGGTGCGGCTGGGGTGGACGCCGCTGGCAACATCACTCGCCGCTCTGCTGATGACGCTGAAGATCGTGGCCGACCTGACAGGGCGGTGACGGCCACGCGGCCCGCCCCCGAGCGCGTACCCGTGATAGGATGCGCGCGCCGGGGGCGGGTCAGCCCCGGGCGTCTCTGGAGAGCACACACATGAAATCCACTGTCTACTTCTGCGGCCTCGCGCTCGCGGTGTCCGCGCTGGTCGCATCCGTCCAGGCGCAGCAGCCACAGCAGCCGCAGCAGCCGATGAGCTTCTTCATCACGAGCGTGCCCAAGGGCGACGGGGCCAACTACGGCGGCCTCGCCGGAGCGGACGCGCATTGCCAGCAGCTGGCCGCCGCGGTGGGCCGCGGCAATGCCACGTGGCGTGCCTACCTGAGCACGCAGGGCCCCGGCGCGGTCAACGCGCGCGATCGCATCGGCAACGGGCCCTGGTACAACGCCCGCGGCGCCATGATCGCCGCCAACCAGGCCGAGCTCCACGGCGACACGATCGAGCTCGCGCGCCTCGGCAACCGTGTCAACAAGAACAACGCGCTGACCGAGAAGGGCGAGCGCGTCAACGGCGTCGGCGACATGCCGAACCAGCACGACATCCTGACGGGCTCCACGCCCGACGGCCGCGCGTTCACCGACGCGGCGGATCACACGTGCCGCAACTGGACGAGCAACCAGCACGTGGAGCCGCCCGCGCGCGGCGCGGCGCCGCCGGCCACGCCTCCGGCGCCCGGTCCGTCCGCGCAGCTGGGCCACCACGACAAGACGGGCGGCACCAACGGCTCGTGGAACTCCACTCACGCCAGCCGCGGCTGCAGCCAGCCGAACCTGGTGTCGACCGGCGGTAACGGCTACCTGTACTGCTTCGCCGCGAACTGATCGCCCCCATCGGCCGGGGCGTCCTGCCCCGGTCGACGGCCGCCGCACCCGACGCACAGGCGGGTGGCCGCACGAACCACCGACGTCCCCGGCGCCAGAACCGGCCTCCGGGGACGTCGTCTTTTCCGAGCCCTCCGTGACATCTTGCGAGGCCGCTGGCCGTGCACAACCTCCGGGCCCCACGACCCGCCTGCGATCATCGGTCAGCACGCATCTTGCAGACTGACGGGAATGACTGAACGGAGGTTTGGCGTGAGGACACTGACGCTCGCATTGGCGGCTCTCGTGGCGGTGGCGACCACGGCGGGGGCTCAGCAGTCCCCCCAGGCGCTTTTCGAGGCCGGTCACTACGAAGAGGCGCTCGCGGCCCTGGCGCCGGAACTGCAGAATCGGTCGGCCGGGCCAGACTCGCACTACCTGGCCGTGCTGATTGCGTCCCGCCTGGAACAGCCGCAGCGGGCCGCCGAGAGTCTGGCGGCCCTGACGGCCAACCCCGACCGGACATGGCAGCTCGTAGGTGGATCGGCGCAGGCCCTGGCGCAGGGCGACTTGGGCCAGGCGGCTGAGTTGGCCACACAGGCCATGGCCGCCAACGCGGCGTCGTTCGCCGCCCACTATCAGCTCGGCCTGTCCCGCGCGCGCACGGAGGATTGGGCCGGCGGCTTCGCGTTGGGCGGGTTCGAGCCCTGGAGGCTCCGGATGTAGGCGACCAGCGCGGCCAGTTCGTCCGGCGTGACGGCGCGGCCCCACGGCGGCATGCCCTTGGCCGGCCAGCCCTTCGAGACGGTCTGGAAGATCTGCTCGACGGTGCCGCCGTGCAGCCAGCGATCGTCGGTGAGGTTGGGACCGATGAGCCCCTGCGCCCGATCGCCGTGACAGGCGGCGCAGCTGCGCGCGAAGCGCGTGGCGCCCACGTCCACCACCGCGGCATTGGCGGCCCCCGCCAGCAGCTGCGCCGGTGAGGGCGGCACGATCGGGTTCGCGTCGAAGTACGCCTGCACCTCCGCGACGGCCGCCTGCGTCTCGCCCCGGTACTCGGCCTCCATCGATCCCTCGCCGAAGCTGAGGGCGTAGAACATCAGGTAGCCGGCCGCGAAGATCAGCGACCCCCACCAGATGGCGAGCAGCCACCCCGGCATCGGGTTGTCGTACTCGCGGATGCCGTCGAGTTCGTGGAGAACCTTGTCCTCGTACTGTGCCATGGCTCCCTCGTCAGGCGCCCGTGCGGCCTGCCACTGGTGCGGCGGCCGCCGGCGGGGCGCCGTCGTCGAGCGCGAGGCGGGCCCGCGCGTCGAGGTCCTCGCGGCGGGTCAGGAGCGTACGCACCGCGACGATCCCCCAGACGGCGACGAAGAACAGCATCGACGCCACCGCCCACGAGGCGGCGCCGGCGCTGGCGGCGGCCAGTTCCTGCAGCATCGCTAACGCCCTCCCCCGGCCAGTACGGCGGCCGGTGCCGGCGAGGCCGGTGCGGGCGAGGCCGCTGTCGCGACGGGCGGCGCCGCGGACGGCGCCGCGAGCGAAACCGGCGCCTGCGGCGCGGGCCGCGTCCAGCGGATGTCGGTGCCCAGGCGCTGCAGGTACGCGGTGAGCGCCACGACCTCCTTGTCCGCGAGCCCGGTCGGCCCCTGCTGCGCCTCGACCTCGGCCGCGATCGCGCCGGCCTGCGACCGCATCGATGCCACGGCCGTGTCGATCTCGCCGTCCGTGTAGGGCACGCCCACCGTGCGCAGGGCGCGCAGCTTCGCGCCGATGAGGCTCGTGTCGAAGGCGCTCGTCAGCAGGTGTGGATAGCGCGGCATGATCGATCCGGGCGTCGTCGAGTCAGGACGCGCCATGTGGCGCACGTGCCACAGCGACGGGTACTTGCCCCCCACCCGATGCAGGTCGGGCCCGGTGCGCTTCGAGCCCCACTGGAAGGGATGGTCGAAGACGTACTCGCCGGCCTTCGAGTACTCGCCGTAGCGCTCCGTCTCGTAGCGGAAGGGGCGCACGAGCTGCGAGTGGCAGTTGTAGCAGCCCTCACGGATGTAGATGTCGCGGCCGACGACCTCGAGCGGCGTGTAGGGCCTGACGCTGGCAATCTCCGCGACGTTGGACTTCACCAGGAACATCGGCAACGCCTCGACGAGCGAGCCCACGGCGAGCGCCAGCGCGGTCAGCACCGTGAACAGGACCACGCGGGCCTCCAGTGCGCGATGGATGCCGTGCCGCACCGTGTGCTGCAAGCGATAGAGCGCGTGGTCGTAGGTGTTGGCGGGGGTGACCGCGCCTGGCGCCGCGAAGTCCCAGACTAGCGGCGGCGCGTGGACTTCTGGCTCGGCCGCGTAGTCGGCGGGCGCCGTCCGGATCGTCCGGACGACGTTCCAGACGAGCATCAGCAGCCCGGAGAAGAAGAGCAGGCCGCCGACGAGGCGCACCCAGTACATCGGCACCAGGCGCAGCACCGTCTCGATGAAGTCGGGGTAGACCAGGCGCCCGTCGGGCTCGAACGCGCGCCACATCGCCCACTGGGTGATGCCGGCCACCCACATCGAGACCTGATAAAGGATCAGGCCGATGGTGGCCACCCAGAAGTGCACGGTGGCGAGGCGCTTCGAGTACAGCTCCGTCTTCCAGAGCCGCGGCACCACCCAGTACAGGATGCCGAACGAGATGAATGAATTCCAGCCGAGCGCGCCCGCGTGCACGTGGCCGATCGTCCAGTCGGTGAAATGCGACACCGCGTTCACCGACTTGATCGACATCATCGGCTTTTCGAAGGTCGACATGCCGTAGTAGGTGACGGCCACCACCATGAACTTCAGGATCGGGTCCTCGCGCAGCTTGTGCCAGGCGCCCCGCAGCGTGAAGAAGCCGTTGACCATGCCGCCCCAGGACGGCATCCACAGCACGAGGGAGAACAGCATGCCCAGCGTGGAGGCCCACTCGGGGACCGCGGAGTAGTGCAGGTGGTGGGGGCCGGCCCAGATGTAGACGAAGACCAGGGACCAGAAGTGCATGATCGACAGCCGGTAGCTGAACACCGGCCGTTCGGCCGCCTTGGGCAGGTAGTAGTACATCAGGCCCAGGAACGGAGTCGTCAGGAAGAAGGCGACCGCGTTGTGGCCGTACCACCACTGCATCAGCGCGTCCTTGACGCCGCCGTAGGCCGGGTAGCTGCCGAGCAGCGAGTAGGGCACCGCGATGCTGTTGCCGATGTGCAGGATGGCCACGGCGACGACCGTCGCGATGTAGAACCACACCGCGACGTACAGGTGCGCCTCGCGGCGGATGGCGATCGTGCCGAACAGGTTGACCGCAAAGGCCACCCAGAGCACCGCGATGACGACATCGAGCACCCACGGCAGCTCGGCGTACTCCTTGCCCTGGGTGTTGCCGGTGACGAGCGCCAGCGCCGCCGCCACGATCAGCAGCTGCCAGCCGACGAAGTGGAAGGCGGAGATCGCGTCGCTGAACAGCCGCGTCTTGAGCAGCCGCTGCGAGGAGTGATAGACGCCGGCGAAGATGATGTTGCCGCAGAAGGCGAAGATCACCGCGTTGGTGTGCAGCGGCCGGAGGCGTCCGAAGGTCAGGTACGGCGCCAGGTTCAGCGACGGCATGAACAGCATGGCGGCGATGGCGACCCCGACGAGCATGCCGACCACGGCCCACACGATGGCGGCGAGGAAGAACAGCCGCGGGGTTCGATCGTCGTAGCGCACCGTATCGCTCATCACGCTCCCATCCCGTGTCGGAGGAGTCACAGGGGCAAAGACGTCGCGCACCAGGCCGGCAGGCAGGTGTCGCCGCGTGGGTCATCAAGGCTTGTGCCAGCGGGGTGCCCGGTGCGAATGCGCGCGATCGTCCGGCAGGCGTGGAAGGTTTCGCACGGGACGGCCGCGGGCAGCACCGACTGCGCCGGGCGGAACGCTGAAGATTCCACGTCGTCCGCCAAAGAATCCCCGTGCTTCGGGCGCCGAGGGGCGCGGGGCGATCGCGGACCCGGATGGTCGCGTTTCGCCCGGGGTGACGCCGGCGCCGGCCGCGGGGCCTGGGCCGGCGCTCGGTGGTGGTCAGGCGTGCGGCGTGGCGGGGGGGAGCGTCATCGCCTCGAACGGCCAGGGCCGCCGTTCGAGCCTCCGGTTCGGCCGCAGCGTCCGAAACGACGACGGCCGCACGGAGGACGACGCCTCCGTGCGGCCGTAGTGGTGTGGACCGCGTGTGGTACGGGTGCTACAGGTCGAGCCGGCCCGTGCTGGCGCCGAAGTTGTCGATCTGCGCCCCGTAGAGGTGCGCGATCGCGAGCAGCATGTTCGCGGTGGGCTCCTTCTTCGCCACGACGTGACGGTCGCCCTTGAGCTTGCCCTGCGCGCCGCCGATGAGCAGCGTGGGCGGGTTGCTGCGGTCGTGCGCGTTGCCGTTGCTCATGCCGCTGCCCCAGTAGATCAGCGAGTGGTCGAGCAGCGTGCCGTCGCCATCGGGCGTCGCCTTGAGCTTCTCCAGGAACTCGGCGAACTTGACCATCTGGTAGGTCGCGATCTTCGCGTACATGGCCATCTTCTCGGGGTCGTTGCCATGGTGCGAAACCGAGTGGTGCGTCTCGCTGACGCCGATGTGCGCGTAGCTTCGGTCGCTCGGCTCGTGTCCGATCATGAAGGTGAACACGCGGCTGATGTCCCCCTGGAGCGCCAGGTGCATCAGGTTGTAGGTCACGCTCATGTGATCGTCGAACGCCTCGGGCAGGCCGACCGGCGCCTCCGGCACGCCGGTGATCGTGCCGAGCCGCTTCTCCATGCGGTCGAGCTGCTGCTCGACGTCGCGGATGTTGCTCAGGTACTCGTCCAGGATGGCCCGGTCCGGCGCACCCAGGGACGCCCTCAGCTTCGAGGTCTCGGCGGTCACCGAGTCGAGCAGGCTCTGCTTCTCCTTCAGCCGGGCGGCGCGCTGGTCCGCGGCGCCGGCCTCGCCGAACATCCGCTCGAACGTGACGCGGGGGTTGATGCCGACCGGCAACGGGCTGGTGTCGTCGCGCCACGACAGCGCGTTGAAGAACGTGCACGGGAAGCCGTCGCACGCGCCGACCGCCGTGCCCATGTCCTCGGTGCCGACCTCGATCGACCGCAGGGGCGTGTCGCCGGCCACGATGTCGACGATGTACTGGTCGAGCGTCTTCTTCGACTGGATCTTGCCGAACGCGTCGCCCGTCCCCTCGCGCGAGGCCACCGGGCCGACGCCGTTCAGGAACGCCGAGCTGGCGCCCATGTGAACCGACTCACCCCACGGTGCCGTCAGGTTGCTGACCGTCACCAGTTGCGACCGGAAGCCCTCGAGCGGCTGCATCACTGGCTTGAACGCGAAGCCGGAGCCGGCCGTGTCGGGGTGCCACGTGTCGGGATAGATGCCGCTCGGGAAGTACACCGAGCCGAACCGGAACGGCGTGCTGGCCGCGGTGCGCCCCTGGGCCGTCATCGCCGGCACCATGGCATCGAGCAGGGGCAGGGCGAGCGTGGCGCCAAAGGCACCACGCAGGAACGTGCGACGGGACAGGTGCTTCTTGGTGATGATCATGTCTACTCCACGGTCGCTCTGGCCACGGTGGTGCCGGGCTGTGCCGGCTCCAGTCTGGTTCGCATCTGGAACGGCGTGCTGTCGATGATTCCACTCACGATCGCGCTGAGGCGGTAGCCTCCCGGAGCCGCTCGCCGGACGACGCGCCGGACGATCGGCATATCGGCCGGTTCGAGGCCCCGGCCCAAGGCGTAGACCATCATCCGCTCGGTGACCGCGGTCACGAATGCCTCAGGTCTGCTCAGGATGGCCTGCCGCAACTCCACGGGCCCGCTGACCCTGGAGCCATCGGCGAGCACGCCGGCCGCGTCGATCCGGGCGCCATTCGGCATCGCCGCCCGCCACTGGCCGATCGAGTTGAAGTTCTCGAGCGCGAAGCCCGCCGGGTCGATCACCCGGTGGCACGACGCGCAGGCGGCGTTGCGCCGGTGCAGCTCCAGCTGCTCTCGCACGGACTTGGGGGCGGCGTCGCTGCCCTTGTTGCTCTCCTCGAGCGTCGGCACGTTCGGCGGCGGGGGTGGCGGCGGCGTGTTCAGGAACGTGCTGAGCACGTACTTGCCGCGGAACACCGGCGACGTGCGGGTGGCCACGGCCGTCAGCGAGAGGATGCTGCCGTGCCCGAGCAGGCCAAAGCGGTTCGGGTCGGTGAGCTTGACCTGCCGGAACCGCTCGCCGTACACGCCCGGGATGCCGTAGTGCTTCGCCAGTCGCTCGTTGATGAAGGTGTAGTCGGCGTTCAGCAGTTCCAGCGCGCTGCGGTCGGTGCGCAGGACGTGCCCGAACAGCATCTCGGTTTCGCGGCGGAAGCCGCGGCGGACGTTGTCGTCGAAGTCCGGGAACATCAGCAGGTCGGGTGCGACCTTCGCCTCGATGTTGCGGAGCTGCAGCCACTGTCCGGTGAAGTTGCCGACCAGGGCGTCGGCCCGCGGGTCGGCGATCATGCGCTTCACCTGAGCAGCCAGCACGCCGGGCTGGCGCAGGCGTCCCGACGACGCCAGCGACAGGAGCCGCTCGTCCGGGATGCTGCTCCACAGGAAGAACGACAACCGCGACGCCAGCTCGACGTCGCTGACCGGGTGGGACGCACCGGGCCTGACGCCCGCCGCGTCACGTTCCATCCGGTAGAGGAACGACGGGCTCGACAGCACCCGGGCCAGACCGGCGCGCACGCCCGCGTCGAACGTCTCGCCCCGCTGGCGGGTCTGCGTGTAGAACGACAGCGGCGCCTGCACGTCGTCGGCCGTCACCGGGCGACGGTAGGCGCGACGGGTGAGGTTGGTGAAAATCCGCTCCGCGCAGGGTGCCTCGTCGGCCGGCGACACCGGGCGGCACACGAACACGCGCTCGCGGCTCGGCGTCGCGCTGACACCGGTGACCTCGTAGGGGCCCTCGATGATGGCCGTGCGCAGCCGGGGCGCGCCGCTCACCAGGTGCACCTCCTGGCTGTCGCGCAGCGCGGGCTGCCAGACGTCCTGCCGCTGTCCCGGGCGATCACGGAACGTGAAGCCGACGTCGTGCGGGCCGGCGGTCACCTTGACCTTGCCCGTGAGGCGCTGATCGATGAGCGGCTGCGTCTCCGTCAGCGACTTGCTCTGTTCCTCGTGGTCCTTCGGCCCGCCGATCGTGGCGGAGAACACTTCGTCACCGTCGATCGTGATCACGAAGGTGAACGGCGTGTCGTTGCTCTCGACGCCGACGTATCCCTCCTCGATTCCGCGGAAGAGGCGGCCGGCCAGCTTGTACTCGCCGTCGGCCGGGAAGATGTGACGGACGACCGTGCCGCCGCGCGTGCCCAGCGGCAGCCCGTCCAGGTGCCCGCTCTGCGAGAACTCGCGGCTGACCGAGTACTCCGTGGTGCCGGGGCGCTCCTTCGGATCGCCGACGGCCAGCGTGCTGATCCGCTGCGCCGCGGTCACGTAGCGCTCGAGCAGCAGCGGCGACGTCTTGAGCGCCGTGGCCACGTTGTCGAAACCGAAGTCGGCCCCGTCGCTCGGCAGCAGCGCCGTCACGTCGACGTCGAGCGCGAGCAGGTCGCGCACGGCGTTGCCGTACTCGGTGCGGTTCAGCCGGTGCACGACGTACCGGCCAGCCGACGTGCCACGGGCCTCCCAGGCGCGGTCGAGCGAGGCGGCGAGCCACGTCGTGAAGCCGGCGTACTCGGCTTCCTGCGGATGCGGCATGCCCTGCGGCGGCATCGCGCGCACGCTCAGCTTGCGCAGCACGCGCTCCCACGTGGCGGCGCTGGTGACCACGTCGTCCAGGCTGGCCTTCTCGAGGTCGACCGGGTCGAACGCCGGCAGCGGATTCCGCGTGTTGTGGCAGCTCACGCAGTACTGGTTGACCCACGCCCGATAGGTCTTCGCGTCGCCCGGGGGCGTCGACGAGCGCTGCAGCGCGGGAACGGCCCGGGGGCGCACCGGCGTCCCTGCCTGTGCGGGCGCCGCCGCCCCCCTCGCCGCGGGTGGGGCGGCTGCGGGCGACGGGCGCGCGGTTGAAGCCGTCTGGGCGAGCAAGACGGCCGCGCCGACGCTCGCCAGCAACGCGGTGGCGGCAATGGTCTTCATCGGGTCCCCGTGCTGGTGGCCGGAGCGGGCGAGGCCGCCTTCGGCTCCTCCGTCTTCTTCGACTCGTCGGCGTTCTTGGGCGCCTCCGGCGGCACCGGCGTCGGGTCGTTCGGCCCGAGGTGCATCAGCTCGCGGAGCGTCGCGATCACGGCATCCCGCGAGTCCCGGCGCGGCCGGTAGGTCCGGGAGTCGGTGTTGTTGCCCGGGGGCGGCGGCGGCTCCGGCTTCTCGGCCAGCTGCAGCGGCGTCAGGTTGTCCTTGTTGACGGCGTCGAGCTTCGCGCCCTTCGAGACGAGGGTGCGGATCATGTCGGTGCGTCGGGCCGCCACGGCCTGGTGCAGCAGCGTCGCCCCATCGGCCGACTTGGCATTCGGATCCGCGCCGGCCTCGAGCAGGACCTTGAGCGCATCGGCAGGCTCCCGGTTCGACGCCTCGCGGTACGGCGGCGCGATCAACCGGTCGAAGCCGGGACCGGCGGCAAACGGCGCGCCCCGGCCGCCTGTGAGCGCGACCATCGCCGGCGTCTTGCCCACGTTGGCGTTGAGCCCGCGGCCCGCCGTGGCGCCCTCCTTCTTGACCTCCGTCGGGCTCCAGTCGACCTTCGCCCCGTGCTGGACCATCAGCTTCAGGACCTCGACGTCGGCCGCGATCGCCGCGCGGAAGAACGGGGAGGCGTTGTGCTCCTCGGCGCAGCACAGGGTGGTGTTGTGGACCCCTCCGACGAACGGCTTGTTCGGATCGGCCCCCCGGTCGAGCAGCAGCTTCACCAGGTCGAGCGCCGACAACTGATTCGGCAGGTCCATGCGCAGGCGAGATCCGTCGCGGGCGCGCATGTCGGTCGTCGCGTCGCGCATGTCGACCGCGAAGAACAGCGAGCCGTCGTTCGGGTCGGCGCCCAGATCGATCAGCGCCTTCGCCAGGTCGAACCGGTCGTTGGCAATCGCAATCATGGTTGCCGTGACGCCGTCACCGTTGGTCGCCTTCAGGTCTGCGCCGCCCTTGACCAGCGCGCGCACCGCGGCCTCGTGGCCGTTCCGCGTGGCGAACATCAGCGCGGTGAAACCGCCGGTGGGATGGTCCGCATGCTTGCGCTCGGTGAGCGCGGAGACGTGCGCCTTCGCGTTGGGGTTGCCGCCCGCCGCGATGAGCGTGGAGATGACGTCGGCATGCCCCTCGACGGCCGCCCACATCAACGCGGTCTCCTTCTGGTATCCCTCGGCGGCGTTCGGGTCCGACCCGGCCTCGAGCAGCAGCTTGACCGCGTCGAGGTTGCCCGTGCGTGACGCGGCCATCAGCGGCGTCTCGCCTTCGGAATGCGCCGCCTTCTTGACGTCGGCGCCGGCCTTGAGCAGTTCCGCGATGGTCGACGTGTCGCCGGTCCGCGCGGCCTGCAGCAACGGCGTCACGCCGTACCGATTGGGCAGGTTCAGGTTCGCGCCGGCGGCGGCGAGCGCGCGCAGCATGCGCAGGTCGGCATGGTAGGCGGCCCAGAGCGCCGCCGTGGACCCATCCCGCGAGACCTCGTTGACGTTGACGCGCTTGGCGAGCAGCGCCCTCACCGCCTGGAAGTCGCCGTCACGGGCCGCGACGACGAGCGCCGGATCGCCCGCCGCCTGCCCGAGCACCACGGCGAATAGAGTCACGAACGACACTACCGAGATCACCAACCGGCGCGTCATCTGTCGTTGCGTACGCATCCTCATCCCCACTTCGAACCGGACGGGCACTCGCACATCTATGTGATACCGGACAGGAGCACCCGCGATTTGGCGGGCGCAGCTATGCCTGCCCGACATAAGTCGCGGTTCCCGGGATCCTACTCCTCTGTTTGGGCTACCACAAGCGGATTCTTCCGCACCTGCGCCCACGGAGGCCGCTGCCCCGCACCGAGCCCCAGGGAGCCGAACAAGCTGCGCCGCAACATGCAGATCCGGGCAGGCACGGGCGGGATATCATCGGGCGATGCGCGCCCTCCTGCGATTCCTCGTCTTCCTCGCGGTCCTCGGCGTGGTGGCCTCCGCCGGGGCCTGGTTCTGGGCTGGCCGGGGTGAGGGCCCTGTCGTGCAGATCCGTCAGCCGGACCAGATTGTCGGCCAGGCCACGACGCTCGACCTGATGCTCGAGGCGCCCGAGGCCCGGTTCTCGACGGTCGAGGTCACCATCGAGCAGAAAGGCACCAGCCACCCCGTGTTCTCGCTCGACGGACAGAACCAGTCCCAGGTTCGGCAGGACACGGCCGACCGCCTGTACGTCATGCGCCCCGTCGGCAAGAAGGCCGTGCCGGCGCTCGAGGCCGGCCCGGCCCGCATCGTCGTGCGCGCGTCCCGCCCGGTGCTGTTCGGCCTGCGATCGCTCGAAACCGTGGTCACCCGCGACGTGCAGGTGCGGCTGGACCCGCCCCGCGTGGCGGTGGTGTCGACCTTCCACTACGTCAACCACGGGGGCAGCGAGTTCGTCGTCTACCGTGCGACGCCCGGCGACGTGGTGTCCGGCGTGCGCGTCGGTGACAAGGAGTATCCGGGATACCCGGCCAGCGGCGCGGGCATCGGGGGCGACCCCTCGCTGCGCGTCGCGTTCTTCGCCCTGCTGTTCGACCAGGATCTGAACACGCCCATGTCGGTGTTCGCACGGGACCCGGGCGGCAACGAGGCCGTCGCGCCGCTCGACCACCAGGTGTTCCCCAAGCCGTACGCGAAGAGCCGCATCGCCATCGACGACCGCTTCCTCGGGCGCGTCGTACCGGCCATCGCCGCCAACGCGCCCGCGGCCCAGATTCCCACCGACGACCTGCTGGCCGGCTTCCTGAAGATCAACGGCGAACTGCGGCGGCAGAACAACGAGTACGTCGCCAACCTGGCGAAGAAGTCGTCGCCTGAACTCCAGTTCCGCGACGCGTTCGTGCAGCTCGGCGACTCCAAGGTGGAGGCCCGGTTCGCCGACACGCGCACCTATGTGTACCAGGGCAAGGACGTCGACCAGCAGGTCCACCTCGGCTTCGATCTGGCGGTGACCGCCAGCGTCGCGATCGCCGCGGCGCAGAAGGGCACGGTGGTGCACGCCGGGGACCTCGGCATCTATGGCAACTGCGTGGTCATCGACCACGGCATGGGCGTCCAGTCGCTCTACGGACACCTGTCGTCGATCGGCGTCAAGGTCGGCGACGCGATCGCCAAGGGGCAGACGATCGGGCGCAGCGGCATGACCGGCCTGGCCGGCGGCGACCACCTGCACTTCACGATGCTCGTCGGCGGGCAGCAGGTGACGCCGGTCGACTGGTGGAGCGCGCAGTGGATGGAGGACCGCGTGCTGCGCAAGATCAAGGCGTCGGGCGGGATGTGATAATGATCGAGTTCCGGAGCGTTTCCTGATGTTCACCACGCGTCGCCCGTCACCGGGACGGCTGCTGTCGGCGGCGGCGCTGGCCACCGCGCTGCTCACCGCCGCCTGTGGCGGCGGTCAGTCGAGCGCCCCCGGCCCGGCGCCGGCACCGGCCGCCACGCCGGCCCCGACGGCCAATCCCGTCGACCCGGCCACCGCCGCGACCGTCACCGGCCGGATCGTCTTCAAGGGCACGCCGCCCAGGCGCGAGCCGATCTCGATGGAGTCGGACCCCCGGTGCATGCCCGAGGGCGGATCGGCCACGACCGAACAGGCCGTCGTCGGCAGGAACGGCGAACTGCAGAACGTGTTCGTCTATGTGAAGGACGGCCTCGGCAACCTGCGCTTCCCGGTTCCGTCGACGCCCGTCGTCTTCGAGCAGAAGGGCTGCACCTACCGGCCGCACGTCTTCGGCGTGCAGGTCGGCCAGCCGATCGAGATCCTGAACAGCGACGCGACGCTGCACAACATCCACGCGATGCCCGAGGCCAACCAGGAGTTCAACGCCGGCCAGGCCGTCCAGGGCGCCAAGCACGTTCACGTCTTCAGCGCCGTCGAGGTGATGGTGCCGTTCAAGTGCGACGTGCACCGATGGATGCGCGCCTACGTGGGCGTGCTCGACCATCCGTTCTTCGCCGTCACGGGCGCCGACGGGGCGTTCACGCTCGCGGGCCTGCCGCCGGGCACCTACACGATCGAGGCGCGCCACGAGACGTTCGGCACGCGCACGCTCAGCGTGACGGTCGGCGCGAGGGAATCGAAGGACGTCGCGTTCACGTTCGAGGGCTGATGCTGCGCCACCGTTTCGCGGCGCTCGTCGCGGCCTGTACCGCCGTCCTGATCTTCGCCGGCGGGCTGGTCACCAGCACCGGGTCCGGCCTGTCCGTGCCGGACTGGCCGACGACCTACGGCGGGAACATGTTCACGTTCCCGCTGGAACATTGGGTGGGCGGCATCCGCTTCGAGCACGGCCACCGGCTGATCGCCAGCACCGTCGGCCTCCTGATCCTCGTGCAGGCGTACTGGACGTGGCGTGCCGAACCACGCGCCTGGGTGCGTACGCTCGCGATGGCCGCACTGGCCGCCGTCATCGCGCAGGGCATCCTCGGCGGCGTCACCGTGCTCTGGTACCTGCCAGACCCGGTCTCGATCGCGCACGCGAGCCTCGCCCAGCTCGTGTTCTCGATGGCCACGACGATCGCCCTCGTCACCTCCGCCGGCTGGCTCTCCGGTTATGCGCGCGCCGGGGCCCCGCCCGACGATCGCGTGCTGCAGAAGATCGCCATCGCCACGACCGTGATGGTCTACGCGCAGATCCTCATGGGTGCCACGATGCGGCACACCGAGGCCGGCCTCGCGATTCCCGACGTCCCGTGGGCGTTCGGACGGGTCGTTCCCGACCATTGGGACCCGAAGATCGCCGTGCACTTCGCGCACCGCGTGGGCGCGCTGCTGGTGAGCCTGTTCGTCCTGGCGACGGCGGGTCACGTGTTCTACCACCACGGCCGACAGCGAGAGCTGGTGCGGCCGGCCATGCTGCTCATCGCCCTGGTGTGCGTGCAGGTCGCGCTCGGTGCCGCCACCGTGCTGAGCGCCAAGCAGTACCTGGTCAACTCGCTCCACGTCGTGGCCGGCGGCGCCGTCCTGGTGACCAGCCTGGCGCTGGCGATCCGGTGCCATCGCGCCCGCTTCGCCTCCGATGTGCCGGCGGCGAGCCCGGCCACCTGCGCGACCGCCGCCGGGGCGGCCGACATCGCCGCGGGAGCGCGGGCATGAAGGGCGGCGCGCAACCGGCCGACTCCGCGGCCGCCCCGCCCGATGCCGGCGCGATCGACCGCCCGTCGAGCCGCACGGCCGACTTCCTGGCGCTGACCAAGCCGCGGCTCAATCTCCTCGTCCTGCTGACGACGCTGGTGGGGCTGTACCTGGCCGCCCCCGACGGCGTGCCGATCCCGCTGCTCGCACACACGCTGGTCGGCTCCGCGCTCGTGGCCGGCGGCGCCGCCGCGCTCAACCAGGTGCTCGAGCGCCGGACGGACGCGCTGATGCGGCGCACGGTCCGCCGGCCACTGCCAGCCGGCCGGTTGACCACGTTGACCGGCACGTGGTTCGGCGTGCTGCTGTCGGTGGTGGGCCTGGCGGAGCTGGTGTTCTTCGTCAACGTGATCTCCGGCTCGGTGGCGGCGCTGACCCTCGTCAGTTACGTGTTCCTCTACACGCCGCTCAAGACGCGGACGTCGCTCTCCACGCTGGTCGGCGCGGTGCCGGGCGCGCTGCCGCCGGTGATCGGCTGGAGCGCCGCGACGGGCGACGTCTCGACTGGCGCGCTGGTGCTGTTCGGCATCGTGTTCTTCTGGCAGATGCCGCACTTCCTCGCGCTCGCGTGGATGTACCGGGACGACTACGCGAAGGCCGGGATGCCGCTGCTCCCGGTGATCGAGCCGGACGGCCGCCGCACCGGACAGCAGGCGCTGCTCTACTCCGCGGTGCTGTGGCCCGTCAGCCTGCTGCCGGCGATCGTCGGCCTGGCGGCGGCCCCGTACAGCGCGGCCGCCACCGTGCTCGGCTTCGTCCTGATCGGATTGAGCGCCGGCTTCGCGCAGGAGCGCTCCACGCAGAGCGCGCGGCGGCTGTTCATCTTCTCGATCCTCTACCTGCCGCTGCTGCTCGGCGCACTGGTCGCCGATCGGATCTGGATCTGACGCGCCGCATGGGCATCCAGGACCTCCCCGCGCTCAACGCGACCCTGAACGGCATCGCCAGCCTGTTCCTGCTGAGCGGCTACTACTTCATCCGCAACCAGCAGCGCGACGCACACAGACGCTGCATGCTGGGCGCGCTCGCCGCCTCGGCGCTGTTCCTGACGAGTTACGTCGTCTATCACCTGAACGCCGGCTCGAAGCCGTTCACGGGCCAGGGGCCCGTGCGGCTGGTGTACTTCGTCATCCTGGCCACGCATGTCGTGCTGGCCGCCGCGATCGTCCCGCTGGTCCTGACGACCGTGATCCGCGCGCTGCGGGGCCGCTTCGACCGGCACAGGGCGGTGGCCCGGTGGACCTTTCCCCTGTGGCTCTACGTCTCGGTCACGGGCGTCGTGATCTACCTGATGCTGTACCAGTTGTACTGAGCGGCCGCAACGGCCCCAGGGCGCCCGGCGGCACTGCCAGCTGCTATAAAATGTGGCGGCCCCGGGGACCACCCTTCCCGGCCGCTTCCGAGAGGACGCACCAGATGCGAACCCATCACGCCCCCGTTCGCCCCTCACGCGTCGCGCGGGCCGCGGCCCGGGTGGTCGCCGCCGTCCTCATCGCCGGGGGGCTCGCCTCGCCGGCACTGGCCCAGAACGCGCGGGCCGCGGGCACCGTGCGCGATTTGAACGGGAAGCCCATCAAGGGCGCGACCGTGACGGTGACCAACCCGGATGCGTTTCCACCCGAGTTCACGTCGGCGACCGACGACAAGGGCCGGTGGGCGATGATCGGCCTGCGGGGAGGCACCTGGAAGGTCGTCGTCGAGGCGCCGGGCTTCCTGAAGGTCGAGACGACCGTCCCGATCCGAGCCGGGGGCGCGCCGCCGATGGCGTTCACGCTGACGCGCGACCTCGGGCCCGTCCCGAACGCGCTCGACCGCAACATCCAGCAGCAACTGCAGGACGCCGCGGCCCTGCGTGACGCGGGCCGCCTGGACCAGGCGCTCGCGAGCTACCAGGACATCCGGACGCGCAATCCGAAGCTGACCGCCGTCAACCTCGTGATGGCCGACGTCTACCGGATGAAGGCCTCCCAGGAGACCAGCCCGGCCGCGCGTCAGGCGCTCATCGCGCAGGCGACCGAGGCCTATACCAGAGTGCTCGAGAGCGATGCCTCGAACGAGCGCGCCAGAGCGGAGCTTCTGTCGCTGCGCGCCGAGGCTTCCCGCTAGCCGGGGCCCCCTCGCAACCGCCCAGAACGCCGCATGCCGACACAGGCGCCCGCCGCCCCCCGCCGCTGGCGGGCCGCGTTCATCGTCTCCCTCGTCTTCGTCGCCGCAGCCGCCGCCGCCGCGCTCGGCTGGTGGTACGCGCGCGAATCGCCGCCGCACCAGGGGCCCATCGTCCTGATCTCGGCGGACGGCCTGTCCAGCTCCACGCTGCCGGCATACGGCGCGCCAGGCGGCCGCACGCCGGCGATCGACGCGCTCGCCGGGGACGGCGTGGTGTTCGAGCGCGCGTACACGCACTCGGCGGAACTGCTGCCAGCCGAAGCGTCGCTGCTGACCGGGTTGCTGCCGCCGGAGCACGGCGTGCGCGACGACGCAGGTTTCGCGCTGGCCGACGACGCGCGGACGCTTCCCGAACTGCTCCGCAACCGCGGCTTCAGCACCGGTGCGGCCGTGTCGTCCTACGTACTGCGGCGCGAGAGCGGCGCCGCGCAGGGCTTCTCGTTCTTCGACGCCGAGCTGCCCGTGGGCGACGGACAGACGGCCGCGGTCGAGCGCGACGGCACGATGACGCTCGACGCGGCGATGCGGTGGCTGCGCACCCAGAACGGCCAGCGATTCTTCCTGTTCCTGCAGGTGCCGGGCACCGACGCCGACGCCGTCGTCAGCGGGCTGGCGTCGCTGCTGCGCGAGCGCGGCCTCTACGACGACGCGACGATCGTCCTGGCCGGCGGCCGCGGCCACGCGCCATCGGGCACGCTTGACGACGCGGCGCTGCGCGTGCCGCTCATCGTCAAGCAGCCCGACAGCGAGGGCGCCGGCCGCCGCGTGCTGCCTGCGGTGCAGCAGATCGACCTGCTGCCGACGCTGCTCGACCTGGTCCGCGCGCCGCGGCCGGGCGCCCTGCGGGGCCGCTCGCTCCGCCCGGTGCTCGACGACGACGCGGAGGTCGCCGATACCCCGATCTACGCCGAATCGATGGCGGCCTCGTTCCGCTTCGGCGGCCACCCCGTCTACGCGCTGCTGAGCCGCGACGTGCGCTACACGCGAGACGCGGCCGAGGGGCTCGCCGGCGTCGCGGAGCCCGGCCCGGGCGCATCCGCGCCGGATGTGGCGGCCCTTCGTGGCGTGCTCGACGGCATTCTCGCCAAGGCTCCGGCGACGTCACCGTCGGCGATCGCCGCCGCCGACGAGGATCGTCTGGCGCTTGCCGGATACCTGAGCGCGCCGCGTGGCCTGCCGGCCCCACCCGCCTCGCTCGATGCGCGGACGCAGGCCGCCGTCCTCGATGCCCACCGCCGGGTCGCACGCCTCGTCGGCGAGCGGATGCTGCCAGAGGCCGTGCAGGCGCTGCAGCAGCTGTCGAACGCGCATCCGGATCTCGTCGCCCTGCGCTTCCAGCTCGGCACGCTGCTCGCGCGCAGCGGCCGCGTCGACGCGGCGGTGGACGCCTTCTCGACGGTCGCGGCGGCGTGGCCGGAGCGGGTCGACGCAGCCGTGGCGCTCGCCGACACGCTGCGACGCGCGGGCCGTCTCGAGGACGCGTCGACGCAGGCCGCCCACGCGGTGACGCTCGCCGCACAGGGACAGGCGGCGGATCTCGCGGCGGCCCACGCGGTGGCGACGTTCGTCGCGCTCGATCGCAAGGACGCCGAGGCCGCAGCCGAGCAGGCGCGTCTGGCGCAGGAAGCGGACCCCGGCCTGCCGCTGCCCGGGTTCGTCCGCGGGCGTGGCCTGTTCGACAAGGGTGCCTTCGAGGAGGCGCTGGAGGCGTTCACCGAGGCGGAGAGGGCCGCCAGCGCGTCCGGCGCGGCGATTCCGGGCCTTCACCTGTTCCAGGGTGAGTCGCTGTCGCACCTCGAGCGCCACGCCGAGGCCGAATCGCAGTTCAAGGAGGAGCTCCGCGCGTTTCCGCACGCGCTCGAGCCGTACGTGAGCCTGGCCACGCTCTACCGCGCGTCGAACCGCGAGGCGGACGTCGAGCGGACGCTGGCCGCGCTGACGCAGGCGGCGCCGACGCCGGAGGGCTACGCCCTGGCGGCGCGTGTGTGGGCGGCGCTCGGGGACCGGGCCCGCGCCGACCAGCTCAGGGCCGACGCTCGGACGCGCTTCCGGGGAGATCCGTCGCTGGCGCGAATCGAACGGGGTGCGCGCCGATGAAGGCGAGGCCCACCGCGGTCCAGAACAGATTGCGCGCCTTGCGAATCACCGCGAGCGCCACGCCCGCCGCCGGATCGACCGTCAGCACCGGCGCGACCGCGCCGGTGAGTGCCTCGTCCACGCCCACGCGGAAGGGGACGAACTTGAAGGCCATCGTCACCACGCGGTTCAGCGCCTCGAACACCACGGCCTGAGCCAGCGTCGGGCGGCGGTCGCCGAGCAGCCAGCCCAGCACGACGAACACCTCGATGATCGCCAGGACGTGGAAGCCCAGGTCGATCGCGAAGACCCGCCACAGCCGGCCCGGCTGTTCGGCCGCGAAGCTCCGCACCGACGCACGCACGCCGGCCAGTTTCTGGCGCCACGCGGGGCGCTCACCCCGCCCGTCGTGCCACGTGCCGCGCAGCAGCCACACGCCAGCAGCCGTGCCGGCCGCCAGCAGCACCAGCACGCCCAGGGCCGACTCCCGCCACGCGACCGGCAGCGGCACCGTCGCCAGCGCAACCCCGACGCCGACCGCCACCATGGCCAGCGCCGAACCGGCGTAGACCAGGTTGTCGACGGCGAGCGAGGCCACTGACTCGCGGGTGGCGAGACGATGCCGCGTCAGGAACACCTTGGCCGGTTCGCTGGCGAGCATCCCGAGCGGGGTGACGTTGCCGAGCGCGTCGCCGGCGAGGAACGCCGCGAAGGCGCGGCCGAGGGGCAGCCTGACCGAAGGCGGCATGCAGAGCCGCCAGGACTCCGCGCGCAGCACGAAGCGCAGTCCAGCCAGGGCCAGAATCGCGACGAGCCCCCAGCCGACACGGCGGACGCCGCCGACGATGGCGTCGACGCCGGCGCTGCGGACGGCGAAGGCGAAGAGGAGGAGCCCACCCAGCGCCGCCGCTCCGGTCAGGACGTGCTGGCGACGCCGGGTGGTCATGGCGAAAGACGGAAAGCGATCAGCTGGGGCGTTCCGTGGCTTCGATCTGCTTGAAGGTGTCCTCGATCAGCCGCTCGTTGTCCGCCACGGAGAGGTTGCGCTGCAGCAGCTTCGAGGCGATGGCCACCGAGATGTCCACGGCCTCGCGCCGGATCTGCTGCAGGGCTCGCGCCGTTTCGAGCTCGATCTGCTTCTCCGCGTTCTTGACGACGGTCGCCGCCTCCGCGCGGGCCTTCTCCTTCATCTCCTCGCGGAAGCGGTTGGCGTCCGCCCTGGTCGCGTTGAGGATGGCGTCGGCCTCCTTGCGCGCGTCGGCCAGGATGCGGGAGGACTCCGCGTTCAGGCGCTCGAGCTCCTGCCTGGCCTGACGGGCGTCGTCGAGGGCCTTGGCAATCGAGTCCTGACGCGCCTTCAGCGCGGCCAGCAGCGGGCCCCAGGCGAACTTCGCCAGCAGCCCTAGCAGGACGAGGAACGTGACGATGGTCCAGATGTAGAGCCCCGGATCGGGCTGGACCAGCGGGTTATTCATCGCGAACGTCCTTTCGGAGATCCGCGGCGCGACCAGACGATGGCCGCGCCCGCGAACGCTACTTCAGCAGCACCACCAGCAGCGCGAACACCTCGGCGAGGATCGCGACGCCTTCGAGCAGGAAGAGCGGCAGGTTCACGGCGCCAGTGATCTGCGCCGTCGCGCTCGGCTGACGGCCAATCGCCTCGGCCGCGCCGGCCGCGAGCCGTCCGATACCAAGACCGGCACCGATCACGATCAGTCCGAGGCCGATCGCAGCGCCCATGTAGTGCAGAACTTCCATTCGATCCTCCGTAATTAAGCTCAGTGATGAGCGTGAATGGCCATGCCGATGAACACGGCCGACAGCAGGGTGAACACGTATGCCTGGACCACGACGACGATGATCTCGAGGGCGGAAATCCCGACGGCCAGCGGCAGCGACAGGAAGACGCCCACGCCTACACCGGCGATGGCCCGTCCAAACAGCTCGGTGAAGATGAAGACGAAGGAGAGGATCGCGAGCACCGCGATGTGGCCGCCGGTCATGTTGGCGGCGAGACGCATCGTGAGCGCGAACGGGCGGACGAACATGCCCATGATCTCGATGGGGATCAGCAGGAAGTAGATCGGCAGCGGCAGCCCGTGCGGCACCATGTTCTTCCAGTGCTGCACGAACCCGTGCGCGCGCACGCCGGCGGCGATGATCGCGAAGAACGTGATCGTCGCGAGGGCCGCGGTGACGTTGAAGTTGCCCGTCGCCGTCACGCCGCCGTGCAGCACACGCGCGCCGAACGACTCGGCCGGCAGGTGCAGCACGCTGTGGTTCAACAGCGACAGGACGTCGAAGATCGGGATCAGGCCCACCACGTTGGCGGCGAAGATGAACAGGAAGAGCGTCAGCAGCAGCGGCGTGTAGGCGTTGACCCACTTGTTGCCGACGTTGGGCTGGACGATGGAGTCGCGGATGAACTCCACGACGATCTCCAGCACGTTGGCCATGCCGCTCGGAATCAGCCGGTCCTGCTTCAGGTAGCGGCGCACGGTGAGGGTGACCACGGCGAAGACGACGAACGCCACGAGCCACAGCATCAGCACGTGCTTGGTGACCGACATGTCGATGCCGAACACCCTGGGGAGATGGATCAGCGGATGCTCGAGGCTGCTGTTGGCAACGTGCTCGATGATGACTTCGCCGGCGTTGAACTTCTCGGCGGCCGCTTCGGCGGCTTCCGCGGCGTGCTCTGAGGCTGGTAGTTGCATCACACTCTGTGCCGAACGTCCACGCGGGTCACGCGCCCGGCTCGCTGCGCGACCCCTCCACGAACAGGCGCCGCAGGAACAGCGCCTCGATCACGTGCAGGGCGATGAAGAACCCCGCGAAGCTCACGACGAACGGGATCGGCCGCAGCCGGTACCCGCGGAGCGCCACCACCACGTAGGCCCCGAAGAACAGCATCTTGGCGCCGAAACCGGCCACCATGACCTGCGTCAGGCGTTGCGGCGCCGCGGTGTACACCCGCACCACCCGGACCCACGTCGCCACCGCCGCCGCGAGTGGCCCGATCATCCCGGCGAAGGCCTCCGGGTTGATCGCGGGACCCGCGACCATCGTGGCCACGAGCCACACTCCCAGGCTCGTGCCGACCATCCACGACACCGGCGTCATCGAGGCCAGAAGACCATCCGCGCCAGTTCGTAGAACCCGACCACCACACCGAGCAGCAACCCCAGGACGATGCCCCAGGGCGCCGTGCCGAACCAGTAATCCACGGCGTAGCCGACCCCACCGAGCAGCACGATCGCACCGACGAGCGTGTAGCCGGCTCCGGCCACGGGCCCCGACCGGACCACGTTGTCCTGCAGGGCTTCGGCCGCCCGCACCAACGAGAACCCGCGGTCGGACCTGGCCATCGCTGCACTCCCCCTCGCGTGACGCCGTCACCGACTCCGATGCGCGACGCACCACGGATTCACCGCTGCTCGGTAGAAGCGCCCACCAGTATACCCCCGGTTTGTGAAAAACTTCACCAAGCGCGGCGGCCGCGGGGTGATTCCTCGCCGCGCACGACGGGATCGGGCCGGCATCCTCGGCACAAGTTCAATACGTTCAATGGCTTGCAGAGAGCAAGACGGCTTGACCGGGCCTCGAGCGGGCCCTATACTGGCCACGCTACCCGTCGAGCCGCCACCGAGGCCCCATGCGCGCACTCCTTCGAACGACGCTCGCTCTGCTGGCCCTCGCCGCGGTGACCGCGGGCGGACCGGCGTCGCTGCCCGCCAGTGCCCAGGGCGCCAATCGCGATCGCACGCTCTTCGTCAGCGCCGTCGACGCCAAGGGTGAGCCCGTCGAAGCGCTCGACGCCGGCGCCTTCGTCGTCCGCGAGGACGGCGTCCGACGCGAAGTGCTGCGCGTGTCGCGCGCGAACGAGCCGATCGACGTCGCAATCCTTATCGACAACAGCACGGCCATCCGCGACGAGATCACGCGCTTCCGGGCGGCCCTGTCGACCTTCGTGACTCGGATGGCGCCGGGCAACAAGGTGGCCCTCGTGGCGCTGGCCGACCGGCCGACGATCTTCGTGGACTACACGGACGACCCGCAGAAGCTCGCCGACGGCATCGGCCGCGTCTTCCCGATGCCGCAGAGCGGCATGACGCTCATCGACGCCGTGGCCGAAGTCACACAGGGGCTCGTGCGGCGCGAGACGCCGCGCGCCGTCATCGTCCCGATCATCACGGATGGCACCGAGTTCACCAACCGCTACGCGGCCCCGACGGTCAAGGCGCTCGTGGACGCGCGCGTGGCGATGCACGCGGTCACCGTGGGACAGTTCCAGTACTCGGACGAGCAGGGCATCCGGGAGCGGCTCCGGCTGCTCGAGGACGGACCCAGGCAGACCGGGGGGCAGCGCGTCGCGCTGCTGAACGCCACGGGCCTCGAGGGCGCGTTGAGCCGCGTGGCGCGCGAGTTGTTGTCGCAGTACAAGGTCGTCTACAGCCGCCCGGACTCGCTCGTCACGCCGTCGAAGGTCACCGTGGAATCGGGACGCAGGGGCGTGACGGTGCGGGGCGGGCCGGCCCACCGGGAGTAGCGGGGAGAGCCAAGGAGTCCACCGTGAGACATCTCGCACTCGCACTCGTCGTGGCGCTGGCGGCCGCCACGTCCGCGCCGCGGGCCCAGCAGCCGCAGCCCTCACCCGAACAGCGCCCGGCGTTCCGCGCGGGGGTCGACATCGTCTCGCTGAACGTGACCGTGACCGACTCGGCCGGCCACTACGTGACCGACATGGATCAGGGCGACTTCTCGGTGTTCGAGGACGGCGTCAAGCAGGACCTGTCGTTCTTCAACCGCCGGCAACAGCCGATCGCGCTGTCGCTGCTGCTCGACAGCAGCGCCAGCATGGAGGACAAGCTCGAGACGCTGCAGTCGGCTGCCGGCAACTTCGTCAGGCGGCTCAAGCCGAACGACCTGGCCCAGGTGATCGACTTCGACAGCCGGGTCGAGATCCGTCAGGCGTTCACGGGCAACCAGGCCGAGCTCGAGACGGCCATCAGGCGGACGGCGGCCGGCGGCGCCACCTCGCTCCACAACGCGATCTACATCGCCTTGAAGGAGTTGAAGAAGGTCAAGGCGGTCTCCGAGGAGGACGTCCGCCGCCAAGCCCTGGTCGTGTTCTCCGACGGAGAGGACACGTCGAGCCTGATCTCGTTCGACGAGGTGCTCGACCTCGCCAAGCGCTCCGAGACCGCGATCTACACCATCGCGCTCCGCGGCGTCGACACGCAGACCAAGGGCTTCCGCGAAGCCGAGTTCGTGATGCGCCAGCTCGCCCAGGAGACCGGCGGGCGCGCGTTCTTCCCCGCGCGAATCGAGGATCTCGAGGGCGTCTACTCGCAGATCGCCGACGAGCTGGCCAGCCAGTACACGCTCGGCTACGCGTCGAAGAACGCCCGGCGGGACGGCGCGTGGCGCCGGCTCGTCGTCCAGGTGTCGCGCGCCAACGTCACCCCCCGCACGAAGCGGGGCTACTACGCTCCGACGGCCCGGTGAACCTGATTCCCTTCGTGCTCTACGTCCTGGCGGGCGCGGCCTACGCCCTCCACTTCGCGCGGCGGCGGGCCGGAGTGGGCCGCGCCGCGACGACGCTGCTGCTCTTCGCGGCGCTGGCCCACACCTTCGTCATCGGCATGCAGACGATGGAGGTGCGGCACGTGCCGTTCGCCAACCC
>CAWULT010000027.1:0-43722 GCA_963923455.1 uncultured bacterium
GCCACGGCCGCGTCCACCGCCGCCCGGCCCGCCAGGTCCACCAGCTCCCCCCTGCCGCGCCGCTCCGGGCGGAGGCGGCGTGACGACGTAGCTGCCGCCGAGCCCCGCGCACAACTGGTCGAGGTCCGGCGAGCCGACGTTGCCAGACCCCGGCCACTGCGTGTGGTTCTTCTGATACTCGTTGGCGGGCTGGCTCGGATTGGCGCTCGGCGGCGTGAAGCGGCCGGCCAGGCTCTCCAGCGTCAGCGCCCCCGCCGGGAAGCCGCCGTGCAGGTCCGGATGGAGCGGCGATCGGCCGTGGCCGGGCCGGTCGACGACGTAGACCTTGTAGCCTTCCTGGACCAGGTACTGGAACCAGCCGGGGCGGCCGTCGGGCGTGCCCATCCAGTCGGTGCCCTGCCCGCCGCCGCCGTGCACCAGCACCACGGGAAACGGATGCTTCACCTGCGAGGGAATCATGTACTCGACGTACATCTGCTGGCCGCCGACGAACGCGCCGCGCGCGGTCTCGGCCCGCTTCACGTTCACCCAGAGGTAGCTCCACTCGGCGACGTCGAGGGGAATCGTGTTGGCCGCGATCGCGGCGGCCCGCTGCGCCAGCGCCGCGCCGTCCGCCTCGTCGACCAGGGAGCCGAACGCCGCGGCGGCGGATCCGGCCACACCGAGCGCGGCGGCCCGGCGCATGAAGGCGCGCCGGCCGATCCGGCCGGCGGCAAAGGCGTCGCACAGCGACACCACGGACGGGGTGTCGTCACGAGTCACGTCTGCACTCATACCCGCTCCAGGAGATGCGAAGAAGGGCCATCGGGGACGGCCAAGCATCGAGGGAAGTGCCGGGTCGTGTCAATCGTGTGGCACACTAGGAGGTTGTGCCGCTGCTGATCCTCGCCGTCTGGCTGTGCGTGCTCGGGGCGCCGCCGGCCCTGGCCGGGCCGGCCGGACAGGCGACCCCGACGGCGCCCGCCGCCGAGACCCTGACTCGCGACGGCGACGGACGCGTCACCGCGCGCGCCGTCCGCTTGGACGCGCCCTTGAGGCTCGACGGCCGTCTCGACGAGGCGGTCTACGCGGCCACCCCGCCGATGTCCGGCTTCGTCCAGAACGATCCCCAGTTCGGTGCGCCCTCGACCGAGAAGACCGAGGTCTGGGTGACGTTCGACGACGCCAACGTCTACGTCTCGATGCGCGCCTACGAGAGCGAGCCCGAACGGATGGTCGTCAGCGAGATGCGGCGCGACAGCCAGACCGTGCTGCAGAACGAGAACTTCGCGTTCGCGTTCGACACCTTCGGCGACCGGCGGAACTCGTTCGTGTTCCAGTTCAACCCGATCGGCGGGCGCATGGACGGGCAGAACACCGGCGAGGGCACCTACAACGGCGACTGGAACCCCGTGTGGCGCCTCGCGGTCGGCCGCTTCGAGGGCGGCTGGACGGGCGAGGCCGCCATCCCGTTCAAGTCCATCCGCTACGGGTCTGGGGCCGAGCAGCGCTGGGGATTCCAGGTGCGCCGCATCAACCGGTGGCGCAACGAAGTCTCGTTCCTGGCACCGGTGTTCCGCGGCACCGGCAACCGCGGCATCTTCATGGTGTCGCAGTACGCGACGCTCGTGGGCATCGCGCCTCCGCAGGGCTCGCGGACGATGGAGCTCAAGCCGTACGCGACGTCCAACCTCACGACCGACAACCTCGCCGCCCGGCGCGTCACCAACGACCCGAACGCCGAGACGGGCCTCGACGCCAAGCTCGGGCTCACGCAGAACGTCACGGCCGACCTCACCCTCAACACCGACTTCGCCCAGGTCGAGGCCGACGAGCAGCAGGTCAACCTGACGCGCTTCACCCTGTTCTTTCCTGAGAAACGCGACTTCTTCCTGGAAAACCAGGGCTTCTTCCAGTTCGCGACCGGCGCCAACGTGGGAGGCAACGCCAACACGGGCACCGGCGGCGCCACCAACACCAACAGCACCAGCAACACGCCCGTGCTCTTCTACAGCCGGCGCATCGGCCTCGAGCAGGGCCGCGAGATTCCAATCGTGGCCGGCGCCCGCGCGAGCGGCCGGGTCGGCCGGTACACGCTCGGCGTGCTCAACATCCAGACCGGCGACGATCCGCGGTTCGGCATCCCCTCCGCCAACTTCACGGTGGCGCGCCTGCGCCGGGACGTGCTGCGCCGCGGCGCGGTGGGCGCGGTGGTGACCGGCCGGTCGCGGGCCTCCGGCGGGAACGGCGGCGCGGAGAGCTACGGCCTCGACGCCAACTTCGCGTTCTTCGCCAACCTCGGGCTGAGTGCGTATTGGGCGAAGACGTCCACGCCGGGGGCGAGCGGCGGCGACACGAGCTACCGCGCCAACCTGGATTACAACGGGGACCGGTACGGGGTGAACCTCGAGAAGCTCGTGGTGGGCGAACGCTTCGACCCGCAAGTCGGGTTCGTCCGCCGCGACGACATGGACCGGAGCTACGCCCTGTTCCGCTTCAGCCCCCGCCCGGGTCGACGCGTGCCCGCCGTGCGGAAGTTCTGGCTGACGGGCTCGGTCAACTACATCGAAAACATGCGCGGACAGCTCGAAACCCGCGAGCAGCGCGGCGAGTTCCGCACCGAGTTCCAGAGCAGCGACACGCTGCAGCTGGCCTACACCCGCGAGCACCAGTGGTTCGACCGCCCGTTCACGATCGCGACGGGCGTCGTGATTCCGCCCCGCGTCGGCTACGACTTCGGCACGTGGGCGGCGGAATGGTCCCGCGGCCGGCAGCACTGGCTGTCGGGCACGCTCAACGTGGAGCGCGGCACGTTCTATGACGGCACGCGCACCGCCGTGGGCTTCAGCAGCGGGCGTGTGAACATCACCCGTCAGGTCGCCGTGGAGCCAGGCGTCTCGGTGAACCGGGTCCGGATGCCGTACGGAGACTTCACGACCACGCTGGCGACGGCGCGAACCACCTACACCGTGACGCCGATGATGTTCGTCAGCGGCCTGGTGCAGTACCTCTCGGCCAGCCGGACCGTCAGCACGAACATCCGCTTCCGCTGGGAATACCAGCCCGGCAGCGAGTTCTTCGTCGTGCTGAACGAGTCACGCGACACCGTGCAGCCGGCCGCGCGCCCGGCCCTGCAGAACCGCGCGCTCATCGTGAAGGTCAACCGCCTGTTCCGCTTCTGACCTGGGCGTCAGATCGCCTTGCACGGGGCCGGCGACCACTTGGCGCCGTCGGGCTCCTTCTTGAAATGCGAACTCGTCACGAAGTCCTGCGTCAGGTACTTCGGGTCGTTGACGATGGCGGTCACCACCAGCCACTCGTCGCCGTTGGGCGCGGCGAACCGGTCGTAGTACTCGGTGAGCGTCGTCCCCTCGCTGTAGGGCACGCCGTTCCTGCGCAGCCAGGCGGCGCGCAGGTTCGTGGTCACCGCCTTGAGGTTGCCGACTCCCGGCGCCGCCGCGCCGCGGCCCCGGCCGGCCGGGCGTTCCCACTCCGCGGTCGACGTGCCCTGCAGCGACGGTACGGGACGCCGCGCCGCGGCGGGCACCGCCCCGAACACGAGCCGCCGCGTCTGCACGCCGGCGTCCGTCTCGATCTTCAGGACCGTGTCGCTCTCCCACGTGATGTGCAACCGGGTCGGCATCCGCATCAAGCCGGCGGCGCCGTAGGCCAGGCACGACCCGTCCGTGGCCGGGTTCCACGCGCCGGCCACCTTGGTGCCCTCGGGATTGAGCGGCACCGACGCCGTGTCGCCCTTGGGCGGCGTGACCATGCGCCAGCGCCAGTCCTCGTTGACGACCGACACCCAGTACCCCGTCAGGTCGATGGGCGCGCCCGCCCGGGGCGTGGGCGGCGGCGCGGGAGCCTGCGCCGGCGCCGGTCCCTGCGCGGACAGCGTGGCGATGACGCCGAACAGCACGAACGCGATCATCCCCTTCTTCATGTACGGTGTGCCTCCCGATTCCTAGCGTCCCGTTCCGGACAGGCTGCGGTACGCGGCCTCGATGAACGCGTCCGTCGTCCAGAATCCCTGCGTGGCCCCGTAACGGCCCTCGTAGTCGCGTACGAGGCCGGCGGCCTTCACCTGCTCCAGCGTCAGTCCCCGCTTCACGCCGTCGCGGACGCGGTCGCGGACGATCGTCGCCATGTCGCGGTACTCGACGACGTCGGCCTCGTCCGCGAGCCGGCCGTGCCCGGGAATGACGTACGTGCCGCCCTCCTGCTTCTCGCGGGGCACCGTGATGTCGATGATCCGGTTCAGCGCCGCCAGGATGCCGTTGATGGAGCCACCCTGGGCGACGTTGATCACCGGAAAGGTCGTGTTGACGTAAAGGTCGCCGGCGACGAGCACGTCCGACTTGCGGAAGAACACCATCACGTCGCCGTCGGTGTGCGCACCCGGTACGTGAATCAACTGGACGGCCTCGTCGTTGAAGAACAGTTCGTGGCCGTCGCCGAAGAAGGTCTCGGCGGGCGTCGCGAACACCGGCGGCGGCGGGGTCATCGCGCTCATCCGGTTCTGCACGTTCTCGTGGGCGATGATCTGCGCGTAGTTGGCGGCGGCGGCTCCGGCCTGCCCGGCGAAGTTGCCGGCGATGATCGACCGGCCCGCGGCGGCGACCTTGGCGTTGCCCCCGATGTGATCGGGGTGCACGTGCGTGTTGACGATCCACCGAATCGGCTTGCCGTTCGCCAGCCGGCGCACTTCGGCGACCATCGCATCGCCGAGCGGCTCGGTCATCGTGTCGACGACCAGCACCCCGTCGCTGCCGATCTGCACGGCGGCGTTGACGAAGCCGCCGACCAGCATCCAGACGTTGCCCTGGACGTGCAGCGACCGTACCTCGGGTGCCGCAGGTGCCCCGCCCTGGCGCCCGCCCGCGGCGCCTGCCCCGCCCTGACGGCCCTGGCCGCCGCCCGCCGCTCCCTGCGCGGCGGGACGCGCGAGGGGCGCCGCCACGGTCAGCGCCGCGGCCAGCGCGGCAATGACGGCCGCCCCGACCGGGCGCCCGGCATCCATCCTTGTCCGCATCCCCGCCCCCACCGGCCTACCGCCCACCCTGGGCGGCGAACCGCTTCATGAACTCGGGCAAGGCCGTCTCCGCGCCACCGCGCGTGGCCTCCACCGGCAGGCCGTGCTTCTTCGCGTATTCGTCGATGTACGGGTTCTGGCCCGGCAGGTGGTGCGGCACGTCTCCCTTCTCGCGCGGCACCTCGACGGCGGGGCTGCACGGGTAGGGCGCCATCGTGACGTCGTTGGTCAGCACGAACCCGTTCGTCTTGATCAGCGGTTCGGTCAGGTAGTACGGGTCCTCGATCATGTAGACGTGGGTCAGGTAGTTGCCGTGACGGATGAAGCGCTCGGTCATCGTGGCCCGGTCGCTCAAGGCGAGCCCGTTGCGCCGGACCCAGCCGGCTTTCAGGTGCGTGGTCCTGACCTCGAGCACGTTGCCGACCCAGCGCCCGGTCGAGAAGCCCTGCCACGTGTGGGCGGCGTACTCGGGCGGGTGCGGGCGGCCGTCCATCCAGATCTCGCGCTCCTGCTCCTGCCAGAAGATGTGGGTCGACAGCTTGACGAGGTCCTGCGTGGCGTCGTCGTAGGTGGGCGTGATCCGCAGGTTGCCGACGCCGCGGAACCCGTAGGTCGAGGGATGCGGCTTGCACTGGTGCTCGGGCAGCGTCAGCAGCGACGCGTCCCAGGCCATCCCCCGCAGGCGCCCGGCCTCGCTGATCGGCAGGCCCGCGTAGTCGCCGACGTCCGGCCCGGGAATCCGCTCGACCTGGTCCTCGTGGAAGATCGGTGCCCAGATCCCGACGAGATCCGTCTGGGCCGAGGCCACTCGCGAGGTGCCGAGCAGCGCCACCGCCACACACGCCAATATTGTGAACCGCCTTGAACTCATCGTTCCCTCTGCGGATCCGAACGCCGCTGCATCTTAGTGCGTCCCCTGTCCCCGTTCAACCACCAGCGCCTGTCCGTCGCATCCTTCCATCGCTCAGGCCAGGAGCCCACGCACGACCCTGCCGGCCACGTCCGTGAGGCGGAAGTCGCGCCCCTGGCTCCTGACCGTCAGCCGTTCGTGGTCGATGCCGAGCGTGTGGAGGATCGTGGCATTGAGGTCGTGGACGTGCACGGGATCGGCGGCGATGTTGTAGCAGAACTCGTCGGTCTCGCCGTACGCCACGCCCCCCTTGACCCCGCCACCCGCCATCCACACGCTGAAGCACCCGCCGTGGTGATCGCGGCCGAACGCGCCCTTGAGGCTGCCCTGAGCGAAGGACGTGCGTCCGAACTCCGTGCCGAACACGACCAGGGTGTCCTGCAGGAGACCGCGCTGCTTGAGGTCCTTGACCAGGGCGGCGGCGGGCTGGTCCACGATCCGGCACGAATTGGGCTCGCCGCGCGAAATGGCATTGTGATGGTCCCAGCCGAGGGCCACCACCATCGTGTAGCGAACGTCGCGTTCGGCCAGACGCCTCGCGATCAGGCAGTGCCGTGCGAACGTGCCGGGCCGACGCACGTCGGGTCCGTACATGTCGAGGATGTGCGCGGGTTCCTGTGAGATGTCGGCAACCTCTGGCACGGATGTCTGCATGCGGTACGACATCTCGTACTGGCTGACCTTCGAGGCGATCTCCGGGTCGTTGGACGCCTGCTGCTGCGCCGCCGCCAGGGTGCCGATCAGATCCAGCATGTCTCGCCGGTCCTTCATGGTCAGCCCGGCCGGACTGCCCACGTAGGCCACGGGCTGGTCGCCGCTGCGGAACGGCACGCCCTGGTAGTGCGACGGCAGCAGGCCCGCACTCCATGTGGAGGCGTCGATCGGCACGCCCATCGTGTTGCCCGAGCTCATGACGACGAACGCCGGCAGGTCACGGTTGTTCGATCCGAGGGCGTAGTTGACCCATGCGCCGGTCGACGGGCGTCCGGCGATCTGGAAGCCGGTGTGGAGGAACTTCGACGCGGGATCGTGGTTGACGTGCTCGGTGTGCATCGTGCGGATGATGCAGAGGTCGTCCACGATCTCGCGTGTGTAGGGCAACAGGTCACTGACCATCAGGCCGCTCTTGCCGCCCGGCTTGAACGCCGCGAGCGGGCCCACGACCGGAAACGAGGTTTGCCCCGCCACCATCGTCGACAGGCGCGCCTGCCCCCGCACGGACGCCGGCAGCTCCCCGCCGTGGAGCCGCTCGAGCGTGGGCTTGTAGTCGAAAGTGTCCACCTGCGACACGGCACCGAGCATGTGTAGATAGATCACCCGCCTCGCCGTGGGACGCACGTGGGGCACCGCGAGCACCCCGCGACTGTCGAATCCAGGGGCACCGGCCTGCTGCGCCCAGGCCGGCTCGCCGATCAGTTCGGCGGCAGAGATCCAGCCGAGGCCGGCACCCATCCGGAGCAGGAACGACCGCCTGGCGGAATCAAAGGCTGCTGAGCGACTCGACATGGCCCGACCTCCTGCCCTACCGCAGCGAATACGCGTCCGGGGTGTTCATCACCGCCGCCGCCAGATTCGTCACCGCGGCCAACTGCACGACGTCGAGCGACAGATCGACCGGCGAGACGCCCACCGCGGCGAGCCTCGTCGCGGAGGCCCGGTCCGCGGCATAACGGGCGACCTGCCCGTCGTAGTACGCCTGCATCGGCCCCATCTCGTCCACTCGTGGCCGCCGCCGGGTGGCGAGCCGGAACAGCAGGATGATCCGTTCGTCGCGGCCGGCCTCGGCGCGCATGACACGCGTGGCGAGCGCACGGTAGGCTTCCAGGTACTGAACGTCGTTCAGCAGCACGAGCGCCTGCAGCGGCGTGTTCGACGTCTGGCGTCGAACCGTGCTGGCGCCCCGATCGGGCATGTCGAACGTCGCCACTGCGGGATGGGGCGCGTTCCGCTTGACGAACGAGTACATCGTGCGGCGATGGTGGTCGTCGGGCGGAATCGCGTCGGCGGCGGGATACACGTATCCCACCAGCCCGTCCCAGATACCAGGTGGCTGGTAGGGATAGGTGCTGGGACCGCCGACGCGGGTCACGAGCAATCCGGCTGCCGCCAGCGCCTGGTCGCGGACGAGTTCGGCTGGCATCCGGACGCGCTGGAACCGCGCCAGCAGCTCGTTTCGAGGGTCGCGCGCCAGCAGGGCCGCGGAAGCGTCGGACCGCTGCCGGAACGTCGCCGACATCACCAGCCGCTTCTGCATCCGCTTGATGTCCCACCCCGACTCGCGGAACGTCACGGCGAGCCAGTCGAGCAGTTCGGGGTGCGACGGAATGGCCCCCTGCGAGCCGAAGTCCTCGGACGTGTCGACGAGGCCACGTCCGAACTGCTGTTGCCACAACCGGTTCACGAACACCCGCGCCGTCAGGGGGTTCTTGGGGTCGAACAGCCAGCGTGCCAGGCCGAGCCGGTTCTGCGGCCAGGACTCGTTCCAGGGGAAGACGCGCGACAGGCCGCGCGGCGAGACCGGTTCGCCCCGCTCCGTGTACTGGCCGCGCAGCAGCACGTAGGCCTGGCGTGGCGTCGGCGTGTCACCCATCACCATGACTTCCGGGATCCGGGAGATGATTTGGTTCTGCGCCTCGCGCGCCTCGACCAGCTTCGCGGCGGCGGCGACGACGTCCGCCTCGCCGTCCGCCAGCACGGCCACGATGTCGGGCAGCGCGGGCGAACCAGCAGCGGCCGGCCGCACCGCGGCCTCGAGCCGGCGGACCTCAGCCGGCCGGAGCGCCTTCCTGAACACCCGCACCTCGTCGAGGGCCCCGTCCTTCAGGGCCGTCATGCGAAACCGCTTGCCGAACGCCAGCCCCAGGTACTCGTCGCCCAACGTGCCGCCGCCGTTTGGCACGATCGACCGAGTCAGGTTGTCGCTGACAACCTCGACGTCTGCGCGAACGCCGTCCAGATACACGGTGACGCCGGAGGCCCGGCTGGAGCCATCGTACGTCACCGTGACGTGCGTCCACGCCTTCGGCTCGACGGCACGCCGGGTCCGCACGCGGATCCGGTTGCCAGCGCGCGAGTGCATCAGGTCGACGCGCACCCGGTTCTGCTCGAGGTCCACCTGGTAGCCGGCGTTGCCGAAGAAGTCGTTCTCGCGGTTGTTCAGGATGACCGAGTCGTCGTACACCTGCGCGGCAAGAATCCAGAAGTCGAGGCTGAATGGCTGCGACCGCTCGAAGTAGCCGACGTCCGGGCCCAGGATGCCGCGATTGGTGTCGTCGAAGTAGAAGGCCTTTCCCGCAATGCCGCCGCGCAGCTGCGGCGACTCGAGCACCGCCGGCGGGGAGCCCGCCACGGTGCTCGGCGACCACACCAGCGCATCACGCACCAGGTCGGACGGCAGGCGGATGCCGAAGGCGGACGCGGCCACGCCCGGCGGGGGTGTCTGCCCCGGCGGGGCCGCGGCCGGCGGCGGCCCGGTCGCCCTGGCCGCGGTCTCCGGCGCCAGCGGCGGCGGCGCCGGCCGTCGGCTGCGGGGACGGCCGGTCGGTAGCTGGTCGTCCGGAATGGCTGCCGTCGCCTCGAACGGGTAGTGCGCGACGAGGTCTCTGGCCAGCGACGCGTCGACGGCGGCGGCCGCACCTGAACTCGAGCGCAGCAGCGCTGTCGCGCGCGCGACGACCCGGCGTTCGGCGGCCACGCGCACGGCACGGTAGGCCGCTTCGCGTGCGGTCACCACCCGCTCGGCCTCCGCCAGTCTCGCCTCCGTTCCGGGATCGGCCCAGCCGATGGTCGGGCCGGCCGTCACGCCCGTACTCCCGGGCGTGTAGTAACCCGGCTCATCGGTGCTGTTGAAGAACGCACCGAGCGCGTAGAAGTCCTTGTGGCTGATCGGATCGTACTTGTGGTCGTGGCACCGGGCGCACCCCACCGTCAGCCCCAGGAACGCGGTGCCAATCGTGTTGGTGCGGTCCACCATGTACTCGACGCGGTACTCTTCGTCGATGGCGCCGTTCTCGCTCGTGCGCTTGCCCACGCGCAGGAAGGCGGTGGCCAGCACTTGCTCCCTGGTATGGCTCGGCAGCAGGTCACCGGCGATCTGCCAGGTGGCGAATCGATCGAACGGCAGGTTTCGATTGAAGGCCGAGATGACCCAGTCGCGATACGGCCAGAACAGACGGTCGTGCTGGTCGTCGAGGAAACCGTCACTCTCGGCGTACCGCGCGATGTCGAGCCAGTAGCGTGCCATGTGCTCGCCGTATGCAGGCGAGGCGAGGAGCCGGTCCACGACCCGCTCGTAGGCTCCGGGACTGCGGTCGTCGACGAACGCGTCGACCTCTGCCAGCGTCGGGGGCAGGCCGGTCAACGTCAGGGTAACGCGGTTGATCAGCGTCTCGCGGTCTGCCTCTGGCGCCAGCGACAAGCCCTCGCGCGCGAGGCGGCTGGCGACGAACCGATCGATCGCGTCGGCCGCGGCGCCGGCCGCGGGAGGCAGGGCGGGCATCGATGGCGTCAGGAACGCCCAGTGCGGCTTGTACCTCGCGCCCTGCGAAATCCATCGACGCAGGGTCGCCACCTGTTCCGCGCTCGGCGCCTTGTTCGTGGAAGCCGGGGGCATCCGCAGCGCGGGGGTGTCGGATTCGATCCGCCTCACCAGCTCGCTGCCCTCGGGATCACCGGGAACGATCGCATGACGGGGCGCGGAGCCGCGCAGCGCCGCGTACGCACCCTCGGCCGTGTCGAGACGCAGTCCGCCGCGACGGGCCTTCTCGTCAGGCCCGTGGCAGCGGAAGCAGTATTCGGAGAGGATGGGACGAACGTCCCAGTTGTAGTCGACGGCCACGACCGCAGCCGGCGCGGGCAGGGGGACTGCGTTGCGGGCCTGTCCAGCCGACAGCGGCACGGCAAGGCCGGCGGCCCCCGTCAGCACCAGCAGGGCGATCCGCGGGACGCACGCACGGACGCTGGTTCTGTCCATCTGTCCCCCTACTGGCGCCCGAGGTCGCCCCAACCGGACGGGACCGGCCGGAGCCCGAAGAGCTCCAGCTGCGCCGTCAGAACGTCACCTTCGCCGCCAGCTGCAACTGACGCGGCGAGCCAGCGCTGGTGATGCGGCCCGCCGTTGGCGCGTACGTGCCGCCGCCGTTTGGTGCGGCGGCGAACACGTTCGCGTTCGGCAGGTTGAAATTCGTGAAGTTGGTCAGGTTGAACATCTCGAGCCGGAACTGGAGCGTCGCACTGCCCTGCATCCGCACGTTCTTGATGATGGACACGTCCATCGTGAAGAACTTCGGCCCGAGCAGCGAGTGCCGTCCCACGTTGCCGAGCGTCCCCGCGGCCGGCAGCGTGAACGCCGTCGGGTCGAACCACTGGGTGATGCTGCCGGTGTAGACGTCATCGAGGTTGCGGCCGGTGGCCAGGTTCGGGCGCTGGTTGCCGGTCTGCAGCCCCGACTGGTCGAACCCAATCGCCGGCGTGAACGGGCGGCCGCTCACCGCACTGACAATCGTCGACACTTCCCAGCCCTCGACGAACGCGTTCCCCGCGAACGGGAACGCGTAGATGCCGCTGCCTCGGAAGTTGTGCCGGCGGTCGAAGTAGCAGGGACCCTCGTCGTACGACTCGTCGTAGGGATTGGTGGCCGGGGTGCTGCCTTCGCCGCCGAACGAGCCGGAGCTCAGGTCCGTGCACTTCGACAGTGTGTAGGACACCTGCGCCTGGACCCCCTGGCTGAAGCGGCGGTTGAGCGACGTCTGCAGCGAATGGTACTTCGACCATGCGTCCGGCTTGTTGTAGGTCAGCGCCGCGTACGCCGGGTTGGCGCGCTGGTTCGGGATGATGCCGGCCTGCGTCGCGCTGCGCGGCACGCCGAACACCTCAACGCCGTTGACGAGGCGTGGCAGTACGGGGTTGATGTCGATTTGCCGCAGTAGGTTCACGCCCCGCGATCCGACGTAGGCCACTGTCACGCTGGTGTTGTCGAGGATCTCGCGCTGCACGTTCACGTTCCACTGCATGATGAACGGATCGGTGCTGCTCTTGTAGTAGATCCCGTTGCCGACGTTGGTCTGCGGTGTTGCGCCGGACGCGTACGGAAACGGGAACCGCGGGGCCGTGGTCGCCGTCAGGTTCTCGGCCGCGAACGCGTACGGAGGGTTGTTGACGTAGTTCGGCAGGATGATGCGGTTGCCGATCGGATTGTGAAAGATGCCCCAGCCGCCGCGAATCGACGTCTTGTGGCTCTCGGTCGGATCCCACGCGAACCCGATGCGCGGATCGAAGTTCTTCAGGTGGGGGCTCTGGGCGAACGCCCGGTCGACCGGCACGAAGGCGCCGAGCGGCTCGTCGATGATCTGGCGAGGACCACCGGGTCCCCCCTCGATCGACGGATTCACGGCCGGGGTGTAGCGCAGCCCGAGGTTCAACGTCAGGTTCGACGTGGCGCGCCAGTCGTCGTTGACGTACAGGATGGCGCCCAAGTCCTTGATCGAGCGCAGCGAGTCGGCCTGGTTCGGCAGCGCGCCGATGAGGCCGGTCGGAGCGTTCTGCAGGAAGGCCGTCAGGCTTGGGAAGGTCCAGACACCCGAGCCCTGGAACGGCTGATCCATCCGCGTTGGCGTGAACTCGAGGCCGCCGCCCATCTTGATGCTGTGGTTGCCACGGTTCCAGTACACGTCGTCGGACACCGACCACCGCTTCTGCAGCAGCACGACCGGCAACGTGGTCTGTCCGCCGATCTGTTCGATGCCACTGCCGGGGTTCACGCGGCCGTCCTGCCGGTTCTCGCCTGGGAAGAAGTTCAGGGCGGCGAAGTTGCCCCGCGTGAACGCCTGCTCGTGCGTCCGCACCAGCCCGACCCGAGCCTGATTGATCACGTTGTTCGTCATGATCCGGCGCACTTCGGCCGTGAAGTACTGGTTGTTCGTGCTCTGGTCGGCGCCCCACAACGGGATCGCGGACCCTGCAAACGGGTCATAGACCTCCGCCGTGTCGATGACGTAGCGACCGAAGAACGACGTCTTCGTCGACAGGGTGTAGTCGAGGCGGCCCAGCGTGTAGTTTTCATGGCCGGGCGAACTGGCAACCTGCGCGACCTGGCCCACGCCGCCGGTGAGGGGCGTGGTCGGCAGGGGGTAGAGTGCCAGCACAGGCGCAATGGCGGGATTCACGCCGACGTTGACACCATTGATGATACCGAGCCGGGCGTTCGCGTCCGGCACCGTCGCGATCCGCGTCTCGGTGCGATCCTGCTGAATGCCCTCGTAGGTGATGAAGAAGAAGGCCCGGTTCTGCTTCAACGGTCCGCCCGCGCTGCCCCCGAACTGGTGCTTGCTGAACGGCTGCTTGCCGAGCGTGTCGAAGTAGTTCTTCGCGTCCATCTTGCTGTTGCGATAGAACTCGAAGGCCGACCCGTGCAGCTGATTGGAGCCCGACTTGGTCACCGCGTTGACGACGGCGCCGTTGCCGCCGAACTGCGCGCTGTAGGTATTGGTCAGCGTCTGGAACTCCGCAATGGCCTCGACGCCGAGCGTCGTGCCGAACACGTTGGAGCCCGGCCCCCGGTTCCAGAACCCCTGGATGTTGGTGTTGTCCAGCAGGAACGCCTGCCCTTCGGGGCGCGCCCCGGAGACGGTGAAGTTCGACTGACGGCCGAAGAACGAGTTGCCACCAGCCGCGCCGAACGGAATCTCGTTGGCTCCCGGGGCCAGTGAAATGAGCTGCGCGAAGTTCCGGCCGTTCAACGGGAGGTCCGCAATCTGCTTCTGCTCGATGACCGCACCCACGGCGGACGACACCGTGTCGACGGTCGGCGCCGCGCCCGTCACCGTGATCGTCTCCTGGACGGCCCCTACCCCAAGTTGGAAGTCGGCCACGACCTGACTGCCGACGCGCAGCGTGATGCCTCGACGGATGACGGTCTGGAATCCGGTAAGGGCCGCCTGCACTTCGTACTCACCCAGCGGCAGATCCGGTGCGGTGTAGCGCCCTTCCGCGTTGGTCACCGCCGTTTGAACGACGCCCGTTCCGAGGTTCTTCAACTCGACCGTCACGCCAGGAAGGGCCCCGCCGCTCGAGTCGGTCACGATGCCCTGCACCGTGCCGCGCACGGCCTGCGCGCCAAGAGCTGTTCCGGCCAGCGCGAACGCCAGGACGCACGTCAAGGCCCGAACGCTTCGCGCCATACCAGCCATACGTCTTCTCACGCAGCCTCCCTCGACGATTGCCGGCAACACGGCCGTCCCCTACCCTGATCGGGTGATGCCAGAGTTGGCGGGTGATTCTACGCGAGGCACTAGCGGCTGTCCAACGGCGTGCTGTCGCGAACTCCGCCCAACCGCTGTGGACTTTTCCGTGGAAGGGCACTAGGATCTCCACCGCTCTGCAGCCGGCTGAGCCTGCCGCCGGCGCGTTCCGCGGGCGCGTGTGACTTCAACTATGGATACGACCCACCTCCACCTGCTCCTGAACCACTTTCCGACGATCGGCTTCGTCATCGGCCTCGGCTTCTTCATCGTGTCGCTCGTCGGCAAGAGCGACGACCTGAAGCAGGCGAGCCTGGTGATCTTCGTCGGCATCGCGCTGCTGACGATCCCGACCTACATCACGGGCAACGCCGCCTACGAGACGATCGAGAACCTGCCCGACGTCTCCAAGACGCTGGTGGAGACGCACGAAGGCGCGGCGTTCCTGGCGATGATCGTCATGGAGCTGACCGGCGCGCTCGCCTGGCTCGGCCTCTGGCAGTTCCGCCGCACGCGGCGCCTCGGAGGCGTCTACACGGTGTCGCTGCTGGCGCTGGCGCTGGTGACGCTGGCGCTCGTCGCGGGCGCCGCCAACATCGGCGGCGAGATCCGGCACACGGAGATCCGCCCCGCGGTCGAGACGACCACCGCCATCGGGCCGCTGGCCCGCATGATCGGCGACTTCGTCCGCGACACCCCGTGGGCGTGGGTGTCGAGCGAGACCCTGCACTTCGTCGGTCTGTCGCTGCTCATCGGCGTGCTGCTGCTCGTCGCGATGCGGATGACCGGGATGATGCCCGACGTCTCGATGAAGGCCCTCGACCGGCTGCTGCCCTGGGGCATGCTGGGCTTTGCGCTCAACACGGCCACCGGCATGCTGTTCTTCGCCGCGTCGCCAGGGCAGTACACGAAGAACCCGGCGTTCTTCTGGAAGCTGGTCTTCGTGCTGCTGGGCGGGGCGGCGGTCGTCTACTTCACGTACGACGACGGCTGGAAGCGCCAGCCGGGCCAGAAGGTGCCCGCGCTGTCGATGATCGTCGGCGCCGCCGCCCTGGTGCTGTGGGCAGGCGTCATGTATTGGGGCAGCATGTTGCCGTTCATCGGCAACGCCTTCTAGGCGTCCAGACGTGCGGGCTGCGGCCCGCGCATCGTTCCGGCACGGGGCCGGTCAGGGGTACAGGATGGCATTGGCGAGCATCGTGGTATCGGTCGTGGTGGGCGTGACGGCTGTCGTGACCATCGTCGGGCTGATGATCAACAGCAGCGCAGTGAAGCACGAGCGCGGAGGGGACCGGTAGTCATGGAATCGTTCTTCGGGTGGGTCGAAACGCTCGGCTTCAGCAGCTGGGTCCGCGAATCGGGCAGCCTGTGGGCGTTCCCGATGTTCCTGTTCGTCCACACGCTCGGCGTCTCGATCGTGGCCGGCGGCAGCGCCATCATCGACTTCGCGATCCTCGGCATCTGGCCGGGCACGCCGGTCAAGCCGCTCGAGAAGCTGTACCCCGTCATCTGGGCCGGGTTCGCGGTCAACGCCTTCACCGGCACGGGGCTCTTCATGGCCGATGCCTCGACACGCGGCATCAACCCCGACTTCTACATCAAGCTGGTGTTCGTGTTCGCCGGCGTGGTTCTGGTGTCGAGGATCCGCAAGACGGTGTTCGCGAACCCACAGCTCGACAAGGGCCCGATGCCGAGCGGCGCGAAGACGCTCGCGGTGGCGTCGCTCTTCTGCTGGTTCGCGGCCATCATCTGCGGCCGCCTGATCGCCTACGTCGGCCCGGTCGCCGGGCTCTGACGACCGCCGGCCCACGCCGGTGCGGCCGGCGCGGGCTCGGCTCCAGCAGGTAGCAGCGGCCGTACGCATCGAAGGCCGGCGAGCGGGGATGCCCGCTCGCCGGCCTTCTTCTCTTCGCGACCCGGCCCAGTGGCCGGTCCCGTCTCTCCCTCGATGCCCCCGGGCACGCCCCCAGAAGGGCCAGCGCGGCGCCCGGCGCGAAGGCCCCTCCTCAGAAGGCGTTGCCGATGAACGGCAGCATCCGCCCCCAGTAGAGCACCATGAACCAGGAGAACAGCGACACGGCCCCCATCAGCCGGAACGTCATCGGCGGCTCGTCGTGCGGGCCCATCGTGAACAGCTTGGCCGCCTGCGTGGTCTCGAACAGCAGCGCGTTGGCGCCGGCGACCGCCAGGAACAGCACCTTGAACCACCAGGCGGGATTGTTGACGTACTGGTCCGGCGCGCCGATGAAGAACAGGACGCCCGTGATCAGGTTGATCACGAAGCCCAGAATGCCCCAGGGCAGCAGCGCGCGCAGCGCCGTGATCGGGACCCGCCGCAGGAACCCGAGCAGCCGGGCGTCGAGCATCCCGATGATCCCGACGAGCATCGACAGCCCGATGAAGTGCAGCGTCTCGCAGATCGGCCACGCCCAGGGAGACGTCGTCATAAACGTCGACAGGCGGGTCGACTTCAGCATCGCGACCAGAGCGTCCATCATCGGCGGATCCTCGCGAAAATCGGAACGGACGGCCCTCAGTAGGCCATGAACCGGCCGGCCGTGATGGCCGCCGTCCAGAGCAGCAGGGACACGAGGGCCAAGCCCTTGGCCCCTGCGGTGACCGAGGCGCCCGCGCCACGCCCGAAGATGGAGCGCCGCATCAGGACCATCACGACGACCGCCGCCGCGATGCATGCCAGCTTGAACATGAAGAGCGTCGTCGTCCCTTTCGTGGTCGCGTCCGCGCAGAACAGCAGCACTCCCGAGATCGCGTTGATGGCGAAGCCCCACCACATCACCGGGAACAGCCGGTCCAGCGCGCTGACCTCGATGCCCTGGCCGGCGCCGAGCACCCGCATGTCCAGCGCGAAATTGCCCCCGACGAGCAGGGCCAGCCCGACCGTGTGCAGCGTGAGCACCAGCGGGTAGGCCCAGATGGACCCGGACTCGCGCAGCCAGGTCGCGAACCCCGAGTTCTCGAGCGCGGTCAGCGTCTCCATCATCGGTCGTTTTCCTCTGCGGGTGATGGTAGCTGACACCCGTGAGTTCCACCCTGAAGAGTTCCTGAAGATCGCCTGAAGTCTTCCGGGCCCTCCCGGTAGAATGGCGCCCGCCATGAGTTCCCTGCCCAGCGCCCCCCGTACCGCCGCCGGCGGCCAGCCCGGGCACGGTCCTGCCCTCGCGGTCCTCGCCACGGTGTTCTTCATGTGGGGATTCGTGACGGTCCTGAACGACATCCTGGTCCCCCACCTGAAGGGCATCTTCGAGCTGACGTACGCCCAGACGATGCTGATTCAGTTCACCTTCTTCTCCGCCTACTTCCTGGTCGCGATGCCCGCCGCGCGGCTGACCGCCCGCATCGGGTACCAGCGCAGCATCGTGGCGGGCCTGCTGGTGATGGCCGTCGGCGCGGTCCTGTTCGTGCCGGCGGCGCGGCTGGCTTCGTACGCGATGTTCCTGGGCGGCCTCTACGTGCTGGCGTCGGGCATGACGCTGCTGCAGGTGTCGGCCAACCCGTACGTGACCGTCCTGGGCCCGCCGTCGCGGGCGTCGAGCCGGCTGAACCTGGTGCAGGCGCTGAACTCGCTCGGCACGACGCTGGGGCCGTTCGTCGGGGGCATGCTGATCCTGTCGTCCACGACACGGAGCCCCGAGGCGCTTCGCGCGCTGGCGCCGGAGGCGCTCGAGGCACACCGTCTCGCGGAAGCGTCGTCGGTCGTCGGCCCCTACCTCGGCATCGCGGCGCTGCTCGTCGTGCTCGCGGCGGCGATCGCGCGTTTCCGCTTCCCGCCGGTGCCCGCGGAGGACGCCGCCGCCGGCGTCGCGGCTCACGGCAGCCTGTGGCACGCACGGCACCTGGTGCTCGGCGCGGTCGGCATCTTCACGTATGTCGGCGCCGAGGTGGCCATCGGCAGCCTGCTCGTCAACTACCTCGTCCAGCTCACCAGTGGCGGGATGACCGAGCAGGCCGCCTCGCGCTACGTGTCGTTCTACTGGGGCGGCGCGATGGCCGGACGCTTCGCCGGCTCCGTCGTCCTCCGCCGGTTCGGGACGGGGCCCGTCGTCGGCATCGCGGCCGCGGCGGCCGCGATGCTCGTCACGACGTCGATGCTGTCGGCCGGCGCCGTGGCGATGTGGAGCCTGATCCTCGTGGGGCTGTGCAACTCGATCCTGTTCCCCAGCATCTTCACGCTGGGGATCGCCGGCCTCGGGCCGCTGACGAGCCGGGCCTCGGGCGTGCTGGTGGCGGCGATCGTCGGCGGCGCGGTGATGCCGCTGGCGCAGGGCGCGCTGGCCGACGCGATCGGCCTGCAGCCGTCGTTCGTCGTGCCCGCGGTCTGCTACCTCTACATCGTCTACTACGGCTTCGCGGGCTCGCGGCCGCGCCCGGTGCACGGCGCCTGACGCGGGCCGGCGCCGGCGGCCGTCACTGGAACATCTTGTTCCTGACCGGGCTGTCCGGCTGGAATTCGTGGGCCATGTTGTAGAAGCCCGACGTGGTCAGCGTCAGCGTCACGTCCGTGTCGCCCGGGTTCTCCCAGTACCACCCGTGAATGCCGGGAAACGGCGCGGTCAGCGTGCCGGCCTTCCGGCGGCTCGCATCCACCTTCTCGTAGGTCTGCGCGTAGCCGCGCGGCGCGCCGTCCGGCTCCGCGTGGAACTCGTAGTTGACCGGCGCCGTGGCCGTCCACGAGTACAGCAGCGCCTCGCCCTTGTCGAGCCGGTACTTGTACTCCATGCCGGTGTGCGGCTTGATCGTGAACGACACGGTCTCGCCGTGGAAGGGCTGTTCCTGCGCGACGACGACCGGCGCCTGGCCGGCCCCCGCCGCCGCGGACTGGTTGAGAGCCTCGACCTGCTGGCCCGTGACGCCAAGCGGCAGCAGGCCGAGGCGCGCGCCCGTGCCGAGCGGGTCCACGGCGTACTCGGCCGGCAGCACGAACATCACCAGTACCAGGCCGGCCACGAGCAGCGCGGCGCCCGCCGCCACGCCGATGCGCTGCTTCGCCTCGACCGTCGCCTCACTCGGGGTCGTCATGGAATCACACCGCCAGGAAGTAGCCGGCCAGCTGATAGCCGACCAGGAGGAAGCCGCACGCCATCACGACCGCGTTGGTCGCGAACGAGTGGCGCAGGAACCCGTCGCGCGTGCGCCAGTAGCCCAGCACGATGAGGACCGCCGTCAGCGCCAGCCCCTGCCCGATTTCGACGCCCACGTTGAAGCTGATGATGTTGGCGACGAGCCCGTCGGGCGCCAGTGCGAACTCCTGGAGCTTGGTGGCCAGGCCGAACCCGTGGAAGAGCCCGAAGATCAGCACCGCGGCCCGCGTGTCGGGCTGGAAGCCGAGGAACCGCTTGAACCCGTCCATGTTCTCGAACGCCTTGTAGACCACCGAGAAGCCGATGATGGCATCGATCAGGTAGGGGTTCGCGCGGATCCCGCCGAGGACGCCGGCGAGCAACGTCAGGCTGTGGCCGATCGTGAACAGGCTCACGTACTGCACGACGTCGCGCAGCCGGTAGAGGAAGAAGATCACGCCGACCAGGAACAACAGGTGGTCGTAGCCGGTGACCATGTGCTTGGCGCCCAGGTACATCAGCGGCCCGATGGCGCGGCCCTGCAGGCCCTCGAGGAACACGGCGTCCTTGCCCGAGACGCCGTGGGCGCTGACGACGTCGCCGGCCAGCGTGCAGAGCACGGCGGCCAGCACCGGCACGAGCGCCCGGGCCGCGGCAGCGCTGCGTGGAGGGCCGGCCGGGCCGCCCGAAGGCATGAGCATCATCGTGGCTGGGGCGCTCATGACCGCTGGTACTTCCGGTGGCAGTTGTCGCACGACGTGTTGAGCACCTCCCCGGCCGCCAGGACCGCCTCGGTGTTCTTGGCCTGCGCGGCCTTCATCGTCGCGATGCCGGCGTCGGTGAGCGCCTTGGCCATCGTCGCCCAGTCGCCCTGATCCACGGCCCGGTTACCGGTCAGGAGCAGGTTGCCCGACTCGGCCAGCGCCGCGCCGTTGGCCGCCAGGACGGCCCACTCCTCGTCGTTGGCCGGGGCCTTCTCCTCGACGCCCGTCAGCGTGACCGTGGTGCTGACGGAGTCGAACACGACCGTCGCGGCCGGGGAGACGATGCCCGCCATGATCTGCTTGATGTCCGCGACGGGCGTCGTGGCGGACGCCGCCGCCGCGGACTGGGGCTCGGCCTCCCTCGACGCGCGGGCGCCGGCGATGACGAAACCGATGCCGGAAATGAACAGGGCCACGCTGACGGCGAAGAGCCAGTGGACGGTCCGCATACGGATATTGTCCTTCAAGAGGTGCCGGGCCGGGCTACGGCACGAATGCGATGCCCCACGGCCGGTCACCCGCCTTGACCTTCGCGGTCACCGTGCGCGTGGCGGCGTCGAGGAACGTCACGTCGTTCGACGGGCCGTTCGCCGTGAACACCTGCTTCCCATCGGCCGAGATGGCGATGCCCCAGGGCCGCTCGCCTACTTCCACGGCCCCCACGAGCTTGTTCGTCGCGGTGTCGATCACGACGACCTCCTTGCCGCGACCCGTGGTGATGAACACCCGCGTGCCGTCCGGCGCGGCCGCGCCGCCCATGGGCCGCCGGGCGAAGTCGCCGCCCAGCGCGATCCGCTCGAGCACCGTGTGTGCCCTGGCGTCCATCACGACGACCGTGCCCGACGTCTCCGACGTCACGTAGGCGCGGGAGCCGTCGGGCAGGAACGTCGTCGAGCGCGGGCGCGGGCCCACCTTGACGGTCTTGATCACCTTCAGGCTGGGTACGTCGATCACCGCCACCTGGCTGTCGTCCTCCGACGTCACGTAGACGACGCCGCCGTCGGGCCGCACGTCGACCCCTTCGGGCTCGTCGCCGACCGCCAGCGTCTGCACGACGTGCCCGTCGGCCACGTCGACGACGCTGACCTGCCCTGCGTCCTCGTTGGCCACGAACAGGTACCGCTGGTCCGCCGACACGGCGGACTGCTCGGGGTCCGACCCGGCCCGGATGACGCGCAGCAGCTTCAGGTCCTTGACGCTGACGACGCCGATGCCGTCCGCCGACTTGTCCGGCGGAGGCAACGTCGACTCGTCGACGCCCGGCCCCGCGGCCGGCGAGCCGCTGAGCGCCACGAAGACGAGGGACCCGTCGGGGCTGACCCTGATCCCCCGTGGGCGCTTGCCGACCGGGATGGTCGCCACCACCTGCCGCGTCGCCACGTCGATCACGGTCAGGTCGCCGCCGTTCTCGTTGGTCACGAACAGGCGGCCAGCCGCAGGCGCGGGCGGCGCGGCCGGTCCAGGTGCGGGCGCCTGGGACGGCGCCGGGCCACCGCACGCGACGGCGACGCAGGCGACGCACAACGTCAGAATCGCTCTACCGGTCATCTGTCCCATCTGCATGCGACCCACCCGCTCCTCGATGCCGATTCGTGGTGACGGCTTCACGCCGGTGCGCCCCTCGTCCTGGGCCCGCTGATTGTACTCGTCGGCCGCGGCCGCGCCCGGACGCCGGGCAGAACCGCCCCTGGAAATTCCTGGTGCCGGAACAGGCAGTTCAGGTCAGCCGTGGCACACGGCGACCTTGACGGTCGGAGTTGGGGCGAACGATAATCCAGGCCGATGTTGTCGGTCAGCCGCTGCGCGTGTTGTTGTCGTGGGTGCGCCTGTTGCCCCCGCGCCGTGGCTCGTACCGCGTGAGACCGCCAGCCCACAGCTAGACGCGCTCACACAAACGGTTTCGAGGCCCGGAGGCGGTTGACCAACCCCTTCGGGCCTTTGTGCTTTCTATGGACTCGCATCAGATCGCCCTCGCGCTCATCACCCTCGGGGCCGCCGTCGTCAACGGCGCGCTGGGGTACGGGTTCTCGTCGATCACCGTGCCCCTGGCGCTGCTCTTCCTGACGAACCGGGTCATCAACCCGGCGCTCATCCCGATCGAGGTGGTCCTCAACGCCTACGTGCTCTACGTCAACCGGGACGCGCTCGGCAACGTGTGGCGACGGGTGCTGCCGATCGTGATCGGCCTGCTGCCGGGCGTCATCCTCGGCACGATGCTCGTTTCGCAGATCAGCCCGGGCTGGCTGCGTCTGGGCACCTTCCTGGTGCTGCTGCCCCTCATCCTGCTGCAGGCGGCCGGCTACCGGCGCCCGATCAAGGCCGAGCGGACCGTGGGCTATGCCTTCGGCGGCTTCGTGGGCGTCCTCTACTCGGTCACGACGATCTCGGGCCCGCCCCTGGCGGTGATGCTGAGCAACCAGGGCCTGACCAAGAAGGACTTCCGCGCCGCGCTCGGCTTCATCCGCCTGGCGGAGGCGAGCTTCACGGCCGTCGCCTACCTGTGGGCCGGCCTCTACACCTCCGAGAGCCTGGGCCTGATTCCGTACATCCTGCCCAGCATCGCGATCGGCGTCCCCATCGGCGCACAGCTGATCCAGCGGATCCGTCCCGAGACGTTCCGGCGCGTCTGTATGAGCTTCGACGCCTGGATCGTCGGCTTCGGCGTGTCCACCGTGCTGCAGACCCTCGGCCTCGTGACGAGCAACCTGGCCTACCTGGCGCTCGTCGCCGTGGGCCTGCTCGACACCTGGCTCCTCTACCGCTTCTTCGCCATCCAGCTGCCCGAGGTCAAACGCCTCGAGACGCTGGCCGCGCAGCCGTCGCGTACGCGGGTGGGCGTCGGCTAGGCGCCGCCCTCGCGCGGGCCGCCAGGCTCCCCCGCGGGTCAGGAAGACTTCAGGAAAACTTCAGGCGCCCCGGCATGGCACACCCGGTAGGATCGAAGGCCATGATGGGGATTGTGCAGCGACTGACCTACACCTTGGCCCTGGCCGCGCTGGCCTGTTCGACGGCCTTCGCGCAGGGCACCGGCACCATCTCGGGCGTCGTCGTGGACGAGACCGGCGGCGTGCTGCCTGGGGTCACGGTCGACCTCCACGCCGAAGGGATGGAGCACACGGCCGTCACCGACGGCGTCGGCGCCTTTCGCATCGAGGGCATTCCGGCCGGCCCGGCCGACGTCACCTTCAAGCTGATCAACTTCACGAACGTGCGGCGGACCGTCAGGGTCGCAGCCGGCCAGACGGTCACCGTCAACGCCACACTGGGCCTGTCGCTCACCGCGGACGTCGTCGTCACCGGCTCCCGCACCTTCCGGAACGTCGCGGACCTCGACAACCCGGCCGAGAACCTGGTGGGCATCGCCGCGGCCGCCAGCCAGGGCGCCATCACCGCGCGGCAACTCGAGGCCCGGCCCATCATGCGGCCCGCGGAGGTCCTCGAGGCGGTCCCCGGCCTCATCGTCAGCCAGCACAGCGGCGAGGGCAAGGCCAACCAGTACTACCTGCGCGGCTTCAACCTCGACCACGGGTCCGACTTCCTGACGACCATCGCGGGCGTGCCGCTCAACACGCCGACCGGCGGCCACTTCCACGGCTACTCCGACAGCAACCTGATGATCCCGGAGCTCGTCAGCGGCGTGCAGTTCAAGAAGGGCCCCTACTTCGCCGAGGACGGCGACTTCTCCGCCGCCGGCTCGGCCAACGTCAACTACGTCAACAGCCTCGACCGCCCGATCGTGACCGCCAGCGGCGGCGGACAGGGCTGGGGCCGGGTGCTCGCCGCGGCGTCGCCGAAGATCGGCAAGGGCCATCTGCTCGGCGGCATCGAACTGACGCTGAACGACGGGCCCTGGGTGCGCCCCGACGACCTGCGGAAGGCCAACGGCATCGTGCGGTACAGCCTCGGTGACTCCCGCTCGGGCCTCTCCATCACCGGGATGGGCTATGACGGCCAGTGGAACGCCACCGACCAGGTGCCGCTGCGCGCCATCGAGAGCGGCCTGATCTCCCGCTTCGGCAACATCGACCCCACCGACGTCGGCCGCACGTCACGCTACAGCCTGGCGTTCGACGGCCAGCGATCGAACGGCAAGTCGTCGACCCGCGTCACCGGCTATGTGATGCGGTATTCGCTGAACCTGGTCCAGAACTTCACCTACTTCCTGAACGACCCGGTCAACGGCGATCAGTTCGAGCAGTCGGACCGGCGCTGGGTGAGCGGCGCCCGCGTCTCGCACCGGCGCCTCGGTGAGGTGTTCGGCAAGCACATCGAGTCGGCCATCGGCGCACAGCTGCGCCGCGACGACATCGGCGAGATCGGCTTCTACAACACCATCCGGGCGCGCCGCGTGGGCACGGTGCGCAGCGACTCGCTGGACCTGCTCTCGGTAGCCGGCTTCGGCCAGTCCGAGATCGAATGGGGCCGCAGGCTGCGGACGACGATCGGCGTCCGGGTCGATCGCTTCGGCTACGACGTCCGGTCCAGCAACCCGCTCAACTCCGGCGCCGACGCCTCCGCGATCGCCAGCCCGAAGCTCTCCGCCGTGCTCGGCCCGTGGGCCAGCACCGAGTTCTACGTCAACGCGGGCTACGGGTACCACAGCAACGACGCGCGGGGCGCCGCGCTGCGCGTGGACCCGCGCACCGGCGATCCGGTCGATCCGTTGAACCTGCTCACCCGCGCGCGGGGGGCGGAGGTGGGTGTCCGGACGGTGCGCATCAAGGGCCTGCAGTCAACGGCCACGCTGTGGTACCTCGGCTTCGACTCGGAGCTGCTGTTCGTCGGCGACGCGGGCATCACCGAGGCGAGCCGCCCCAGCCGGCGGTACGGCCTGGAGTGGACCAACTACGCCAGGCTGAACCCGTGGATGACCGCCGAGGCCGACGTCTCGTTCTCGCGCGCGCGGTTCACGAACGACGATCCCGCCGGCAATCTGATCCCCGGCGCCCTCGACCGTGTCGTGTCGGGGGCCGTCACGGTGGAACCCGCGAAGCGGGTGTTCGGCAGCCTCCGGCTGCGGCACTTCGGTCCACGGCCGCTCGTCGAGGATGGCAGCGAGCGGTCGAAGGCCACGACGATCTGGAATGGGGAGGTCGGCGCGAGGCTGGCTCCGAAGGTGCGGCTGTCGTTCGAGGTCTACAACCTCTTCGACGCGAAGGTGGCCGACATCGACTACTTCTACACGTCCCGGCTGCCGGGTGAGCCCCTCGGGGGTGTCGACGGCATCCACACGCACCCGTCCATCCCGCGGATGGGCCGCGTGACGCTGCAGGTGTCGTTCTAGGGCCTGAAGAAAGTCAGGAGCCGGCCGGCCGCCATCACGCCGATCCACGCGCACAGCGACACACTGCCGGCGATCCGGGCGCCGAGGGGCGGGGCGGCGTCCGCCGCCCGCGCGAGCAGGCGGTGGAACGTCGTGCTGTAGAACGCCAGCACGTTCAGGCCGGCGACCGCGAAGAACGCGACTTTGAAGCGGAACGCCAGGTTGAACAGGTACTGGTCAGGAGTGCCGGCCAGGAAGCAGAAGCCCGTCACCGCATTGAGCACGAACCCGGAGACCCCGAGCGGAATCAGCCGGTGAAACGCCGCAATCGGCACGGCCCGGGCAAAGCCCAGCAGCCGCAGATCGAACAACCCCACCACCCCGACGAGCACCGACATCCCGAGGAAGTGGAGCGACTCGCAGATGGGCCACGCCCAGCGCGCGTCGCGCATCAGTTCGCCGACCGGCGTGTAGTAGAGCCAGTGCTCGAGCGCGTGCAGGGTCTCGTTCAGCACGGGCTGTCCACCATCAGGCGCGTACAGGTGTACGCGAGGAAGCGGCCGGCCGGGATGGCGACGGCCCACGCCGCGAGCGACAGCCCGGCGAGCCGAACCAATGCGGCCGGCGGAGGCCCGTCGTGCTCGGGCGGCAGGGCGCGCATCCGGCGGCGGATGACGAGCGCCGTGACGAAGCCCACCGCCACCAGCGCCAGCTTCGCGTAGAAGAGCGGGTTGGTCAGCGCCTTCGTCGGATAGGCGACGAGCAGCGCCAGGCCGGACGCGAGATTCACCCAGAACCCGACCCACACCACCAGGAAGTACCGCTCGAGCGAACGGAGCGGCACGCCGGGAATCAGGCCGAGGATGCGGGCGTCGATGACGACGTTGGCGCCGACCAGGAACGCCAGCCCCCACGTGTGCAGGATCAGCGCGAACGGAAACACCCAGAGCGACGGGGACTCCCGCAGCCAGGTGCTGAGCGCGCTCGACTCGATGGCGAGGAAGACGGCGTCCATGACGGGCCGCGGGCATCTTACGCCCAGACCGCCCACGCGACGAAAGATTCCGCTGGCGACGCGACGAGCCGAGTGTGCCGGGTCGCCGCTGTCGCCCGCCGTACACGACTCGGGGCGGGCCCATGCTCCCGGCAACCGGGTAGACCCGCCCCTCGTCGCAGTTCACTCCCGCCAAGACCTGACTTGTCAGAGCGCGGCGTCGGCGGTTGCCGACAATGGCAGCACGTTTCGTGCCCGGTCGAGCCGCTCGCGTCCGCAGCGACTTGCGCCCGTTTCGGCCCGAGTTCGGCCCGGCATGCCTGGCAATCCGGTTCGTTGAAGCCGCGCGATCCAGCAATCCGGATTCAGGAACCGGCGTCCCCCCGACAGCGGGGCCCTAGCGGTTCCGCAGCGCCACGCGCAGCGTGACGCCCGCCGTGCGGGGATCACCGGGCTGGCCCACGAACAGGCCGGTGTTGCCGGGCGCCGGCGACAGCAGGTCGTAGTAGTCCGTGTTGAACAGGTTGCGGGCCCAGATCGAGAACGTCCAGCCGTCGCCCGCGCGGAAGCCGACCCGGGCATTGACCAGCGTGTAGCCGTCGACGATCAGGTACCGCGACGCGCTCGGGCTCGACGAGAACGACGACCGGTAGCTCGTGTCGAACGCCGCGAAGTACTCGCCGGCGCGGCCCAGCAGGCCCGCATTGCGGAAGATGTACTCGCCGCCGAACGAGACGGCCCGCTTCGAGATGCCGGGCAGTTGGGTACCCGACACGTCCTTCACCTGAGGGCCGCCCGTGTCTTCGAGCGGCGGCGGCGCGTCCGGGAACGACACGTACCTGCCATCGGTGAACGCCGCCGACGCGTAGAACGACAGGCTCCGGCCGATGTTGGCGCTCGAGTCGACCTCCACGCCGCGCACGCGGACCTTGTCGGCGTTGGCGAGGTACCCGCGCAGCACGCCGACGCCGGCGTTGACGACCTGCGCCTGGAAGTCGCGCGTCTCCGTGTCGAACACGGCCACGTTGGCCGTCACGTTCCGGAACGGGTTGGTCTTCACGCCGAACTCGAGGTGTCGGACGTCTTCGGGCTTGACCGTCGCGGCCGACAGCACCGGCCGGTCCTGCGCGTCGGTGGGCAGGCCGTTCAGGTTCAGGCCCACCGACTTGAAGCTCTTCGCGTAGGTCGCATAGGTGTTGACCGGCTCGGCCACCTTGTACGCCACCGTGAACTGCCCCGAGGTGTTCGTGTTGGCGACATCGGCCGTGTACGCCTGGGGCGCCAGCACCGAGCGCTGCAGCGCGACGAGCGCGGGCACAGTGGTCTGCAGCCCTCCGTACACCCGCTGGTCGAAGTGCACGTCCTTCGTGTCGTGGTTGAGACGCAGCCCAGGCATCAGCCGCAGCCGGTCCGTGACGGACCACTCCACCTGGCCGAAGGCCGCCGCGCTCGCATTGCGAAAGCGCATGAACTGGTCGTACCCGTAGCCGTCGAGCAGGCCCGGCGTGGCCGCGTTGGCGCCCGGCGCCAGCAGGTAGCGCGCCGCGGCCGCACCCTGCTCCTGCTTGAACGACGGATCGGAGTCGATGCCCTGGTGGAAGAAGAACGCGCCGGCCACCAGGTGCAGGCTCGGCGCCAGGTCGCCGGCGTAGCGGACCTCCTGGGTGGTCTGCGTCTGGTAGGACAGGGCTGCCGACACCGTCGTGATCGGCAGGCCGATGAAGTCCCGGTCGTTCGACGGCTTCCAGTCCCAGTACCGCCACGCCGTCGTCGAGGTCAGCCGGCCGCGCCACACCTTCCAGTCGACGTTCAGCGACGCGCCGCCGAGATCCTGGTACGACCGGACCTGCGAGTCGATGTCGGTCAGGCGGTCGAACGCGTTGTAACTGGGCGGTGTGTAGTTCAGGTCGGCCGCGATCGCGGCCCACTGCCGGTTGGCGGCGCGCAGCGTGGGCGCCACGCCGGCGACCACCTGCGTGTTGCCCTTGAGGCGCTGCCGCGTGTAGTCGGCCGCGAACGTCACGGCGATCGCATCCGACGGCGCGTAGAGGACCTGGCCGCGCCATCCCAGGTTGTTGAGGTCGTTGACGTCGTTGCCCGTGCGGGTGTTGAGCAGCACGCCGTCACGCTGCGTGCCCGAGAACGAGAGCCGGCCGGCCACGTGCTTGAACAACGGGCCGGTGATCGAGGCCTTGGCCTGCACGAAGCCGAAGTTGCCGTAGTTCAGCTCGAACTCCGAGCCGGGCGTGAAGCTCGGCTTTCGCGTGGTGACGTTGATGGCACCGGCTGTCGTGTTCTTGCCGAACAGCGTGCCCTGCGGCCCGCGCAGCACCTCGACCTGCTCGACGTCGAGGAAGTCCGACGTGGCGGCCGCGGGCCGTGCGTAGAACACACCGTCGATGTAGAGGCCGACGCCCGGCTCGATGCCGTCGTTGGTCAGGCCGAACGGCGCGCCGAGGCCGCGGATGTTGATCGACGAATTGCGGGGGTTGGTCGAGTAGAACTGCACGGTTGGCAGCATTTCCTTCAGGCGGTTCACGTTGAACGCCCCGGCGTCGGCCACCAGGTCGCCGCGGACGACCGACACGGGGATCGGCACCTCCTGCGCGACCTCCTCGGTGCGGCGGGCCGTCACGACCACCGACTGCGAGAAGCGGGCCGGGCTCAGCGTCGCGTCGCTGGTCGCTGACTGCCCCGCGGCGAGCGCAACGCGGGAAATGGCCGTCTCGAACCCGTCGAGGGCCACCTCGATGCGGTAGCGGCCGGGCGCCAGTCCTTCGACGCGGAACGCGCCCTCGCCGTCGGTGACGGCCTCCGTGGCCGCACTCGTGTCTTCGTTGACGACCTTGACGGTCGAGCCGGGAATCGTGCCGCCCGACGAATCGCGCACGACACCGGCCACGGTGGCCGTGCCGGCTTGCGCCGCCGCCATCGCAGGCAGCAGGGCCAGCACCAGGGCCACCACGAACTTGAACGACTTGCTCGACATCGACACACCCTCCGTGCGCGTCTCGTGCGCGCACCTCGTCACACCTCAACCAGGCCGGCGCGTACGCGCCGGCACCATCGCATCGGAGCAGCCGAGCGACGAGGCAGACGAGCGAGTGTGGGGGGAAGACTACGGAGAGTTACGAATTGCGGGGTGACCTCTCCTCACTCATCGGCCTGTCGTCGGCTCGATACACGCGCACCGACACGCGGCGCACGCGCAACAGACCGGACAACAGGACAGGACGTGAGAAGCCATCGAACGACGGGAATCATAGCCCAGTTAGCCTACCGTGTCTATAGGACATTGGGACTTGCGCACCCTTGCGCGTGCCGTCACGCGCGGCGCCGGCGTCGCGCGGCCGGGCGAATCCGCCCGTTCAGCGCGTCGAGCGACATGTGATCGAGGATCTCCGATGTGGCGTCTCGCACCGCCTTCATCGCCACACGCACGCCGCAGGTCGCCTCGTCCACGCACTCCTGGCAGCGGGCGTAGGCGGTCTGGCTGACACAGGGCACGAGCGCGAGCGGGCCGTCGAGCGCGCGGATGACCTGCCCGATCGTGATCTGATCCGGGGCGCGACCGAGCGCGTAGCCTCCCCCCTGCCCCTTCCTGCTATGCAGCAGCCCGTGGCGCTTCAGGTCCAGCAGGATGGCTTCGAGGAACTTCTTCGGGATGCGCTCGTGTTCGGCCACCTCGGCGGCGGGGATCGGGCCGCGATCCGCCTGGCCGGCGAGGTAGAGCATGGCCTTCACGCCGTACTTGGACTTCCTGGTGAGCACCGGATCAGTCTGCCTCGGCCAAGGGTACACCGGGTCCCCCGGCATTGCCCCCTGAGGCCTTTCGGGCCCGCCTTTGTGTGAAGGCGGCCCGAAAGGGTAAGATCGGACTCATCGTGACCGCCGGATTCCCCTGTCGCGCGTGTTGTTGTACCAGGACCCCTCAGGTCCCCGCGGTGACGGTCCGGCTGGCAGGGTGACGAACGGGCACCCACGACACGCAGGAACGACGAAGCCCGGGGAGCTACCCCGGGCTTTTCTGTTTTCAGGGCGTCTTGGGGACGCCCGCCGCCGACACCCTCTATGAGCACCACCACACTGAACGCCGACGTCGCCGACCCGGTGCGGCAACTCGACCACCTCCGCGCGCTCGAAGCCGAGAGCATCCACATCATGCGGGAGGTCGTGGCCGAGTTCGAGCGGCCCGTGATGCTCTACTCGGTCGGCAAGGATTCGTCCGTCCTGCTGCGCCTGGCCCAGAAGGCCTTCTACCCCGGGCCCATCCCATTCCCGCTGCTCCACGTCGACACCACCTACAAGTTCCGCGAGATGATCCAGTTCCGCGACGAGATGGCCAGGGCCGTCGGCGCGCGGCTGATCGTCCACACGAACCAGGAGGCCATCGCCGACGGGACGCAGCCGTTCAAGGTGGGCACCCAGCGCTGCTGCGGCCTGCTGAAGACCAAGGCGCTGCTCGACGCCCTGCAGGCGGGTAATTTCGACGGCGCCATCGGCGGCGCCCGGCGGGACGAGGAGCGCTCGCGCGCCAAGGAGCGCGTGTTCTCGGTCCGCGACCCGAACGGCCAGTGGGACCCGAAGCGGCAGCGGCCGGAGTTGTGGAGCCTGCTGAACGCGCGCATCCGGCCGGGCGAGAGCATCCGGATCTTTCCGCTCTCGAACTGGACCGAAATCGACGTCTGGCAGTACATCCACCTCGAGAACATCCCGATCGTGCCGCTCTACTTCGCGCGCGAGCGCGAGGTGATCGTCCGGGGGCCCTCGCTCATCGTCCAGGAGCAGCCGTTCGTGGTCACGATGCCGGGCGAGAAGCCGCAGGTCGTCCGGTGCCGCATGCGCTCGCTCGGCTGCTCGCCGTGCACCGGCGCGATCAGGTCGGATGCGGACACGATTCCGAAGATCATCGACGAGCTGATCGCGACCCGGCAGTCCGAGCGGCAACTCCGCATCATCGACCACGACCAGGACGGGTCGATGGAGCTCAAGAAACGGGAAGGCTACTTCTGATGTCAGAACTCCAGGGCGCCGCCGGTGGCCTGCTCCGCATCTGCACCGCGGGCAGCGTCGACGACGGCAAGAGCACGCTGATCGGCCGTCTGCTGTACGACTCGCAGTCGGTCTACGAGGACCAGGTCGCCTCCATCGAGAAGGCGTCCAAGAACCGCAACGCGGGCCCGATCGACTTCTCGCTGTTCACCGACGGCCTCCGGGCCGAGCGCGAGCAGGGCATCACGATCGACGTCGCCTATCGCTACTTCGCGACGGCGCGGCGCAAGTTCATCCTGGCCGACACGCCCGGACACGAGCAGTACACGCGCAACATGGCCACCGGGGCCTCCACGGCCGACGTCGCGATCCTGCTCGTCGACGCGCGCAACGGCGTCCGGACGCAGTCGCGCCGGCACGCCCGCATCGCGCGTCTGCTCGGCATCCGCGACTTCGTGCTCGCCGTGAACAAGATGGACCTGATGGACTTCGATCGGGACGTCTTCGAGAAGATCGTCGACGACTTCGGCGACCTGCTGCAGGGCGCAGCCGTGCACGCCATCCCGATGAGCGCGCTCCACGGCGACAACGTGATCACGAAGAGCGAGCGCACGCCGTACTTCGACGGGCCGCCGCTGCTCGAGTACCTCGAGACGGTGCGGGTGCACCGGAACCTGCCGGCCGCGCCGTTCCGCTTCCCCGTGCAGATGGTGCTGCGGCCCGACGACGTGTTCCGCGGCTACGCCGGCCAGATCGTCTCGGGCACGATCCGGCCGGGCGACCGCGTCACGACGTGGCCCTCGGGCCGCTCGGCCCACGTCAAGCGCATCGTCACGCTCGACGGCGACCTCGACGTCGCCTTCGCCCCGATGTCGGTGACGCTGACGCTCGACGACGAGATCGACATCAGCCGCGGCGACGTGCTGACGCTCGAACCCGCCTTCGTCGGGCAGCGGTTCGAGGCCGAGGTGGTGTGGATGGACGAGCGGCCGCTCGACCCGGGCCGCGTCTACCTGCTCAAGCAGGGCACGAAGACGGTCACCGCCGAGATCAACCACCCGCTCGTGCTGAACCAGATCGGCACGGTGCAGGTGTCGACGGCGCGCCCGCTCGTGTTCGATCGGTACTCGGACAACCGGGCCACGGGCAACTTCATCCTGATCGACCCGGGCACCCACTTCACGTGCGGCGCGGGGATGATCACCGAGCCCGTCCGCGAGGGCGCGGCGGCCCACGCGGCGCCGGTCACCTTCGCAGACCGCCTGGCGCACATGGCGCGCCGGGCCGCCTCCGACGAGGAAGCGGCCGAACTCGTCCGCAAGGCGCTCGAGGAGATGCTGGCCTGACGCCGGCCGGCCCCGCCTGCTCTCCCGGCCGGTCGGTGGCGCACGTCCCCGTGCGTCGCCTCCGGCCGGCCGATCACCGGCCCGTTCCCCGCCGCAACGGCCAGTAGTCGAAGTACGCCGCCACGAAGATCAGCACCGGGAACGTGGTGCTGAGCAGCGCGTTCGCCAGCCAGATCTCGTAGTCGTAGGCCGGAGGGCCCGACGCCAAGGTGCCGCTGACGGCCGGCGCGAGCGCGCCGTACCCCTGCGCGAGCGCCACGCCGATCACCGCCGCGGCGGCGGTGTTGGCCACCCCTTTGAGGGGCTGCGTCAGCGCCGCGAAGAGCGAGTTCTGCAGCATGTTCAGCACGATGATCGTGCCGAAGATGAACGGCGCGGTCACCCGCGTCAGGAAGACCATGGGGTCCGTGTGGAGCCAGCCGACGCCCACGTGCATGGCCGCTGCCGCCAGGAACAGCGCCACCCCCGTCCAGGCCAGCCCCAGCACCGGCTGGTTCATCAGCGCCGGTACCGTGTTGAGCGGCCACAAGTCGAAGTGCAGGACGACGAACATGCCGGCGAGCGCGGTCACGATGAACACCAGTGCCTCGACGCCGTTGAGCGCGCCCTGGGGCGCCGACGCCAGGTACACGGGCGTGCCCTGCAGGAACTCGTAGTTGAAGAGCAGCCGGAAGACGACCCAGGTCACCGCGTAGGCCAGCAGCAGCGTCGCCAGGCCCGACGCCACCGGGTTCTTCGTCAGGCTCGTGAACGGCCACCCGCCCATCATGATGCAGGCCCAGAACGTGAACGGCACCGCGATGATCACGTAGTGGGACGGGATCGGGCCTGGAGGACTGATCCCCTCGCCCGCCAGCCGCAGCGCCAGCGGCGAGATGACGACGGCCGCGGCGACGGTCAACGCGAGGAGCACGAGCCCACGGGCCGGCTGCTTCAGGCCCGCGGTGAACGGCGGATTGGCCCCCCACAGCACCACCACCATCACCTGCATGGGGATCGCGCACAGGTCGAAGAACGAGACGGACCCCGAGAACGACTGGACATCGAACAGCGCGATGAAGCCCAGGCTGATCGCCATCGCGATCACCGACGCCACCACGCCGAGAACAGGTTGTGCCACCGCGGCCTCCACTGGAGAGTCGTGCGTGCGGCGCACATCATAGGCGGGCCGGCGCCCGCCGTCCACCTCAGATCTTGGCGCCCAGGTACGAGCAGACCCGGAGCAGGTCCGCGAAGACGCCCCCGGCCGTGACGGCCGGCCCCGCGCCCGGTCCCTGCACGACGAGCGGGTTCCTGTCGTAGCGGCTCGAGATGAACCGGACGACGTTGTCCGTCAGGTTCATGTGCGCGAAGGCGTGCGACTGCTCCAGTTCCACGAGGCCGACCGTCGCCGTGCCGGTGGCCGTGTCGAGCGCCGCGACGTAGCGCAGCACCTTGCCGGCCTGCTGCGCCGCCTGGAGCCTGGCCAGCATCGGCGCGTCGAGTTCGGGCAGCCGTGCCATGAACTCGTCCACGGGGCACGCCATCAGCGACGCCGGCACCAGGCCCTCGAGCGCGACGTCGGACAGCTCGAGCCGCATACCCAGTTCGCGCGCGAGGATCACCAGCTTGCGCGCGACGTCGGTGCCGGACAGGTCGTCCCGCGGGTCGGGCTCCGTGTAGCCGTTCTCCTTCGCGTCCCGGACCACGGCCGAGAACGGTTCCCTGCCGTCCCAGACGTTGAACAGGTACGCCAGCGTGCCCGAGAAGATGCCGTCGATCCGGCGGATCTCGTCGCCGGTCTCGCGCAGGTCGCGCAGCGTCTGCATGATCGGCAGGCCGGCGCCCACGGTGGCCTCGTAGAGGTAGTGCGACCCGCCGGCGCGACGGGCGTCCTGAATCTGCGAGTAGATCGCCAGCGGGCCGCTGTTCGCCTTCTTGTTCGGCGTGACGACGTGGATGCCGGCCGCGAGCCAGCGCGGGTACCGCTCGGCCACGTCGGCGCTCGCCGAGCAGTCGAGGATCACCGCGTGCGGCAGGTGATCGGCGTTGACGTGTGCCTCGAACCGCTCGTGGTCGACCGGCTCGCCGGCCGCGAGCAGTTCCTTCCACCGCTCGATCGGGATCGCCGTCTCCGACAGCAGCATCCGCTTCGACGACATGATGCCGCGCACGCGCAGGTCGAGCCGGAAGTCGCGCAGCAGGCGCGGCGCCTGGGACGCAATCTGCTCCAGCAGGGCCCGGCCGACGATGCCGGGGCCGATGAGGCCGATCGACACCGTGTGGGGCGAGAGGTAGAACCGCGAGTGCACCGACCGCAGCGCCTTGGTGGCCTGCCGCTTGTCGATCACGACCGAGATGTTGCGCTCCGACGAGCCCTGCGCGATCGCCCGGACGTTGACGCCGGCCGAGGCGAGCGCGTCGAACACCGAGGCCGCCACGCCGGGCGTCCCCGCCATGCCGTCGCCCACGACCGACAGGATGCTGCACTCCCGGACCACCGCGACGTCCTGGATCTGCCCGGACCGCAGCTCGGCGTCGAACGCCTGCCGCACGGTGCGCATCGTGCGCTCGACGTCGACGTCGCGGACGGCGAAGCAGATCGAGTGCTCGGAGCTGCCCTGCGAGATCAGGATGACGGAGATACCGTCCTCGCGCAGGGCGCCGAACAGGCGCTGCGCGGTGCCGGGCACCCCGATCATCCCCGCGCCCTCGACGTTGACGAGCCCCACGTCGTCGATGCTCGTGATGCCCTTCACGGCGTGCGTCGAGGCGGGAGTGGCGCAGATGAGCGTCCCCGCCTTCTCGGGCGCGAACGTGTTCCGGATCCAGATCGGGATGTTCTTGGCCACGGCGGGCGCCATCGTCTGCGGGTGGATCACCTTGGCCCCGAAGTACGCCAGTTCCATCGCCTCGTGATACGAGAGCGAGTCGATCACGGTGGCATCGGGCACGCGGCGCGGGTCGGCGCTCAGCACGCCGTCGACGTCGGTCCAGATGTGGATCTCGGCGGCGTCGAGCAGGTCGCCGAAGATCGACGCCGAGAAGTCGCTGCCGTTGCGGCCGAGCGTCGTCTGCAGCCCCTGCGGATCGCGGGCGATGAACCCGGGAATGACGAGCGTGGCGGGCGCGGCGGAGCCGATCACGCGCGCGGCGTTGGCCCGCGACGCCTCCCAGCGGACGGCCGGACCGAGCGGCCCCCACGCGACCTCCACGACCTCGCGCGCGTCGACCCACCGCACGCCGGCCCGGCGGCCGCGGTGCGCCAGCACCCGGGCGAACAGCCGCGTCGACCAGAGCTCGCCGAAGCCGGCCACCAGGTCCTTGACGACCTGCGAGGCCGACCGGGTCAGCTGCGCCGCGTGCAGCACGTTGGCGATGTCGTGGCAGTCCGCCTCGAGCTCACGCCGGTAGCCCTCGACGTCCTCGGCCGGGCAGAGCGCCTGGGCGATGGCCAGGTGCCGCTCCCGGAGGGCCGTCAGGCGCTCCGGCGCGGCCTCGCGGCGCTCGGCCGCCGCCACCAGCCGCAGCAGCTCGTCGGTCACGCCGCCGCAGGCCGACAGCACCACGGCGAGCCGCGGCGCCCCGTCGGCCTCGACGATGGCCGCCACCCGTTCCATGCGCGCGGCGTCCGCCACGCTCGACCCGCCGAACTTGAAGACCCGCCAGCTCTCTGCCATATCTGCCCGTGCTGTCACACCTGATTGTATCGGCCGGGGATGCGTGCCCCCCAGAGACGGCCCGAATCGGCCGATCCTGACGATGATCGCACGCGTGGACCGGGCTCCGGAAGCTTCGGGCATCACCCCGAACGGCACGTCCCTCAGTACCGGAACAGCCGATTGATCTTGACGATGATCGCGCGCGTGTTGGCGGTCGGAAACCCACGGGCCAGCGTGTTCCGGTCCTCGTTGTAGACGACGAACAGCTCGCTCCCGGGCTGGTACTCCCACCGCAGGCGGGCGTTGGTCGAGACGGAGTGGGTGGCCGAGTTGTACTGCACGAGCGCGCTGGCGAACATCAGCGGCGTCATCGTGTAGGTGATCCGCGACCCGAACAGGTTGTTGACGAACGACCCCTGCACGAGATCGACGTTGTTCAGCGTGTAGCTCGGCTCCACCGAGAGCGCCGGCGTCAGGGAGATACGGGCCTGCGTGACGCTGAAGCTGGTCCGGTGACCGTTGTAGAACGTGCCGTACTCGAGCGTGTAGTTGCCCGACAGCCGGCGTTGCCGCCCCAGATTGAAGCCGACGCGTCCGTTCTGGAAGTCGTAGCTGCCGGTCGGCAGCGTGACCCCGCCGCCGATGGCGAACGGCTGCAGCAGCGCCTCGAACTGCTGGCTGAAGCCGGCATTGAACTGGTCGCCGTTCTGGAACTCGATCGCGAACTCCCCCTCACGCTCCCGCGACTCGAGAATGCCGCGGCCGTTCTCGATGTAGGTGAGGCCGGCCTGGTACCGGAAGCGGCGAATGGAGGGATACCGGCGCGGGCGCGGGCTGAAGCGCGCCTGGGCGAACGTCCGGCGCATGTCGAGCCGCCGAATCAGGCCGACTTCCGGGTTGAAGTCGGCGCCGACGTTGAGCTGGTCGAGTTGCAGGCCGTACCGGTCGCCGTTGTAGTCGAGCTGCGCGCGGGAGCTGGTGTCGTCGCCCGTCCGGCCGTCGGTCTGGGTCTTCGCCCAGAAGGTGTTGACGACGAGGTTGGCGAAGAACTGGAACGTCCCGTCCACGCCGTAGGCGAGGTTGCGGCCGGTGCCTGCGTCGGCCACGGAGCGGTTGGTCGCGATGAGACCCACGCTGCTGCGGCGCAGGATGTCGCGCTTCAGCCGGACGACGGTGAAGTTGGTGGCCGCGGCCGGCCTCGCCAGCCGCTCGTCTTCGTCGCCTGTCTGGGCGTTGACGATGCCAATGCTGTAGCGGCCGGCACGGCCGCTGAGCCGCCCGCCGACGTCGAGCGGCACGACACGGGCGCGGTTCAGGCCGATGCGACGGCTGTAGAACAGGATGGGCGCGGCGTCGCTGTTGCCGCCCAGGTTGCCGCCGAGTTGCACCCCGCCGAACGAGAAGATGCCCTGGTTCTCGAGAAAGAACTCCCGCTTCTCCGGGAAGAACAGGCTGAATCGCGTCAGGTTGACCTGCTGCTCGTCGGCCTCCACCTGGGCGAAGTCGGTGTTGATCGTGAGATCGGCCGACAGGCCTTGCGTGACGCCGTACTTGACGTCCAGCCCGACCGCTCCGTTCGGGTCGTTCGAGATTGGGGGCGACACGACGTTGTTCGTCGTCAGGCTGCTGGTGGCGTAGGGCTTGACGTCCAGGTTCATGCCGCCGCTCGGCGTCTCGAGACCGACCAGGGACGCGGCGAAGGACGTCTGCATCATCGATGCGTTGCCGCGCGCGGGGGGCACCCGCGACAGCGTCGACATCTCGTTCTTCGACCGCTTGATGCGGGCCACGTTGAAGCCCCACACCGTCACGGGCCGCGACCCGTAGCGCAGCGACTTGAACGGGATCATGGCCTCGACCGTCCAGCCGCCGTCGAAGCGCCCCGTCTTGACGCGCCATACCGGGTTCCAGTCCTGGCTGAACTGCCGCTCGTTGGTGACCTGCGTGTCCGACCGGCCGCCAATCGGGTTGACCGTGAAGCTGACCGCGTTGCGCCGGTCGTAGAACGGATCGAACACGAACGTCACGACGTCGTTGCCCTGGAACATCGTCGTGCTGTCACGCCGCATCTCGGTGGCGACCAGGTGGGCCATGTCGCTGTCGTGCATGCGCGCCGACAGGTACAGGTTGGCCCCGTCGAACGACACCCAGACGTCGGTCTGCTCCGTGGCGGGCTGGCCCGGGCGCGGCTCGACCTGGACGAAGCCGGACATCGGCGGCACGTCGCGGTAGTGCGCCTCGTCGAGCACGCCGTCGATCGTCAGCGGCGCCGCCAGGCGCACGGCCCGGACGGTGACGCCGCCCGACTCGTTGCGGCTGATGGTGGCCGGCGGGACGGGCGGCGCCGGTGCGCCCGGTACGAGGTCCGGCGCGGGTGCGGCGGAGCCGGCGGCTGCGCTGGCGGCCGGGACCGCGTCAGCAGCCGACCCAGTGCCCTGCGCCGAGGCCCGCCCGGCCCCTGACACCAGGAGCAGGCACAGCCACGACAGCCACCAGCAGGGGCGCACGCGCGGGACGGGACGACCGACGGGAACAGGACGGGCCAACAGAGCGGCAGCAGTATCGCACACGGCGCGCGGGCTCGGGATCGGCCGTCAGTACCGGAACAGGCGGTTGACCTTGACGATGAGCGCGCGCGTCGACGTGGCCGGGAAGCCGCGGGTCAGCGTGTTGCGGTCCTCGTTGTAGACGACGAACAGTTCGCTGCCCGGCCGGTACTCCCACCGCAGGCGGGCGTTGGTCGACACCGAGTTGGTGCTGGTGTTGTACTGGACGAGCGCGCTGGCGAACATCAGCGGCGTCATCGTGTAGGTGACGCGCGACCCGAGCAGGTGCGTCGTGAAGTCGCCCTCCCGCAGGCGCACGTCGGCCAGCGAGTAGGTCGGCTCCACCGACAGCGCGTTGGTGACGCTGACGCGGCCCTGCGTCGCGGTGAACGACGTCCGGTGCCCGCTGTAGAAGGTGCCGTGTTCGAGCGTCAGCTGCGACGACGCCCGGCGCTGCCGGCTCATGTTGAATCCGATCTGCACGGTGTTGAACGGGTATCCGCCCACGGGAATCGTCACCCGGTTGGTGATCGCGAAGGGCCTCGGCAGGTACTCGTACTGATTGTTGAACGACGCGGTGAACTGATCGGCGTTCTGGAGCTCGATGCCGAACTCGGCCTCCCGCTCGCGCGACTCGAGGACGCCCCGCCCGTTCTCGATGTAGATGAGGTTGTACTGGTAGCGGAACTTCCGCACGGAACGGAACCGCCGCGTCCGTGGGCTGAAGCGCACCGAGGCGTTGCTCCGGCGCATGTCGTCGCGGCGGACGAAGCCGACCTCCGGGTTGAAGTTGTCGCCGACGGCCAACTGTTCGAGCTGAATCCCGTAGCGGTCGCCGTTGTAGTCGAGCTGGCCGCGGTAGCTGACGTCGTCGCCGCGCCGGCCCTCGGTCTGCGTCTTCGCCCAGTGCGCGTTGAACTGCAGGTTGGCGAAGAAGCCGAACTGCGCGTCGACGCCGTAGGCGAGGTTGCCGCCCGGCGTGTTCTGCGCGACCGACCGGCCCGTCGCGATCAGGCCGATGCTGCTCCGCCGGAGGACGTCGCGCTTCAGGCGGATCACCGAGAAGTTGTTCGGCGCCGACGACAGCGCCCCGGCCTCGAGCTCGCCGGTGTGCGCGCCGAGCAGGCCGACGCTGTACCGCCCGGCACGTCCGGTGAGCCGCCCGCCCACTTCGAGCGGCACTTCACGGCCCTGGTTCAGCCCGATTCGCCGGCTGTAGAACAGGATGGGCGCCACGCTGGCGTTGTTGTTGTTCGTGTTGCCGAGCGCGATGCCGCCGAACGAGAACGTGCCCTGGTTCTCCAGGAAGAACTCGCGCTTCTCGGGGAAGAACAGCGTGAACCGCGTCAGGTTGACCTGCTGCTCGTCCGCCTCCACCTGGGCGAAGTCGGTGTTGACGGTCACGTCGGCCGCGAGGCCCTGGGTGACCGCGTACTTCAGGTCGAGGCCGACGTTCCCCTTCGGGTCGTTGACGACACGCGGCGTCGCGGTGCGGTCGGTCGTCAGGCTCGATGTGACGTAGGGCTTCAGGTCGAGGTTGCGCCCCCTGCGCGGCGCGCGCAGGCCGACGAGCGTCGCCGCGAACGACGGCTGCTGGAACCCCTGCTGGCCTCGCGCCGGCGGCACCTTCGTGACCGTCGAGATCTCGTTCTTCGACCGCTTCACGCGCATCGCGTTGAAGCCCCAGACCTGCTCTTCGCCGTCGGCGTAGCGCAGCGACTTGAACGGGATGGCCGCCTCGATCGTCCAGCCGCCGTCGAAGCGCCCGGTCTTGATCTGCCACACCGGGTTCCAGTCGCTGCTGTACTGCCGTTCGTTGACCACCTGGCCGTCCGACCGGCCGCCGAGCGGATTGATCGTGAACGCGATGGCGTTGCGGCGATCGCGGAATGTGTCGAAGATCACCGAGATGATGTCGTTGCCCTGCCACGAGCTGGTGCTGTCACGGCGCATGTCGGTGGCCACGAGGTGGGCCATGTCCGTGTCCCAGTTGCGAAACGCCATGTAGACGTTGGCGTCGTCGAAGGCGAGCCACACGTCGGTCTTCTCGGTGGCGGGCTGGCCCGCCCGCGGCTCCATCTGGATGAAGTCCGAGAACGGCGGCACCTCGGCATAGTGCGCCTCGTCGAGCACGCCGTCGATGCGCAGGGGCGAACCGAGGCGGACGGCGCGGACCGAGGCGCGCCCGTCCGGGTCGCGCGTGATGACGGCCGGCGCCACAGGGGGCGGCGGGCCGTCGGCGGCCGGGCCGCCCTGCGGCGCCGGCGTCTGCGGCTCGACCGCCTGCCCGGCCTCGAGCGGCAGGACCGACAGCGTCAGCACCAGGCAGCAGGCCGCGAGCGGGCGGCAGGGGGCGAAGCGGGTCGTCGTCTTCGGAAGCAACTGCCAGATGGTACTGGAAGGACGGGCGTTGGACCGTCACCGGATCAGGGTATGTGCCACCCGCCAATGCCGGCACGCCGCTCCGGGCCGGGGGCCGGGTTCGGGTACACTCCCGGCCGGAGGTCGCTGCCCATGACTCGCCTGGCGCTCTTCGGCTCGCTCTGCGCGGCGATGGTGGTCGCCGTCGCGCTGAACCCCGCGCTGTCGCAGACGCGGCGGGCGCCGAACAAGCGCCCGCTCGCCGTGCTCCGCCAGCTGTCGGCCGACGCGGAAGGGCCCGGGCTCGCCGAGCCGTTCCGGGGGATCACGACGGACGGGCGGATCGAGCCCGGCCTGTTCTCCCTCCGCTCGACGGGCGTCTCGACCGCCCCGGTGAAGGCCGCCGCGGAGGCGTTCCTCGCCGCGCTGACGCCGGCGCAGCGCGCGAAGACGGCCAAGCCCGTGGACGACCCGGAATGGCGCAAGTGGATGAACCAGAGCTTCTACATCCGCGACGGCGTCTCGTTCCTCGAGATGACGCCCGCGCAGCGCGAGGCCGCCTTCGGCCTGCTGAGGGCCGGGTTGAGCGCCAGGGGCCTGAAGCAGACCCGCGACATCATGCGGCTCAACGAGACGCTGGCCGAGTTGAACGACGGCAATTACGACGAGCTCGGCGAATGGCAGTATTTCGTCACGGTGATGGGCACGCCGTCGGCGACCGAACCCTGGGGCTGGCAGTTCGACGGGCACCACGCGATCGTCAACTACTTCGTGCTGGGCGACCAGGTGGTGATGTCGCCGTTCTTCGCCGGCTCCGAGCCGGTGCGGGCCACGTCGGGCAAGTACCGGGGTACGGCCGTGCTGCAGGACGAGCAGAACAAGGGGCTCGCGTTCGTCAACGGGCTCACCGCGGCCCAGCGCGGGCGGGCCATTCTCCGCTCGGCGAAGACCGGCGACCTGAACCTGACCGAGGCGTGGAAGGACAACGTCGTCCTCGACTATGCGGGCCTGCCGGCGACGGCCCTGACACCGGCCCAGCGCGCGCAACTGGTCGACCTCGTCTCGCAGTACGTCGGCAACATGGACGACGGCCACGCGCGCGTCAAGATGGACGAGGTTCGCGCCCACCTGGATCGCACGTGGTTCGCGTGGATCGGACCGACCGCACCGGACAGTGTCTTCTACTACCGGATCCACAGTCCGGTGGTGCTGATCGAGTTCGACCACCAGCGGCCGGTCGGCACGCGCCACCTCGTCGACGACGAGAGCCTCCCGACACGGCAGCACATCCACACCGTGGTCCGAACTCCGAACGGCAACGACTATGGCAAGGACCTGCTGCGGCTGCACTACGCGCAGCATCCGCACCCGCGGCCCCGCTAGCCGGGGCGGATCGTGACGACCGCGGCCCGGCCGCGCGCGCTGCCGGGCAGCATCTGGGCGATGGGCCTCGCGTCGCTGTGCATGGACGCCTCGTCGGAGCTCGTCCACAGTGTCCTGCCCATCTTCCTGACCTCGACGCTCGGCGCCTCGGTCGCCACCATCGGGCTGCTGGAAGGTGTGGCCGAGGCCACGGCCTCGGTGACCAAGGTCGCGTCGGGGACGCTCAGCGATCGCGCCGGCCGGCGCAAGCCGCTGATGTTGCTCGGCTACGGCCTGTCGGCCCTGACCAAGCCGCTCTTTCCGCTCGCATCGACGACCGCACTCGTCTTCACGGCCCGGTTCGCCGACCGCGTGGGCAAGGGGATCCGCGGCGCCCCGCGCGACGCGCTCGTCGCCGACCTGACGCCGCCGGCCCGGCGCGGCGCGGCCTACGGGCTGCGCCAGGCGCTCGATTCGGTCGGGGCCTGCTTGGGCCCGCTGCTGGCCACGCTCATCCTGGCCACCGGGCTCGGAGACGTGCGGGCCGCGATGTGGGTGGCGGTGGTGCCGGCCCTCGCGTGCGTGGCGCTGCTGGCCGTCTTCGTGCGCGAGCCGGCGCGCGCCGCGCCAGCGCCGCGCGCCCGGACCCTGACCCTCGACGCCGTCCGCCAGCTCCCGCGGCGCTACTGGCTGGTGGTTCAACTCGGCGCCGTCTTCACGCTGGCCCGGTTCAGCGAGGCGTTCCTCGTCCTCCGGGCCCAGAGCGCCGGGATGTCCGTGGCGGCCGTGCCGGCCGTGATGATCGTGATGAACGTGGCCTACGCCGGCCTGGCCTATCCATCCGGGGCCGCCGCCGATCGCGTCTCGCGGACCACGCTGCTGCTCGCCGGCCTGGGCGTGCTGGTCGTGTCCGACGGCGTGCTGGCCGCGGCCTCGTCCCCCGCCCTGGTGCTGGCGGGCAGCGCCGGCTGGGGCCTGCACCTGGCGCTGACCCAAGGCCTGCTGTCGGCGCTCGTCGCCGACGCAGCGCCCTCGGCGTCCCGCGGCACGGCGTTCGGCGTCTTCAATCTGGTCGCCGGCATCGCGCTCGTCGCGGCCAGCACCATCGCCGGCGCGGCGTGGGCGGCCTGGGGCCCGTCCGCGCCGTTCGTGGCGGGCGGCACCTTCGCGGCGCTGACGGGTCTGGGCGTCATCGCCCTGCGCGGGCGGGCCCCAGG
>CAWULT010000028.1:0-42960 GCA_963923455.1 uncultured bacterium
GACAGGCCTGCACCAGCGCCACCGGCCAGTTCGCCGCGGCGAGCAGGGCCCCGCGCTTCAGCGCGAGTCGAGGGCAAGTTGGCAGCGGCACGGCGCGTTCATGTTACCCCGTAGAATTGGGACGTGCTGCCCCGTTCCGAGCCCGGCGCGCCTGCCCCGCCGCCCCCGTGGCGGGCAATGGGGTTGCTGGCCCTCCTTGCGCTCGCCGTCAGCCTCGGCATCGCAGCCGCGGGCTGGACGCTCGGCGTCTGGCGCTACGGCGGCGATGATGCCGCCGGACGTGCACGCCTCGAGGCCGACGTCCGCCGGACGTTCGACCGGCTGTCGGCCGGACTGCACGAGATGGCGTCCGCGGTGGCGGCCGCCGACGTGCGCGCCGCCGCCGGTGGTGACCTCGACGCCACCGCGCGCCTCTTCGACGGGACGGCGCGCCTCGTCGCCGGCACCGGCGCCGACGTGGCCGACGCCGCGATCACCGTCTACGCCACCGACGGCCGCATCCTCGCGTGGGCCGGGCGGCCGTCCGAACTCCCAGCCGATCGCCTCACGGGCGCCGAGGCGTGGTTCATGTTCCCGCACGCACTCGGCCTGCGCCTCGTGCGCGTGGCGCCGGTCAGCGGACCGGGCGGCGCGCGCGTCGGGACCGTCGCGACCGAACGCGCGATCGCGCCACCCGACAGCGCCGCCATCGCCGCCGCCCTGCAGGGGACGGCCCGAAACGGCTTCCGCGTGCCAATCGGCTTCGCCGAGATCGCGATCGAACTGCCGTTCGAAGGGGGCCGTACGATTGCGAGAGAGTCGGCGTTCGCCGTTTCCTCCCCCACCGGCGCTCCCCTGCTGACCGCAACGGTCGTCCCCGGCGCCCCGGGCATCGCCCGCCGGCACTGGAATCGGGTGACGTTCACCGTGGCCGCGGTCGTGCTGCTGGCAGGGCTGCTGCTGCTGGCAGGGCCCCTGCTCGACTGGCGGAACCGGACCCGGGCCATCGGGCCCTATGCAACGGCTGCGGTGGCCACCGCCCTCCTCCTCGTCGGCGTCCGGCTCGCGCTCGTGCCGGCCCTTGCCGGGGTCCGGAGCGGCCACCCGGCGTTCTCCTCGTCGACCTACGCCTCCCCCCGGTTGGGCGCCCTGCTGTCCTCGCCCATCGACCTCCTGCTGACGCTGCTGACCGCGGCCGCCCTGGTCGCCCTGCTGTCGCTCGCGCTCGATGCGTGGCGGATCGGCCGGCGTCACGTCGGACGCCGGGGCTCCCGCGTCGGCGCCGCGGCGCTGCACCTGCTGGCCGGGGGCCTCGTCGCGCTGCTCGGCGTCGGCTACGCGGCGTTCCTGCGGGAGACGGTGGCCCAATCCACGCTCAACCTGCTGCGCTTCTCGATCCCCCCGTGGAACATCGCCGCCATCGTCATGCAGGCGGCCCTGCTGACAGGGCACGCGTGCGTGCTGGCCCTTGGCGTGGCAGCCTTGCGAACGGCGGCGTTCCTTCGCCCGCTGCCGGTCGCACGCTCTGCCCGGCGGCTGTGGACGGCGGCCTGCTGGGTGCTGCCCTTGCCCATCGTCTCGGCGGCCCTGGCCAGCGCACCGGCCGGGCACGCGCCGCTCTGGCTTGCACACCTGTCGGCCGTCGTCGTCGCGCTGCGGGCCCGCCGGATCGCGGCCGGCCTTCGGCACGGCTCGCAGGCCTTCCGACTCGCGGTGCTGGCCCTCGGCCTCCTGCTGCCCGCCATCGCCTTCTACCCGGCGATGTTCCGCCTGACGCAGCAAGGGAAGACGGATCTCGTCGAGCGCCAGTACGCCGCGCAGGCGCTGACGCAGCGCCAGTCCGTCCTGGCGCAGCTCCAGGACAGCCTGACGCAGATCGACCGCCTGCCCGACCTGGATGCGCTCGTCAGGGTGCCCGGGGCCGGCCCCGACACGCCGCTCGACTCCACCCGGGCGTTTCGCGTCTGGCAGACCACGCCGCTCGCGACCTACCCGGTCACCTCCGCCGTGGAGATTCATGGGCTGGACGGCGCGCTCGTCAGCCGCTTCGCGTTCAACTTCCCCGAGGATCCCGGTGCACCTCCAGGATCCGACGAGCACGACTGCGCCTGGGACCTCTACGAAGAAGTGGTCCCGTTCTTCGCCGAGGAACGCCGCGTCTGGCACGCGGGCCGGGCGATCTGCACCGACGACCCCTCCCGCCGCGAACTCGGCTCGATCGTGGTGCACGCGACCGTCGACTACGAGAACCTGCCGTTCATCTCGTCGCACAGTCCCTACGTCGAACTGCTGCGGCCGGCCTCCGCCGCGCGGAACGAGCGCGGGCCGGGCCTGGACGTCGAATACGCCGTCTACGGCTGGAGCCGGACGCCCATCTACTCGTCGAGCGACACGGCCTGGTCCCTGGACGACACGGTGTTTGCGCGTCTCGAACGGTCCCGCGAGCCGATCTGGGCGGACCTGCGGCGCGGGCCGGACGCGTACCGCGTCTTCCTGCAGAACAACCGCGGAGGCATCTACGCGCTGGGGTTCCCCGCCGTGTCGCCGCTGGCGCACCTGGTGAACCTGGCCGAGCTGACGTTGCTGACGGCGCTGCTGGCGGTGGGGCTGATCGGCGGGCACGCGGTGTTCAGCCGTCTCAGCCGGCGCGCCCCGACCGGCCGGGCCCTGCTGCGCGAGGTTCGCGCCAGCTTCTACCGGAAGCTCTTCCTGGCGTTCGTCGCGGCGGCCTTCGTGCCCGTGGTGCTGCTAGCCGTCGTGACCCGGAGCTTCGTCGCGACCGAGCTGCGCAAGGGCGTCGAGGAGGAAGCGCTGCGGACGGCCCGCGCGGCGGCCCGGACCGTCGAGGACCTGGTGGCGCTGCGGCAGGAGCCGCAGGGGATCTCGGTCGACGACGACCTGATGGTGTCCGTCAGCCGCCTGGTCGACGAAGACACCAATGTGTTCGGAGGCGCCGGCCTCGCCGCCACGAGCGAGCGCAACCTGTTCGCCTCCGGGCTGCTGCCCGTCCGCACGCCGGCGGACGTCCACCGCGCGCTGCGGATTCGCCGCGAGGCGGCCACCGTGACGCGCGAGCGCATCGGCGCGTTCGACTACCTCGTCGCCGCGGCACCGCTGACGCTCCGGCAGTTCGACGGCCTGATCACCGTGCCGCTGACCTCGCGCGAGCGCGACATCGAGGCCGAGATCGAGGCGCTCGACCGGCGCGTCCTGCTCGTCGCGCTGCTGTTCATCCTGGGTGGCGCCGGGCTGGGCTACTCAATGGCCGAACGCATCGCCGATCCGGTCAGCCGCCTCACGCGCGCAACGCGCCGCATCGCGAGCGGCGACCTCGATGCGCGCATCGCCGCCACGTCGTCGGACGAACTGGGCCGCCTGGTCGACGACTTCAACCGGATGGCCGGCGAGCTGCAGCGGCAGCGCGTCGAGCTCGAGCGCACCAACCGCCTCGAGGCGTGGGCCGAGATGGCGCGCCAGGTGGCGCACGACATCAAGAACCCGCTGACCCCCATCCAGCTCAACGCGGAGCACCTGCGCCGCGTGCACGCCGACCGCGGCGAGCCGATGGGCCAGGTGCTCAAGGACTGCGTGGAGACGATCCTGTCGCAGGTGACGCTGCTCCGGCGGATCGCCTCCGAGTTCTCGAACTTCGCCTCGGCGCCGACGGCCCGCCGGACGGCGGTCGACGCCGGCGAAATCCTGCGCCAGATCGTGGACCCGTACCGGGCCGGGCTCAGCGAGCGCATCCGGTTCGACGTGCACTTGCCGGACGCGCTTCCGCTGGTGCTGGCCGATCGGTCGCTCGTGGCACGGGCGCTGACCAACATCGTCGAAAACGCCCTGTTCGCGATGCCGGGCCCGGGCACGCTCTCGGTGCGGGCATGGGCCGCCGGCGCGCGGGTGCACGTCTCGGTGACGGACACGGGGGGCGGCATGGATGCCGAGGCGCTCGCCCGGGCGTTCGAACCGTATTTCTCGACCAAGGCGTCGGGCACCGGGCTCGGCCTGCCGATCGCGAAGCGCAACATCGAGCTGAACGATGGCACGATCCGGGTCTCGAGCGAGCCCGGACGGGGAACCACGGTGGAGATCGCCCTGCCGACCGCCCCACCCGGCGAGGCCTGACACTCCGGGTCCGGCCGACCGCCACGCGTCCAGGTCGAAGCCGCCGGGACGGCCGGCGCGATCAGCGCTCCGGTGGCGTGCGCTGTTCAGCGGGGGGCGCGACCGCCGGCGGCGCCTCCCCAGCGCCCTCTCCCGGCCGGCGCAGCCGGTGCCACGCCAGGCCGATGAAGGCCGACGCCAGGTACGAGTAGGCCAGCGCCAGCAGCGTGCCCTCCGGTTGCGCGACCAGCACGGCCAGGCCGAGCGCCAGCAGGAACAGCACCGGGTAGCTGCGCCGCGACTGCAAGTCGAACGTCTTGAAGCTGCGGAACCGGATGGTGCTCACCATCAGCAGGGCGGGCACGATCACCATCGCCAGGACCAGCAGTGCCTCGGCCGGCCCGCTCAGCCCCGCCGGAAACGCGAAAACGGTGGCGGCGGGCACGCCCGCTGCCGGCGGGCTCGGCATGCCGACGAAGTAGCGCTTGTCCTGGGAGCCCGACTGGATGTTGAACCGGGCCAGCCGCACGGCGGCGGCGGCCACGAACAGGAAGCCCGCGGCCCAACCGATGCGGCCGAGCGGCTGCAGCCCCCACGAGAACGACAGCACGGCCGGCGCAACGCCGAACGACACGACGTCGGCCAGCGAGTCGAACTCGAGCCCGAAGGCGCTCGTGGTGCCCGTCATGCGGGCGATGCGACCGTCGAGCATGTCGAGCACGATGGCAATGCCGATGAAGCCCGCCGCGGTGTGGAACTCCCGGTGCATCGCGTGGATGATGCACGCGTACCCGCAGAACAGGTTCGCCATCGTGAACAGGCTGGGCAGCAGGTACACGCCCCGGCGGAGCCCCTTCCGGGGGGGCGGATCGGGGCGCCTGCGGTCCAGGCTCTCGTCGGCGTGTGTCATGTGCGGGTACCGGGCGCGAGGGTGGCCAGCCGGGTCACGCCGGCCACGACGCGCTCGTCGACCGACACGAGAATCGTCGCCGTGGTCGGCAGGAAGACGTCCATGCGCGACCCGAACTTCATCACCCCGAACCGGTCGCCGGTGGCCACGACGGCGCCTTCTTCCACGCGGCAGACGACCCGCCGGGCCAGCAGCCCGACCACCTGGCGTGCCACGACGGTCTGGCCGTGATGGTCGATCGTGACCTCGGAATACTCGTTGAGTTCGCCAGCCTCTGGCTTGTACGCCGGCAGGAAGCGGCCGGGGTGGAACGTGACCCGCGTGACGCGCCCGCCAATCGGCAACCGGTTCACGTGCACGTTCATCGGTGACAGGAAGATGCTGACCTGCTGCCAGCCACCCGTGGCGTAGCGGCCGGTGCCCGGCCCGGTGTACAGCACGCGGCCGTCAGCCGGCGACAGCACCTCTCCCGCGACGGCCGCGATCGTCCGCTCCGGATCGCGGAAGAAGAACAGCATGAAGGCCGGCAGCAGCAGGAGCGGCGCCGCCATCCACGGCCCGGCGAGCACCCACGCCACGACGACGATCACCGTTGTCAGGAAGACGAATGGCCACCCGGCCGGATCAATACGCATAGGGAAGGACAGGGCCCGGCTCAATTCTCCCGTACAGCCGGCCGAACGCTAAGCCAGGCCCCCACCCCTGAACGGGGCTAGGACGACGGCGCCTGGCGGGCCCAGGTCCGCGCGAGCTGCTCCATCTGGTCCTTGACGGCCAGCTTCTGCTTCTTGATGGTGACTTCTTCGACCTGCTCCGACGCCGACAGATGATGCCGGCCGGCGAGCTCATGAAGGCGATCGTCCAAGGCGTGGTGACGTTCGACGAGCTCACGGTAGTGTTCCTGCCCCTGCAGCAGAACGTGCTGGGCGTCCTGCACTTCCGCTTCACGCATCCCAGTACCCTCCTCTCTGGCGACGAAGGACTGACGGTGGTTCGGCCTGCGCGGAAGGTAGCACAGTGCCGGCGCCGGAACAATGCCGGCACCGCGCCTCAGGAGGAGGCCGGCGGCGCCGAAGGGTCGCGCCACCACAGGATGAGCGCGTCCTCGACGGGATCCGAGTAATAGTTGCGCCGTCGTCCCTCGACCGCGAACCCGAGCCGTTCGTAGAAGCGCCGCGCACCGACGTTCGATGCCCGGACCTCCAGCGTGGCGCGACTGGCCCCCAGGCGCCGCGCCTCGGCCAGCACGTGCGCCATCAGCCGCCCCCCGACCCCGTGTCCCCGGTAGGCCGGCCGGACGGCCACGTTGTTGATGTGGATCTCGTCGAACACGAGCCAGAACGCACAGAACGCGGCCACCGCGCAGCCCGGCGTCCGGGCCACGTAGATGTGGCAGACCGCCCGGTTCTGGAGTTCCCAGGCGTACATCTCCCGGGTCCACGGGTTGTTGAACGACTCGGCCTCGACCTCGAGCACGCCGTCGAGGTCCGCGTCTCCCGCGAGCGGCTCGATCCGGCAATCGGTCCCATCACCGGGCGCCGACATGCCCCTCCCCACCTGGCCTGCGGACGTACACCGGGCGGACCGCCGCCGGGCCCGGCCGTTCCCCGGTCTCGAGCGCGAGGCGCGCGACGGTGGCCGCCACCAGCGGCGCGACGGGCGCCGCCATCCGCGCTCGCGCGCCCAGCCGGTCCAGGATGACCTGGGCCGACGCGCCGGCACCACCGCCCACGAACACGGTTGGCCCGTCGTCGAGGGCTGCCAGCCGGTCCAGGATCGCCGCAGGAGGGGCGACGGACGGGGCCTCGACTTCCCTGGCGCCGTGATATCGGGCCGCGTAGACCTCGCCGCGCCATGCCTCCACCCAGGTTGCGATGCGGACATCGGTCGCGCCCACTCCCAGGCCGTCGGACACGATCCGCGCCAGCGCGTCGAACGCCGACACGCCGACGAGCGGCCGCCGGCTGGCGAGCGCGAGTCCCTGCATCGTCGCGATGCCGACGCGGAGGCCGGTGAACGATCCGGGCCCCGTGGCCACGGCGAAGAGGTCGACCTCGTGCACGGCCGCGCCGGCGGTGCGCAGCACCCCTTGCAGGTCCGCGGGCAGCCGGGCGGCGTGCGACGTCGTGGCATCGCCGGCCGCCTCCGCCAGCAGCCGTCCGTCGCGCACAACGGCGCAGCTGCCGCCGGCGGTGGTGGTGTCGAGTGCCAGTACGAGCATGACGCTTACGCGATAATAGCCAACGCACCATGCCCGCGTCTCCGGTTCAGCGCTCCACCCTGTCCGCCGCCATCGGCCGAGGCCTCCACGCGTGACGACGCCGCCATCAGCCGCGACGCCCGCGATGCGCCAGTACCACGAGGCGAAGCGCCAGTATCGGGACGCGATCGTGTTCTTCCGGATGGGCGACTTCTACGAGATGTTCTTCGAAGACGCCCTCGTCGCCTCCCGAGCGCTCGACCTGACCCTGACGTCACGCTCCAAGGACGCCTCGGGCGCCGGGATTCCCATGTGCGGGATCCCCTTCCACGCCGCCGACGGCTACATCGCCCGTCTCGTGCAGAAGGGCTTCCGCGTCGCCATCTGCGAGCAGGTCGAGGACCCGAAGAAGGCCAAGGGCCTGGTCAGGCGCGAAGTCGTCCGCGTGGTCTCACCCGGCACCCTGACCGACGCGTCGTACCTCGAGGCACGCGAGCCGGCCTTCCTGATGGCGCTGGCGCCGGCCGCCGCCAAGGACGACGCCGTCGGCGTCGCACTCATCGACCTGTCGACTGGTGAGTTCACGGCCGCCGAATATCGGGGCGCGGAAGGCCTTCAGGCGCTCGCCGACGAGATGGCCGTGCTGCGTCCGCGCGAGATCGTCGCGCCCGCCGACGCCGCCCCCGTCGGCCTGGAGCCCGAAATCGCCAGGCTGCAGGTCCCAGTGACCGGCATGGAGGGGTGGGCGTTCGACTACGAGGCCGCGCGGCGGGCGCTGCTCGACCAGCTGCGCGCCCACGGCCTCGAGGGGTTCGGCCTCGACGGACGCCAGGCGGCGGTCCGCGCCGCCGGGGCGCTGGTCACGTACCTGCGCGACACCCAGAAGGCCGACCTCGCCCACGTGCGGACGGTGCGGTACCGCGCGACGGTCGACCACCTGATCATCGACCCCATCACGCTGCGCCACCTCGAGGTGGTGGTCGGCAGCGAGGGGCGGCCGCAGGGCTCGCTGCTCCACGAGATCGACAGGACGACGACCTCGATGGGCGGCCGCCTGCTGCGGGCCTGGCTGCTGCGCCCGCTGCTGTCGCTCGAGCGCATTCGCGATCGGCTGGACGCGGTCGAGGAGATGGCGTTCCGCGCACGCGAGCGCGGGCAGCTCCGCGACATCCTCGCCTCGGTCCTCGATCTCGAGCGCCTCGTCGCGCGCACCGCGCTCGGCACCGCCGGCCCGCGCGATCTCGTGTCGCTGCGGCAGTCCTGCGCGGCGCTGCCGGAGATCCGCCGCGTCCTCGCCGACGTGCAGGCGCCGCTGCTCAAGAGCCTCGTCGCCGAGCTCGACGAGCTCGCCGACGTCCGCGAGCTCGTCGCCCGCACCATCCTCGACGATCCGCCGGCCATCGCGCGCGAAGGCGGCTTCACCCGGGACGGCGTCGACCCGGAGATCGACGAGCTCAGGGCCATCAGCCGGTCGGGACGCCAGGTCATCGCCGAGATGGAGGAACGCGAGCGGGCGCGCACCGGCATCTCGTCGCTGAAGGTGCGCTTCAACCGGGTCTTCGGCTACTACATCGAGATCTCCAAGGCGAACCTGCACCTGGCGCCGGCGGACTACCAGCGCAAGCAGACCATCGCGGGCGGGGAACGCTTCTCCACCCCGGCACTGAAGGAATACGAGGAGAAGGTCCTCGGCGCCGACGAACGCATCCTGGAGCGCGAGCTGCAGATCTTCGACGAGCTGCGCCGCCGCATCGCGGCCGACGCGCCGCGCATCCAGGACACCGCGCGCGCCGTCGCCACGCTGGACGTGCTGGCGGGCCTGGCCGAGACGGCCACCATCGCCAACTACACCAAGCCGCACGTGCACGATGGCGAGGAGTTCTCGGCCGTCGACGCCCGGCACCCGGTCGTCGAACGCCTGGCGCAGGCGTCCTTCGTCCCCAACGACGTCGGTCTCGACGCCTCGAGCCGGCAGTTGGTCATCCTGACCGGCCCGAACATGGGCGGCAAGTCGACCTACCTGCGGCAGACGGCCCTGCTGCCCATCCTGGCGCAAGTCGGGTCGTTCGTCCCGGCCCGCGACGCGAAGGTCCCGGTCGTGGACCGCATCTTCGCGCGGGTGGGGGCGTCGGACAACATCGCCCGCGGCCAGTCGACGTTCATGGTGGAAATGCAGGAGACGGCCCACATCCTGCACGCGGCCACCTCGCGCAGCCTCGTGGTCCTCGACGAGATCGGCCGAGGCACCTCGACCTTCGACGGCCTCAGCATCGCGTGGGCCGTCGCCGAGTACCTCGCCAGCAACCCGCGGTCGCGCCCGAAGACGCTCTTCGCGACGCACTACCACGAACTGACCGACCTGGCAGACGCGCTGCCCGGCGTCGTCAACGCGCACGTGGCCGCCCGCGAGTGGAAGGACGACATCATCTTCCTGCGCAAGATCGTCGGGGGACGCTCCGACCGCAGCTACGGCATCCAGGTCGCGCGACTGGCCGGCCTGCCTCCGCCGGTCGTCGCGCGCGCCAAGGAGATCCTGGCGGGCCTCGAGCGGGACGAGCTGTCCCGTGGCGGCCGGCCGACCCTGTCGGACCGCGCGTCGGCCGCCCAGCAGCTGGGCCTGTTCGCCGCACCGGCCCCTGAGGATCCCGACGCCGAGCGCGCCCGCGAGATCCTCTCCCGCCTGCGCACGGTCGACCCGGATGGCACGACGCCGCGCGCGGCGCTCGACCTGCTGGTGGATCTCGTGCGCCTGGCCGGAGGCACATGACGACCCCGTCGTGCCTCGCCTGGTCCATCGCCCGTACGCTCGCGGCCAGCCTGGCCATTCTGCTGGCCGCCGGGTGCGCCGGCGAGGAGCACGCCCTGACGGCCGCCCCCAAGGTCGTCACGGTGGCCGTCCGCGCGGCGCCCAATTCGCTCGATCCCCGCCAGGCCAACGACGAGGCCTCGGCACGCGTCGCGCAGCTGATCTTCAGCTCGCTGATGGACATCGGGCCGGACCTGCGGGTGCGGCCCGTGCTGGCGGCCCGCCTGGACAACCCCGACCCGCGCACCTACGTCGTGCACCTGCGCCACGGGGTCCGCTTCCACGACGGCCACGAGCTGACGGCGCGCGACGTCGTCTACACCTTCGGTGCGTTCCTCGACCCCGCCTACGTCTCGCCGTACAAGGGCGCGTACCGCGTGCTCGAGTCGGTGACGGCGCTCGACGACCACACGGTCCAGTTCCGGCTCAAGGAGCCGTTCGCGGCCTTCCCGATCCAGCTCGTCACGCCGCCGGTCGTCCCGGCCGATTCCGGGGACTCGCTGAAGACGTTCCCGATTGGCACGGGGCCGTACCGCTTCGTCCGGTACGCCGTCGACGATCAGGTGGTCCTGTCGGCGTTCGAGGGGTACTGGGATGGATTGCCCAACAACCCCGGCATCGTCCTGAAGGTCGTGCCCGACGACACGATGCGGGGCCTCGAGTTGCGCAAGGGCTCGGTGGACCTCGTCGTCAACGACCTGCCCCCCGACATCGTGCACGAACTCGAGGCCGAGGGACGCGTCCAGGTGGCGCGATCACCTGGCCTCGACTTCTCCTATCTCGGCTTCAACATGCGCGATCCGCTGCTGCGGGATCGCCGCGTCCGGCACGCCATCGGCTACGCCATCGATCGGGACGCGATCGTGGAGCACCTGCGCCGTGGGCTCGCGAAGCCGGCGATCGGGCTGATTCCGCCGCAGGCCTGGGCCTTCGAACCGGACGTGCAGCAGTTCCCCCACGACCCCGCGCGGGCCAGGCGACTGCTCGACGAGGCGGGCTACCCCGACCCCGACGGCGACGGGCCTGCGATGCGGCTGCGGCTGACGCTCAAGATCTCGACGGCCGAGGAGACGCGCCTGCAGTCGGCCGTGATCCAGCAGGATCTGCGGCGCGTGGGCATCGACCTCGACGTCCGCGCCTACGAATTCGCGACGTTCTTCGCCGACGTGCTGAAGGGAAACTTCCAGATCTTCTCGCTGCAGTGGGTGGGCGGCGCACTGGTCGACCCGGACATCCTGCGCCGGGTCTTCCACTCCGGCCAGACACCGCCCGCCGGCTTCAACCGGGGCTATTACGCGAACCCGGAAGTCGACCGGCTGATCGACCAGGCTACCACATCGCTCGACGAGTCCGACCGGCGGGCGTTGTACGCACGCGCGCAGCGCCTCATCGCCGAGGATGCGCCCTACATCCCGATCTGGAACCGCACCAACGTGGTGGTCGCGCAGCGCGCGCTCGACGGACTGCACGTCGGCGCCACCGGCGACTTCGAGTCGCTGAAGGACGTGAAGAAGCTCACGCCCCCTTGAGGCGGTCGAGCTCGCTGCGCGCGTCGGTCACGTACTGCGAGTCCGGGTGCTCGTCGAGAATCCGGGTGAAGGTCTTCCGGGCCTCCGCCGCGTCGCCCTTGGCCGCATAGGCGCGTGCCAGCTCCAGCAGGATGGCATCGACCGGCAGGTCGGAGCCGGACTCCGAGGCGAGGGCCTTCCAGGTCGTGATCGCCTGGTCGGTCTGCCCCGCCTTCGCCTGCGCGTCGGCGGCGCCGAGCCGCGCCATCTGCCCGTAGAGCGACGACGCACCGGCCCGCTTGGCGACGTCGTCGAACGTCTGCACCGCCTCCGGCAGGCGGCCCAGTGAGGCCAGCGTGCCGGCCAGATGGTACCGGGCCGCGATACCCGCCGGGCTGTCCGGATAGGCGTCGGCCGCGGCCTTCAGCTTCGGCAGCGCAGCGTTCAGCTTGGCCTCCTCGGTCGGAAAGGCGCCGGTCGCGCCGATTTCCGCGCCCGCGGGAAGCGCCGCGCCCCCTTCGGTCGTCGGCGGCACCACGCGGGCGTTCAGGGCGACCATCGCCTCGGCGAGCAGTTCCTCGCCGCGCGACTGCGAGCGCTGCCGGAAGGCCACCACGCCCGCGATCACCAGAACCGCCACCACGATGGCGGCCACCAGCCCGCCCAGTTGCCTGCCCCGCGAGCCCAGGAACTCCCGGGCCTGTTCGAGGGATTGCGCGAGGTCGTTTTCCTTCAGATGGTGCCGTTCGCTGCTCTTCATGGGTCCATCAAGGGCATCCGCGTGCCCGTCGTCAAGCGCATGTGGTGTCCCCGGGCAGAATTGAACTGCCGGCCTAGCGCTTAGGAGGCGCTCGCTCTATCCAACTGAGCTACGGGGACGTGACTCCGACGCCGTATTGTACCGCGCCGCGGGAGATGCGCCGTCCCGCGGCCGGCCGTGCCTAGTACTGCAGGACCGAGAACACCTGCTCCCCGGGCAACTTCGCCCGGCCGTTCAGGAAGGCCAGTTCGATCAGGAACGCCAGCCCCATCAGGTCGCCCCCGAGGTGGCGCACCAGCTGCACCACCGCCGCCGCCGTTCCCCCCGTCGCGAGGACGTCGTCCACGACCAGGACCCGCTGGCCGGGAGTGATCGCGTCCGAGTGAATCTCGAGTGCGTCGGTCCCGTACTCGAGGTCGTACGTCTCCTTCAGCACCGACGCGGGGAGCCTCCCAGGCTTCCTGACCGGGATGAAGCCCGCACCCAGCCGCGTGGCGACGGAGGCGCCGAGGATGAACCCGCGGCTCTCGACGCCGATCACGGCATCGACGCGACGATCGTGGTACGGCGCGGCCAGACGGTCGATCGTCTCCCGGTAGCCCGCGGGATCGCGCAACAGCGTGGTGATGTCGTAGAAGAGGATGCCCGGCTTCGGAAAGTCGGGGACGTGCCGAATCTGCGATTTGAGGTCCATAGATCCTGTATCGTGTCTGCCGCGCTCACGAGCGCACGGAGAAGTCGTTGAACGTACCCGCCGGATCCTCGTGGTCCGCGACGACTCCGTCCACCCGGGCCCCGCGCGGGCCTTGCCGGAGCGCGCGCTCGACCCGCGTCACGGCCTCCGCCTCGCCCTCCACCCACGCCTCGACCCGGCCGTCCGGCAGGTTGCACACCCAGCCGACGACGCCCTCGCGGGCCGCCGCTTCGGTGGCGAACCATCGAAAACCGACGCCCTGGACGCGACCGCTGACCAGGAACCGGCGGGCGATGCGCATGACGAACGGGTGATTATACCCGGCACGGACGGCTGGCGGCCGTGCGGCGAGGCAGGGTCAGCGGATGAAGGTGAACTTGGCTTGCGCCGACGTGCCGCTGCCGAACGGCCACAGCATCGATCCGTTGGTCGGCCGGGCGCTCGCCGCGACCCGCACGTAGTACTCGCGGTTCGGCTCGAGCAGCGAGGTGCGGAAGAGCGGCAGACGTTGCAGGGAGGTCAGCCACTGGCGCACCTGAGCCTCGTCCTCGGTGACGCGGGTCTCTTCCGTGCGCCCGTCAATCACGCGAACCACGGTGAAGCGCCGCGTCAGGTTGTCGAACTCGACGCTGCTCGTCGCGGTGGCCGTCCCGATGGTCCGGTCCACCCAGCCTGGCACGTCCAACCGCAGCTCGATGCCGTAGGTGAAGGTGGTCTTCAGACCGCTGCGGATGGCGGCCCGGACCTCGTCGGTGAACCCGTCGTTCAGCGTGAAGGAGACGAGCACCTGCTCGTCGCGCACCAGGGGCTGCACCCTCAGGCCACCCGAGCCCTGTGCCGAAGCCACGGCGGCATCGGCAATCCAGACGGCGCAGGCCAATACGGCGACCCGCAGCACACCGGCGGCCGCCCCGCAAGGGCCACGCCAGGTGAACCGGCGGCCGAACCAGCGGTCATGCCGCCGGAAATGCTGTGTAACCTCGTGCGCCATCGCAGCCCGTCGCCGAGACTGTAGCACACCTGCTGCCATGTCAAGCCCCCCCGCTGGTGTTATCATTCGACCGATCCGAAAGGTCCCAGTGCAGGTGCGGAAGCCGCTTCTCGTCATCGTCCTGTCGCTGTCCGTGATCGGACCGGTCCGGCCCGCCTCGGCGCAGGCCCTCACGTTCTCGCTGTTCGAGCGCTACGTGGAGTCGTTGCGCCAGCAGTCGGACATCCCGGGCCTGTCGGCGGCCATCGTCCGCGGCGGCTCCGTGGTCTGGGAGCGGGGATTCGGGCTGCGCGACGTCGACGCGAACCTGCCGGCGACGCCCGACACCCCGTATGCAATCGGCGACCTGTCGCAGGTGTTCGGCGCAACGGTCCTCCTGGAGACGTGTTACGACCGCGGCTCCCTCGAACTGCGCGATCGCGTCATCCGGTGGACCCCGTTCGCCGACGGGCAGGCAACCATCGAGGACCTGCTGAGCCATACCGGCCCGGCGGGCGTCTACCAGTACGACCTGGGGCGCTTCGCAGCGCTGTCGGCAGTCGTCGAGCAGTGCGCCAACGCGCCGTATCCGCAGGTACTCGCGCGCGAGGTCTTCGACCGGTTCGGCATGGCCAGTTCGGTGCCGGGCACGTCCGTGGAGGCCCTGTCGGCCGCACCGCGGGCGACCCTCTTCACGGCGCCCGCGCTCGCACAATACACGCAGACGCTGCAGGGCATGGCGGCGCCGTACAGAATCGACCGCGGCCGCCCGGTCCGCGTCGACGCGACTCCGGTCGTCGCCGATGCCAGCACCGGTATCGTGACGTCCGTCCGCGACCTGGCGCGGTTTCACGCCGCGCTGCGCGCCGGCGCGCTGCTCGACCCGGCCACGCTGACGCTTGCCTGGACGCAGTCACGCGCCCGCGGCGCCGCGGTACCGATGGGGCTCGGCTGGTTCGTACAGAACTACGAGGGTGAGCCGGTGATCTGGCAGTTCGGCCTGGTCAAGGATGGCTTCTCCTCCTTGCTGCTCCACCTGCCGAACCGCGACCTGACGCTCCTGCTCGCCGCCAACAGCGACGGGCTGAGCGCCCCGTTCGCACTCCAGAACGGTGACGTCACGACGTCCATCTTTGCGAAGCTGTTCCTCCGCCTCTTCGCGGTCTGACGTGGGGCGGCGGCTCCGCACCCTGCTCTGCGCCCTGTGCTGCCTTGGCGCACCAGCCGACTCGCGCGCCGACTGGCTCATCACGCCCTTTCTCGGACGCGCGCTGGGCGGGTCGACGTCCCTCATCGATCTCGAGAACGGCGCAGAGGCCCAGCACTGGGCGATCGGCGCGTCCGGTGCGTGGCTCAGCAACGGCGTGTTCGGCCTGGAGGGGGATTTCAGCCATGTCCCAGGCTTCTTCGAGCGTGGGGCGCGCGCGACCCCGGTCACGGGCAGTTCGTTGATGACGGTGACCGGCAACGTACTGCTGGCCGTTCCCAGTTCGTTGACCCGCGACTCGCTCCGGCCGTACCTGACGGCCGGCGTCGGCCTGCTCCACCCTCGCATCGACAGCCCGGTGTTTCCCGTCGACAACCGCCTTCTCGGCCTGAGCGTCGGCGGCGGCGCCATCGGATTCGTCAGCCGCCGGACCGGCGTCCGGTTCGACCTGCGGCGCTTCCAGAACGTGCGCGGCGAGGGCGAGACCCTCGTCGGCGTGGAGCGCGTCCGGTTGAGCTACTGGCGGGCCTCCGTTGGGCTGATCCTGCGATACTAGGGCTGCGGCCTCCACCGAGGCCCGTCGAGGAGCCATGAGCGCACACGCACACCTCCGTTCCGCGCGGCTCGCGTCCGGCCTGCTGATCGCGCTGGGGCTGGTGGCGGCCGCCACGACGGCCCTGCCCGGCCAGACCCGGATCACGCCCGACCGCAACAAGTACTCGCTGGCCGACGACGTCAAACTCGGCAAGGACGCCGCGGCGCAGGTCAACAAGGAAATGCCGCTGCTCAACGACGCGCGCACCGAGGAATGGGTCGAGGAGGTCGGACGCACGCTCGCGGCGGCCATTCCGCCGGAGTTCGCCCACCGCGAGTTCGCCTACACCTTCGACGTCATCAACCAGAAGGAGATCAACGCCTTCGCGCTGCCCGGCGGCCCGATGTTCCTGAACCGCGGCATGATCGAGGCGGCGAAGACCGAGGGCGAGGTCGCCGGCGTGATGGCGCACGAGATTTCCCACGTGGCGCTCCGCCACGGCACGGCCCAGGCCACCAAGGGCGAGCGCTTCCAACTGGGCGCACTGGCGGGACAGGTGCTCGGCGCGGTGGTCGGCGGCACGGCCGGCAGCATCATCGCGCAGGGCTCCCAGTTCGGCCTCGGAACCTACTTCCTGAAGTTCAGCCGCGAGTACGAGCGCCAGGCCGATCTGCTCGGCGCGCAGATCCTCGCGCGCGCCGGGTACGATCCCCGCCAGATGGCCAACATGTTCAAGACCATCGAGGCCCAGGGCGGAGGGCGACAGCCCGAGTGGCTCAGCAGCCACCCGAACCCGGGCAACCGATACGAGGCGATCAACCGCGAGGCGTCGACGCTGCGGGTGCAGGGTTCGGCGGGCACCGGCCGGTTCGACTCCATCAAGTCGCGGCTCGCCGGCATGGCGCCGGCGCTCACCGCCGAGGAGATCGCCCGCAACGGCAGGGCCACGACCACCGCCGCGGGGGCCCCGCCGACGTCCGCCGGCACCACGCGCGCGCCGGTGCGCGTCGATCCGCCGGCGTCGCAGACGCGCAGCCACCAGCCGTCGCCACTCCTGCGCGTCACCGTGCCCGCCAACTGGCAGGCCTTCGCCGGCAGCGACGGGGGGGCCACCTACGCGCCAGCAGGCGGGTTCGTCCAGGGGGCTCGCGGCGACACGGCCTTCACCCACGGCCTGCAGGTGGGCACGGCGCGGGGTACCGGCAACCTGCAGCGCGACACGGAGTCGCTGCTGCAAGGCTTCGCGCGCTCGAATCCGAACCTCCGCCGGACGGGGACGCAACGCGAGCAGATCGGCGGACGCGACGGCCTGACGACCCAGCTGACGAACGTCTCGGACGTGACCGGCGCGAAGGAGACCGTCGCGCTGTCCACGGTGCTGCTGCCGGACAACACGCTGGTGTATCTGATCGGCGTCTCCCCGCAGGCCGAGGCCTCGACCTACGAGAGCGCGTTCAGGCGCGTGCGGCAGGCGCTGCAGTTCTCGGACCGCTAGCGCCCAGGGCCCGTCCCCGCACGTGCCAGAGGCCGGACGCGCGGCCGGAAGGCGCACGTGTCGACGTGGTCGTTGACGAGGCCCATCGCCTGCATGAAGGCGTACATCGTGGTCGGGCCCACGAACGTCCAGCCCCGGCGCCGCAGGTCCTTGCTGAGCGCAACGGATTCCGCGGTCGTCGCCATGCCCATCAGCACGTCCTTGGTGATCGCCCTGGGGCGGCTCGCCGGTTCCGGGGCCCAGCGCCAGAAGTACTCCGCCAGCGAGCCGAATTCGGCACGCAGTTCGCGCGCCCGTGCGGCGTTGTTGATGGCCGACGTGATCTTGCCCCGGTGCCGGACGATGCCGGCGTCTGCGACGAGGCGTTCGACGTCGGCGGGCCCGAAGGCCGCAACCGCGTCGATGTCGAAGCCCGCGAACGCGCGGCGGAAGTGCTCTCGCTTTCGCAGGATCGTGATCCAGCTCAGGCCCGACTGGAATCCCTCCAGACAGACCTTCTCGAACAACGCGCGGTCGTCCCGGACGGGCCGTCCCCACTCCTCGTCGTGGTACCGGACGTAGAGCGGGTCGTCGCCGCACCACCAGCATCGCATCTCCGTCACCGGGACTCCCTCTCGACGCCTCGGCTCAGCGGCCGAGGCCCAGACCACGCAGAATCGACCCCACGACCCCGTCGACCAGGCGAGCCGCGCGCTGGCGGAGGGTTCCCGGATGGATCGGGCACAGTGCTGACGGCATCTCGTCGCCGTCCTTGAAATACTCGACGTACACGTCGCAGCCCTCCACCGGCCGCTGGTGCGAGAGCCGGCACAGCTCGGCCTGCCTCAACCCGGCCGGCGGCGCGATCGGGCCGGAGGGCAGGCGCTGCGCGGTCCGCCGCATGAAGTCGGCCCAGATCGGCAGCGCGACGCGGGCCCCCGTGGCGCCGTCGCGAATGGCGTGCGGCTGGTCGAAACCCACCCAGACGCCCGCGACGACCGCCGACGAGAAGCCGACGAACCAGGCGTCACGGTAGTCGCTGGTCGTGCCCGTCTTGCCCCCGAGCGCGCCACGCACGCCAAGGGCACGAACGGACGATGCGGTCCCGTGATCGACCACCCCTTGCAGCATCGACACCATCTGATACGCCACCGTGTCGGGCAGCACCGCCTCGCGCTCGACGTGCACCTGGTGCAGGCGGTCGCCCGTCGCCGACACCACCGAGACCATGCCGCGGGGCCGGGCATAGGAACCAAGCGCCGGAAATACGCCGTAGGCCGCCGTCAGCGCGAGGGGCGAGACGAGCCCGCTGCCCAGCGACAGCGACGGCACCTCGGGCTGGTCCTCGACACCGAGCTTCGCCGCCAGGCGAACGACCGGGCGCGTCCCGACCCGCTGCTGCAGCAGCACGGCCGCGGCGTTGCTCGACTCCTGCAGCGCCTCGCGCAGCGTCATCGCGTCGGCGCCACGCGCCTGTTCGTCGCGCGGTATCCACACGCCCTCGGGGGCCGACACGGCCACCGCCCGCAGGCCCTCCAGCGTCGAGACCGGCGACAGCCCCCGCTCGAGGCCTGCCGCGAACACGAACGGCTTGAACGCCGATCCCGGCTGCCGCCGGCTGCGAGTCGCACGGTTGAAGGGCGTCGCCGCGAAGTCCGACCCGCCGACCATCGCGAGCAGGTTGCCGGTGGACGGGTCGATGGCGACCAGCGCCGCCTCGAGCCCCGGCACACCGAGACGGCGCAGACCGTCGCGGACCGCGGCCTCGGCCGCGTCCTGCACGCTGGGCACGAACGTCGTGTGCACGATCCAGCCCGGCGGGTTGTCGCCCCCGTAGACGTCACGGAACTGTTGCCGCAGGAACTCCTTCGCGTACCCGTGTCTCGCGCTCGTGACGCGCGGAGGGGGCAGGATGCGGATCCGCTCGCCCCGCGCCGCCTGCTCCTGCGCGGCGGTGATCTTGCCTTCTTCCCGCATCCGGGCCAGCACCACGTGGCTGCGCTCCCGCGCCGCCTCCGGGTGCGTCCACGGGGAATAGGTCGCGGGCGCGCGGATGATGCCGGCAATCATCGCGGCCTCGGCGAGCGTCACGTCGGAGGCGGGCTTGCCCAGCATCCGCTGCGCCATCGACTCGACGCCGTAGACGCCGCCGCTCAGGTACACGCGATTCAGGTACAGCTCGAGAATCTCTCGCTTGGAGAGCAGCAGTTCGAGCAGCCCCGAGAGCGCCGCCTCCTTGACCTTGCGCCCGTAGGTGCGCGCCGTCGACAGGTACAGCGTACGCGCCAGTTGCTGCGTGATCGTGCTGCCGCCCTGCTGTCCCTCGGCCTGTGTGGCGTTGAACACGACGGCGCGGGCCACGGCGACCGGATCGATCCCGGGGTGCAGGTAGAAACGATGGTCCTCGACGGCGATTACCGCGTCCTTCAGGAAGACCGACATCCGTTCGAGGGGGACGTCGCGGCGCTGCTCGTCGAGGGGGAACCAGGGCCTGCCGTCGGCGTCGTAGAACATCGTGCCGCCGACGCCCCGGTTCAGGCCGTGGATGAGCCAGGCGTACTGCGCGGTCCAGCCACCGGCCACGACGAGCCCGGCGACGAGCACGGCGCCGACCGTCCATCGGACGGAGCGATGCGACCACGACGCGGCCGCCCGTGGCCGCAGCCACGCGAAAGGTGCTACAACTCTGCTCAGCATGACTCAGACGCGTCGAATCGCCGCGGCGGCCGTGGCCAGCCTCGCGCTCGCAATCGGCGGAGCGGCGATCGGGGCCCAGGGTGATCCGCCCCGGGAGCGGGACTTCCTCGCGCGCATCCGGCGACTCACCGTCGAGGGCCGCCGGGCCGGCGAGGGTTACTGGTCACCCGACGGGCGGCGCCTGGTGTTCCAGAGCGAGCGCGAGCCCGGCAATCCCTTCTACCAGATCTACACACTGGACCTCTCCACGGGCGACACCACGCGCGTGTCACCGGGCACGGGCAAGACCACCTGCGCCTTCTTCAACCCAGAAACCCTCGACATCCTGTTCTCCTCGACGCACCACGACCCGCGGTCGGCCCAACTGCAACGGGACGAGCTCGCGTTCCGCGCCTCCGGACAGGAGCGGCGGTACTCGTGGGACTACGACCCCGAAATGGACATCTACGTCCGCAGCGCGCGCACCGGTACGCTCCGGCGCCTGACGACGGCCCGCGGCTACGACGCGGAGGCGAGCTACTCGCCCGACGGCCAGTGGATCGTCTTCTCCTCCACCCGGGACGCGTACGGCCGGACGCTCTCGGCCGCCGAACGCCGCCAGCTCGACACCGACCCCAGCTACTTCGCCGAGATCTACATCATGCGGGCCGACCCCGACGGCTCCGGCGTCCGGCGCTTGACCTCGGTGCCGGGCTACGACGGCGGTCCGTTCTTCTCGCCTGACGGCACGCGCATCGTCTGGCGGCGCTTCGACGAGCGCGGGCTCATCGCCGACATCTGGACGATGAAACTCGACGGCACCGATCAGCGGCAGATCACCGACTTCGGCGCGATGAGCTGGGCGCCCTACCTCCATCCGTCCGGCTCGTACATCATCTTTGCATCGAACAAGCTCGGGTTCGAGAACTTCGAGCTGTTCCTCGTCGACACGGCGGGCACCCGCGAGCCCGTCCGGGTCACCTACAGCGACGGATTCGACGGCCTGCCCGTTCCCTCGCCCGACGGCCGCCAGCTCGCATGGACGTCGAGCCGGGGCGGCGGCCGGGAGGGCCAGATCTTCCTGGCCCAATGGAACCATCAGGCGGCGCTCGACGCGCTGGCCAACGCCCCGCTCCGCCGGTAAGACGCCCGGGCGGCCCCGGTGGCCGCCCGCCACGAGGATAGGCCCATGACGATGCCCAGACGCCTGCCGACCGCCGGTCTCGCCCTGTCCGCCATCCTGCTGGGCGCGCCAGCGGCCGCCACCGGCCAGACCGCCCCGCTGACCTCGACGCGTCCCCACGTGGAGCGGTTGACGGCGGACGCCTTCAACGGGCGGCAGGCCGGCTCCACGGGCGAGCAGCTCGCGGCCGAGTACCTGGCCGACCAGCTCGCGCGCATTGGCGCCGTGCCGCTGCCCGGCCACGCAGACGCCTTCGGCGGCTTCGAGTTCACTGCCGGCAGCACCGATGCCGGCAGCCGCATCACGATCGCCCGCGCCAGCGCCGCCCCGTCACCGCGAGTCTTCGCGTCACGAGAGGAGGTGCAGGCGCTCTCCTTCTCCGACGACGGCACGGTCACCGCGCCCGCCGTCTTCGCGGGCTACGGCATCGTGGTCCCCGAGGCGCAGGGCGTCGGCTACGACAGCTACGCCGGCCTCGACGTGACCGGCAAAGTGGTGGTCGTGCTGCGCTATTTCCCCGAGGACGCGGCGCCCGCGACCCGGGCAATCCTCGCGCGCTACTCGGACCTCCGCTACAAGGCCATGGCCGCGCGGCAGCGCGGCGCACGGGCGCTGGTCGTCGTGACGGGCCCCCGCTCCCCGAACGCCGGCCGAACGATCCCGATGACGTTCGACACCGCCCTGGCCGGGTCCGGGCTGCCGGCGGCCAGCGTCGGCGGCGCCGTCGCGGACGCGCTGCTCGCCGGCTCCCGTCCGCTCGAAAACGTGCAGCGCGAACTCGACTCCGGCAACCCCCACGTGGCCGGGTTCGGGCTGCCGGACGTGGCGATCACGCTGCAGACCGCGGTCGCGCGCCAGAAGCGCACCGGCCGCAACGTCCTCGCCTACCTGCCGGCGACCGGCCCGATCTCCGGGGTCGACAAGCCCTGGGTCGTGATCGGCGCACACTACGACCACCTCGGCGTCGGCGACAACGGGAACTCGCTGGCCGGCCAGGCCGACATCGGCAAGGCCCATCCCGGCGCGGACGACAACGCCTCGGGAACGGCCGCGGTGCTGGCGATCGCACAGTCGCTGGCGTCTCAGCCACGCCGCCGGCACGTGCTGGTCGCCTTCTGGTCGGCCGAGGAGATCGGCCTGGTCGGATCGAGCTCGTTCGTGGCGAAGCCACCCGTGCCGCTCGCCCAAGTCGCCGCGTACCTGAACTTCGACATGGTCGGGCGAATGCGCGACAACAAGCTCACCATCCAGGCCACTGGGACCAGCCCGGCCTGGCCGTCGGTACTCGAGCGGGCGAACGTCGTGGCCGGATTCGATCTGACGCTCCAGCCGGACCCGTATCAGCCCACCGACGTCGCCTCGTTCAACCAAGCCTCGGTCGCCAGCCTGGCCTTCACCACCGGCGCGCACGTGGACTACCACAAGCCGTCCGACACGGCCGACAAGATCAACTACGAGGATCTCGACCGGATCGCCGTGATGGCAGCCGCGATCGTGCGCCGGCTGCTCGACGCCGACGCCGCACCGGCATTCGCCAAGGTGGAGCCGACGGGCCAGGGCGCGACGAGGGCCGGCATCCGCGTCTTCACCGGCACGGTGCCGGACTACGCCTCCGACGCCAAGGGCCTGCGGCTGAGCGACGTGATCGCCGGGGGCCCCGCCGCCGAGGCCGGGCTGCAGAAAGGCGACGTCGTCATCGAAATCGCGGGGCACACGATCGCCAACATCTACGACTACACCTACGCCCTCGAGCTGCTGAAGATCGGCCAGCCGACGACCGTGGTGTTCGTCCGCGCGGGCGAACGGCGGACGACGACGCTCACCCCGGCCGCGCGCCGCTAGGGCCGGGCCCGTCTACCGGTCGCCGTCGGCCGCCCCGACCTGCTCCGCCTCGGCCTCGAGGCTGGCCTCGCCCTGCGCCTCGACCGGGGTCTCCGGCATCGGGCCCTGCATCCGCGCGTAGACGTAGGAGACGGCGAAGATGATCAGGATGACGCCAATCGACAGCCATTGGGGAATCTCGACGTGGACGAGTCCGGCCTCGTGCAGGTACTCGAGGCCGAGCTTGAAACCGACCCACGCGATGATCACGAACGCCCCGTCCACGAGCGCCGGGTAGCGCTGGACCAGCGAAATCAACTGGCCCACGACCAGCCGCATCGCCACGATGCCCAGAATTCCGCCGGTCACGACCACCCACAACTTCGGCGACATCGCGACCGCCACGAGGATCGAGTCGATCGAGAAGGCCAGGTTGATGAGCTCGACCCGGACGACGGTGGCCCAGAACGGTGACAGCCCCAGCCAGGGCTTGGCCGCCGGCGCCTGCCGTCCGTCCTCGCCGTGCTCGCGGGAGGTGAAGTGGGAATACGTGAGGTAGAGCAGGTACAGCCCGCCCAGCAGCCGAATCCAGCCGACCTTGATCAGGTAGGCCGCGAGCAGTGTCGCGATGATCCGGAACGCGAACCCGCCGACCAGGCCATACCGGAGGGCCTTCTGGTGCGAGGCCTTGGGCAGGCCCAGCACCAGGATGGCCATCACGAGCGCGTTGTCGGCGCTGAGGAGGCCTTCGAGGACGACGAGGAGGGCGACGGTGACGAAGTCTGCGGCCTGGATATCCAAAGTTGCCGTCGATCCTACCGCGAACCGGCGTCGCACCGGTCGGGCACGGCGCCACACGTTGACACACTGCGTGTCAATAGCTATACTTGCGCCATGTCAATGCTATTCGTCGATCCGGATCAGGGCGTCTGACGGGTCATGGCGATCGACCGGGATCTCTACCTGATCAGCATGGCTGCCGAGATGCTCGGCATGCATCCGCAGACGCTGCGCAAGTACGAGCGCCTCGGCCTGATACAGCCGTCGCGATCGCTCGGGAGCATGCGGCTCTACTCGCGCGACGAACTGGAGCGCCTGCGGCTGATCAAGCGCCTGGTGGACGACCTCGGCATCAACCTGGCGGGCGTCCAGCGCCTGCTGTCGATCGCCGAAGTGATGCAGCGCGTCCGCCCCCTGCTCGACGAACAGGCGCTGAACACCGGTGCCGGGCGGCGACAGCTCCTCGCCGAGATGCGGCGCCTCAACGACGTCATGGGCTTCTGAACACGGACGCGACATGGATTTCAAGGACTACTACGCCACGCTCGGGGTGTCGAAGACCGCGACGGACAAGGAGCTCAAGCAGGCCTTCCGGAAGCTGGCCCGCAAGTACCACCCGGACGTGAACCCCGGCGACAAGGGCGCGGAGGCGAAGTTCAAGGACATCAACGAGGCCTACGAGGTGCTCGGCGACCCGGCGACGCGCAAGAAGTACGACGAGCTCGGCGCCAACTGGCGGATGTACGAGCAGGCGCAGGCCCAGGGACGGCCCAATCCCTTCGCCGGCCAGGGGCACGGGCATGGCGGATTTCGGACCATGTCACCGGAGGAGATGGAGGACGTCTTCGGGGACAGCAACCCGTTCTCGGACTTCTTCACCACGTTCTTCGGGGGCGGGGCCGGCCCGTCGGCCCGCACCGAGCGGCGCCCGCGGCAGCGGGCCGGTCGGGACGTCGAGCACGACATCGAGCTGAGCCTCGAGGACGCCTACCACGGCACGATGCGCCGCCTGACGCTGACCCACGACGGGCACGCCCGGACGGTCGACGTCAGAATCCCGGCCGGCGTCACGGAGGGGTCCCGTGTCCGCATCGCGGGCGAGGGCGAGCACGGCCGAGGGGGCGCCGAAGCCGGTCACCTGTACCTGCGCGTCCGGCTGGCCCCCCATCCGACCTTCGAGGTCAAGGGCCGGGACCTGCACGTGACGGTACCGATTCCGGTGACGACCGCCGTGCTGGGCGGAGAAGCCGACGTCCAGACGATGAGCGGCAAGCCCGCCCGGCTCCGTGTACCCGCCTTCACGCAGAACAACCAGGTGTTTCGCCTGAAGGGTTACGGCATGCCGACGGTCGGCAAGCCCGACGCCAAGGCGGACCTGTACGCCAAGGTCGAGGTCCGGGTGCCGACCACCCTGAACTCGCAGGAACGGGAACACTACGAGGCGCTGGCCCGCCTGCACGCCTCGAACGGCAAGGCGCACAGCGCCGCGTAAGCCAGCGGCCGCGAACACGACGCGAGCGAGCAGAGACATGAACATCAACAACTTCACCGAGAAGGCCCAGGAAGCGATCCTCACGGCCCAGAGCCTCGCCACCGAGCTCCACCACTCGGAGGTCACGCCCGAACACCTCTTCGTCGCCCTCGTCGAGCAGAAGGGCGGCACGGTGGCCTCCGTGCTGGCCAAGGCCGGCCAGCAGCCGGCCAAGGTGGCCGCCGACGCGCGCGGCCTGCTGAAGGCGCTCCCCCAGGCCTACGGGGCCGACCTGCGGCTGTCGCCCCGCATGAACCTCATCGTCGCCTCCGCACAGGCCGAGGCGAAGCGGCTGCAGGACGACTACGTCAGCACCGAACACCTGCTGCTCGCCATCGCGACCGAGGAGGGACGCTCGCCGGCCGCGCAGTACCTGCAGAAGGCCGGCCTCGGCAAGGACGCCCTCTACGCCGCGCTGACCCAGGTGCGCGGCAGCCAGCGCGTGACGTCGCAGAACCCGGAGTCGACCTACGAGGCACTCGCCCGCTACGGCCGCGACCTGACCGAGCTGGCCCGGAAGGGGAAACTCGACCCGGTCATCGGCCGCGACGAAGAAGTACGCCGCGTCATCCAGGTGCTGTCGCGCCGGACGAAGAACAACCCGGTCCTCATCGGCGAGCCCGGCGTCGGCAAGACCGCGATCGTCGAGGGGCTCGCACAGCGGATCGTCCGCGGCGACGTGCCGGAAGGCCTCAAGAACAAGCGCATCTTCGCGCTCGACATGGGGGCGCTCGTCGCCGGCGCGAAGTACCGCGGCGAGTTCGAGGAGCGCCTCAAGGCCGTGCTCAAGGAGATCACCGAATCGGAGGGGCTGATCGTCCTCTTCATCGACGAGCTGCACACCGTCGTGGGCGCCGGCGCGGCCGAGGGCGCCATGGACGCGTCGCAGATGCTGAAGCCGATGCTGGCCCGGGGCGAGCTGCACACGATTGGCGCCACCACCCTCGACGAGTACCGCAAGCACATCGAGAAGGACGCCGCGCTCGAGCGCCGCTTCCAGCCGGTCCTGGTCGGCGAGCCCACGGTCGAGGACACCATCTCGATCCTCCGCGGGTTGCGCGAACGCTACGAGATCCACCACAAGGTCCGGTTCAAGGACTCGGCGCTGGTGGCCGCGGCCGTCCTGTCGCACCGCTACATCGCGGACCGCTTCCTGCCCGACAAGGCGATCGACCTGGTCGACGAGGCGGCGTCCAAGCTGCGCATGGAGATCGACTCCATGCCGGCCGAGCTCGACGAGGTGCGCCGGCGGATCATGCAGCTCGAGATCGAGCGCGAGGCCCTGCGCAAGGAGACCGACAAGGCCTCGGCCGATCGCCTCTCCAAGCTCGAGAAGGAGCTCGTCGAGCTCAAGGACGAGCAGACGCGCCTCCAGGCGCAGTGGCAGCGGGAGAAGGACGCCATCAAGGGCACGAGCGAGGTGAAGCAGCAGCTCGAGGATGCCCGGCGCGAGCTCGAGGCCGCGGAGCGCATCGGCGACTACGCGAAGGCATCCGAGCTCAAGTACGCCCGCATTCCGGACCTGGAGAAGCGGATCCAGGCCGAGGACGCCGCCGGCGTGACGGACGGTCCGCGGATGCTCAAGGAGGAGGTCGACGAGGAGGACATCGCCGAGGTGGTCGCCAAGTGGACCAACATTCCGGTGAGCCGGCTGATGGAGGGCGAGATCCAGAAGCTGCTGCGGATGGAGGAGCGCCTGCACCAGCGCGTCATCGGCCAGGACGAGGCCGTCTCGGCCGTGGCCAACGCCATCCGGCGCGCCCGGGCCGGCCTGCAGGATCCGAACCGGCCGCTCGGCAGCTTCATCTTCCTGGGCCCGACGGGCGTCGGCAAGACCGAGACGGCGCGCGCGCTCGCCGAGTTCCTGTTCGACGATGAACATGCGATGGTACGCATCGACATGTCGGAGTACCAGGAGAAGCACACGGTGTCGCGCATGATCGGCGCGCCGCCGGGATACGTCGGGTACGAGGAGGCCGGCCAGCTGACCGAGGCCGTGCGCCGGCGCCCCTACTCCGTCGTGCTGTTCGACGAGATCGAGAAGGCGCACCCCGAGGTGCTGAACGTCATGCTGCAGCTCCTCGACGACGGGCGCCTCACCGACGGCAAGGGCCGCACGGTCGACTTCAAGAACGCGGTCGTGATCATGACGTCGAACCTGGGCAGCCAGCACATCGCGGAGCACCAGGGCACGATCACGGACGGCGTGCGGCGCCAGGTGACCGAGGCGCTGCGGCAGCACTTCCGGCCCGAGTTCATCAACCGGATCGACGACGTCATCTTCTTCCATGCGCTCGGCCTCGAGCACATGAAGTCGATCATCGACATCCAGATCCGCGGTCTGCTGAAGCGGCTCGAAGACCGCAAGATCCAGGTCGAGATGACAGACGCCGCCAAGCAGCTGGTCGTGACCGAGGGCTACGACCCCATCTACGGGGCCCGGCCACTCAAGCGCACGATTCAGCGGCGGATCCTCGACCCGCTCGCCATGCGCGTGCTGGAGGGACAGTTCAAGGAGGGCGACCGGGTCGTCGCCGACGCCAGGGGCGATCAGCTGACGTTCGAACGGGCGCAGACGGTCGCCGCCTGACGCGGCGCCACCGAGCCGACCGGGGCGTACACGACAGAGGGGCGGGAGCCACCGGGCCCCGCCCCTCCTTCCGGTCTCCGGACCGCTTCGCCCCCTTCGCCGGACGGACGCGGCCCGCTGGCCAGATTCCGGTTCTAGTCGGTCACGCACCCCTCGGACGCCGACCGTACCAGCCGGACGTACTTGCTCAGCACGCCCGTCGTGACCTTCGGCGGTGGCGGGGCCCACGCGCGGCGGCGCGCCTCGAGCTCGGCCGCCGGCACGTCGACGTTCAGCTGGCACGCCGCGGCGTCGATGATGATGCGGTCGCCGTTCCGCACGAGCCCGATCGGCCCACCGTCCTGCGCCTCGGGCGTGATGTGCCCGATGATGAACCCGTGGGAGCCGCCCGAGAAGCGCCCGTCGGTCAGCAGCGCCACGTCTGCGCCGAGCCCCGCGCCCATGATCGCCGACGTCGGCGTCAGCATCTCGGGCATGCCGGGACCGCCCTTCGGGCCTTCGTAGCGAATCACGACGACCGATCCCTTCGTGATCTCGCCCTTCTCGAGCCCGGCGAGCATCGCCTCCTCGGAGTCGTAGACGCGCGCGACCCCTTCGAAGCGCTCCCCTTCCTTGCCGGTGATCTTGGCCACCGAACCCTCGGGAGCCAGGTTGCCCCGCAGGATGCGGATGTGGCCGCGCTTCAGGACCGGCGCCTCGATCGGATGCACGATCTGCTGGCCGCTCGTGAGGCCAGGCAGGTCCCGCAGGTTCTCCTCGAGGGTCCGGCCCGTGACGGTCATTGCGTCGCCGTGCAGGAAGCCGCGCTCGAGCAGGTACTTCATCACGGCCGGCGTGCCGCCCACCGCGTGCAGGTCCTCCTGGACGTACTTGCCACTCGGCTTCATGTCCGCGAGCAGCGGCACGCGGTCGCTCGCGCGCTGGAAGTCCTCGAGCGACAGCTCGATGCGCGCGCTCCGGGCGATGGCCAGCAGGTGCAGCACCGCGTTGGTCGATCCGCCGAGCGCCATCACCATCGTCAGGGCGTTCTCGAACGACTTCCGCGTCAAGATGTCCAGCGGTTTCAGATCCCGCTCGAGCAGCAGCTGTACCGCGGCGCCGACCCGGCGGCACTCGTCGGCCTTGCCCGGGTCTTCAGCCGGCAGCGACGAGCTGTACGGCAGCGACAGGCCCAGCGCCTCGATGGCGACGGCCATCGTGTTCGCCGTGTACATGCCGCCACAGGCCCCCGCCCCTGGACAGGAGTGCCGGACGATCTCGAGCCGCTGCTCGTCCGTGATCGTGCCGGCCAGGTACTCGCCGTACGACTGAAACGCCGAGATGATGTCCCTCGGCTTGCCGAGGGCGTGGCCGGCCCGGATCGTCCCGCCGTAGACCATGATCGCCGGCCGGTTCAGCCGCACCATCGCGATGACGCTGCCGGGCATGTTCTTGTCGCAGCCCGGAATCGTCACCAGCGCGTCGTACCACTGGGCCCCCATCACCGTCTCGATCGAGTCGGCGATGAGGTCGCGCGACGGCAGCGAATAGCTCATGCCGTCGGTGCCCATCGACAGCCCGTCGCTGACTCCGATGGTGTTGAACCGGAGCCCCACCAGGCCAGCCGCCTGCACGCCGGACTTGACCTGCGCGCCGAGGTCGCCGAGGTGCATGTTGCAGGTGTTGCCCTCGTACCACATGCTGCAGATGCCGACCTGGGGCTTCTGCAGGTCGGCGTCGGTCAGGCCGATGCCGTAGAGCATGGCCTGCGACGCCCCCTGGCTCCGGGGCTGCGTGACGCGGGACGAGTACTTGTTGAGCATCAGACCGTCGAGGGCTGGGGCAGCTGCACGGGGTCGAGGAACGGCATCATGTTGCGGAGCTTCGAGCCGACCACCTCGATCGGGTGATTCCGGTCGCGCTCCCGCAGCGCCTTGAAGTTCGGATAGCCCCCCTCGGCCTCGGCGATCCACTTCCTCGCGAACTCACCCGACTGGATCTCGAGCAGCATCTGCTTCATCGCGGCCTTCGTGTGCTCGGTGACGATGCGCGGGCCGCCCATGTAGTCGCCGTACTCGGCAGTGTCGCTGATCGAGTACCGCATGTAGTTGAGGCCTCCCCGGTACATCAGGTCGACGATGAGCTTCAGCTCGTGCAGGCACTCGAAGTACGCGATCTCGGGCTGGTAGCCAGCCTCGATCAACGTCTCGAATCCGGCCTTGACGAGCGCCGCGGTGCCGCCGCACAGCACCGCCTGCTCGCCGAACAAGTCGGTCTCCGTCTCCTCGGCGAAGGTCGTCTCGATCACGCCCGCGCGGGTACAGCCGATGCCGCGCGCGTACGAGAGCGCAGTGGCGCGGCCCTTCCCCGTCGCGTCCTGGTGCACGGCCAGCAGGCCGGGCACGCCGGCGCCTTCCGTGAACACCTCCCGAACGCGGTGCCCCGGCGCCTTCGGCGCCACCATGGTCACGTCGACGTCGGCCGGCGGCACGATCCAGTTGAACCGGATGGCGAAGCCGTGCGCGAACATCAGCATCTTGCCCGCCGACAGGTTCGGCGCGATGTCGCTCTTGTAGACGCGCGCCTGATGCTGATCCGGGATGAGGACCATGATCACGTCGGCCCACTTCGACGCCTCGGCCACGCTGAGCACCTTCAGGCCGGCGGCCCGAGCCTTGTCGGCCGACTTGCTCCCGTCTTGGAGTCCGACGACGACGCTGACGCCGCTGTCCTGCAGGTTCAACGCGTGCGCATGCCCCTGCGAGCCGTACCCGATCACGGCGACCTTCCGCCCGCGGATCAAATCAATGTCCGCATCCTTGTCGTAGAACATCGTTGCCATCGTCTCTCCTGAATACGTGCACAAGGCCGGCGGGCGGGAACCCACCACGCCGACCCGCCAGGGCCGGCGTTCGGGGCCGCCGCCGGGCCGGACCTACGAGTATTGCGCGGCTGACAGGGCCGTGTCGCCCCGGCGCATCGCCACCTGGCCAGTCCGCACCATCTCGACGATGCCGAGCGGCTCCAGCCGGCCGATCACGGCGTCGACGTGCGGGGGCTCACCCGTGATCTCGAGCGTCATCGTCTGGTCACCCGAGTCGACGATGTGTGCGCGCGTCTCGTCGACCACCCGCAGCAGGTGGGCCCGGTCGTGACCGGCCACGGCCACCTTGACGAGCGCGAGATCGCGCGCGACGGCCGGCACGCTGCCCAGATCCTCGACCTGCAGGACGTTGACGAGTTTGTACAGGTACGCGGTGACGCGCTGGGCGTCGACCTGATCGCTGTCGAGCACGATCGTCATGCGCGAAACGCCGGGTTCCGCCGTGCGTCCCACGGTGAGGGATTCGATGTTGAAGGCGCGGCGCCGGAACACCAGCGCCACGCGATTGAGCACGCCTGGCTTGTCTTCGACCAGGGCAACGAGGGTGTGATGCATCGAGTCCTGTCTTCCTCTACTGCAGATCGGCGCCGGTCTCGACCAGCGCGGACTTCGGACGGCGGATCATCGCGTCGAGGTCGGCGCCGGCGGGCACCATCGGGTACACGCTGTCTTCCTGCTCGACCCGGAAGTCCACGACGACCGTCCCCTCCGCCTCCCGGGCGCGGGCCACGACGCTCTCGACGTCGGCCCGCTTGTCGACCCGCAGGCCCGTCAGGCCGTGGGCCTCGGCCAGCTTGACGAAGTCCGGACTCCGCATCGGGGTGGCCGCGTAGCGCCGCTCGTAGAAGAACTCCTGCCACTGACGGACCATGCCGAGGTAGCCGTTGTTGATCACGGCCACGTTCACCTTGACGCCCTCCTGCGCGGCGGTCGAGAGCTCGCAGGCCGTCATCTGGAAGCCGCCGTCGCCGACGACCGCCCAGACTTCGGCATCGGGCCGCGCCATCTTGGCGCCGATCGCGGCCGGCAGGCCGAAGCCCATCGTGCCGAGACCTCCCGACGTGATGAGCGACCGTGGCGTCTCGTGGTGGTAGTACTGGGCCTCCCACATCTGGTGCTGGCCCACGTCCGTCGCGACGATCGCCTTGCCCTCGGTGATCCGCCAGATGTCGTTGATCACGTGCGGCGCGTACAGGTGCCCGTTGTCCGGCAGCGTCTGGATGTCGCGCACCGCCGAATCGCCCTTCATCGACGCGATGTACTTGAGCCACGCGCCGTGATCCGCCGTCTCCACGACGTCGAGCAGGTCGCGCAGCGCCTCGCGCAGGTCGGCCACGATCGCCGCGTCCACCGTGACGTTCTTGTTCATCTCGGACGGGTCGATGTCGATGTGGATCTTCTTCGCGTTGAGGGCATAGGTCTTGATGTTGCCCGTGACGCGGTCGTCGAAGCGCATGCCGAAGGCCAGCAGCAGGTCGGCCTCCTGGATGGCGTGGTTGACCCAGGCCTCCCCGTGCATGCCCATCATCCCGATGTTGAGCGGATGGCTCGCCGGGAAGGCGCCGAGCCCGAGCAACGTCATCGCCACGGGGGCGTTGATCCGCTCGGCGAACTCACGGACCTCCTTGAAGGCGCCGCTGTGGATGATGCCCTGGCCCGCCAGAATCACCGGCTTCTTGGCGCCGCGGATCAGGTCAGCCGCCTTGGCGAGCTCGGGCCGTGGCACGGTGAGCCGCGGCCGGTAGCCACGGAGCTTCACCGGCGACCCGTCCCACGCCCAGTCGACCGATGCCTGCTGGGCGTCCTTCGTGATGTCGACGAGCACCGGGCCTGGACGGCCCGACTTGGCCAGATGGAACGCCTCCTTCATCGCCGGCATGATGTCCTCGACGCGCGTCACCAGGTACGAGTGCTTGGTGATCGGCAGCGTGATGCCGGTGATGTCGGTTTCCTGGAAGGCGTCGTACCCGATCAGCTTGCTGGGCACCTGGCCGGTGATGCAGACCATCGGCACCGAGTCCATCATCGCCGTCGCGATGCCGGTCACCATGTTGGTCGCTCCGGGGCCCGACGTGGCCATCGCGACGCCGACGCCACCGCCCGCGCGCGCATAACCGTCCGCCATGTGGGTCGCCCCCTGCTCATGCCGGACCAGCACGTGCCGGACGGGATAGTCCAGCATCGCGTCGTAGGCGGGCAGAATCGCCCCGCCCGGATACCCGAACACCGTGGTCACGCCCTCGTGGACGAGACATTCCCAGATGATCTGCGCACCTGTGCGTGTGGTCGCCATAGGTGAGCAGTGTGCCCCGCCTGGACGGCATCAGTCAAATTGATAGTCCTTTCTGCACGATAAGAACACGTAATCGTCAACTATCGCTATGTCATTTCGGGGTCCCGAGCGGCCCTTCCCGTCGAGATCCGTCGAAATCCCCAACGAATCCGGCCTCTGCCCTGTTGGCCCGACACTTGAACGGACTCTGCCGCAAGGGGGACTACATGTTCAGAATCGAGCACTTCGGTGTCCTGCTGATCGCCGCATTGGTCGCAAGCGGCTGCGGCGGCGCCGGCACCGGCCAGGATTCCACGACGGCTGCTCCCGCGGCCGAGGCACCGGCGACGAGCGCCGAGCCGGCCCCGGCGCCGCCGCCGGCGCCCGCCGAGCCCGCGGCGGCCGCAGCCCAGTCGACGCGGCCGCGAACCGCAACACCGGCGGCGCGGCCGGCGCCCTCAGCCGGCGAGCGTCCTGCGCCCGTGCCAAGCGCCCCCGCCGCCGTCGCACCGGCGCAAGCGCCGGCGCCGCCACGACCGACCGTTCGTGAGGTCACGGTGCCCGCGGGCACCGCGCTCGCGCTCGAACTGACGACGGCGCTGACCTCCGAGACGGCGACGGTGGAAACGCCCGTCCAGGCGCGGCTGCGCGAGGCGGTGTCGGTCGATGGCGTCACGGCGATTCCCGCCGGCACGGTGTTCTCGGGTGCGGTCACCGACGTCGAGCGGGCGGGCCGCGTCCGGGGCCGGTCGCGGCTGGTCTTCCGCTTCACCGAGGCGACCATCAACGGGCAGAAAGAGGCCCTCCGCACGGCCCCCCTCACGTTCGAAGGCGAGGCGACGCAGAAGCAGGATGCCGCGAAGATCGGCGCGGGCGCGGTGGGCGGCGCCATCATCGGCGCCATCGCCGGCGGCGGGAGCGGCGCGGCGAAGGGCGCCGCGATCGGGGGCGCGGCCGGCACGGGCGTCGTGCTGGCCACGCGCGGCCGCGAAGTGACGGTCGACGCCGGCACCACGCTCAACGCGTCGCTGGCGGTGCCGGCCGATCTGCTGATCCCGGTCCGCTGATCAGGACCGGTCGGTCGTCCTGGGCGGGCCCGCCGGCGCGGCGGGTCCGCCGTCGAATCCCAGCCGCCGGTGCGAGCCGTCACAAAACGGCTTCCGCGACGACGCCCCGCAGCGGCACAGCGCCACCGGCCTCCGGTCGATCGGATACTCGCGCCCCTCCCAATCCACGACTCGGACGTCGTCGGCGTCGATGACGTACGGGCCGTCCTGCCGCAGCCGGATGGTCGTCACGGGCGCCTCCCCGGCACGTCAGCCGATCTTCTGCAGCGCGCCGAGGAACTCGGCGTTGTTCTTCGTCTTGCCCATCTTGTCGAGCAGCAGTTCCATGGCCTCGACGCCCGACAGCGGGTTGAGCACCTTGCGCAGCACCCAGACCCGGTTCAGGTCCTCGCGCGGGATCAGCAACTCCTCCTTGCGGGTGCCGCTGCGCGTGATGTCGATCGCCGGGAAGACCCGTTTGTCCGCCAGCTTGCGGTCCAGGTGGATCTCCATGTTGCCGGTCCCCTTGAACTCCTCGAAGATGATGTCGTCCATCCTCGAGCCGGTGTCGACGAGTGCGGTCGCGATGATCGTCAGCGACCCGCCCTCCTCGATGTTGCGCGCCGCGCCGAAGAACCGCTTCGGCTTCTGCAGCGCGTTCGAGTCCAGGCCGCCGCTGAGCACCTTGCCCGACGACGGGATCACCGTGTTGTACGCGCGTGCGAGGCGGGTAATCGAGTCGAGCAGGATCAGGACGTCCTTCTTGTGCTCGACGAGGCGCTTCGCCTTCTCGATGACCATCTCGGCCACCTGCACGTGACGCTGGGCCGGCTCGTCGAAGGTCGAGGAAATCACCTCGCCCTTCACCGACCGCTGCATGTCGGTGACCTCCTCCGGCCGCTCGTCGATGAGCAGGACGATCAGGTAGACCTCGGGATGGTTCTGCACCACCGCCTGCGCGATGCTCTGCAGCAGCATGGTCTTGCCGGTGCGCGGTGGCGCCACGATGAGCCCGCGCTGCCCCTTGCCGATCGGGGTCATCAGGTCCATCACCCGCGTGCCCAGGGCGTCCGGCGCCGTCTCGAGGCGGAACGCCTCCTGCGGATACAGCGGCGTCAGGTTCTCGAAGAACAGCTTCTCGCGCGCGTGCTCGGGCGCCTCGAAATTGACCGCCTCCACCTTGACGAGGGCGAAATACCGCTCGCCTTCCTTCGGCGGGCGGATCTGGCCGGACACCGTGTCGCCGGTCTGCAGGTCGAACCGCCTGATTTGCGCGGGCGAGACGTAGATGTCGTCGGGGCCTGCCAGGTAGTTGTAGTCGGGCGCGCGGAGGAAGCCGAAGCCGTCCGGCAGCGTCTCGAGCACGCCCTCCGAGAAGATGAAGCCGCTCTGCTCGGTCTGCGCCTTGAGGATCTGGAAGATCAGGTCCTGCTTGCGCATGCCGGTTGCACCGGCGACATTCAGGTCCTTCCCGATCTGCGTCAGGGCCTGGATGCTCATGTCCTTGAGGGTGTTGATGTTCAGGCTCGGGCGCGGCGCCCCGCCCCCTGGGCCCGGCGGAGCCGGCGCGGCGGCGGCCTCCTCGCCGCCGGCAGGCTCGACGGGCAGACCCGTGTGCTCGGGCGGAGCGGACTCCCGGCCGCCCTGACGCGACGGACGACGACGGCGATGACGCGGATGGCCAGACCCTGGCTGCTTGGGCGAACTCGACATGGGTTGCGCGGCGAGGAAAGAGGGTTGAAAAGCGTGTACGACGATGGTGAAGCGGGCGTACGTCGGTGGCTGCGTGACGGGCCGGCGCGGGTCGAACCCCGGACGCGTCGCGGGGCGTGCGCGCGGCCGCGGGCGGTGCCGCGGATGACTCGAGCGACCTGCCGTCTGGTCGGGCAGTATAGGAACCGCCCGGCGGGCTGTCAAGAACGCCGGTTCAGAAGTTCGCGGGATTCCGGCCGACGCCGATGATGCTGCAGGCGGCGATCACGGGCAGGCCCCGGCGCCGCGCTTCGGCCAGCACCTCGTCGGTGTCGGCGCCAGGATTGAGCCAGACCTCCGGCGCGCCCGCCCGCGCGATCTCGCCGAGCAAACCGAGCACGACGGGCGGGGGCACGTACACCGTGACCATGTCGAGTGCGTCGGGAATGTCCAGCACGGACCGATACGCGCGCAGTCCCTCCACTTCCTGCGCGTTCGGCGTGACGGGATAGACGGTGTAGCCGGCCTCCGCGAACGCCCGAACCGCCTTGTTGCCGAACTTGCGGCGGTCGGTCGAGGCCCCGATGACGGCAACGCGCTTTTTCCGCTCGTCCATGCGTCCATTATCGGCCGACGCCGTGCACTACAATGGCCGGACGTGCGCTGGCCGGCCCTCTCCCTGCTGCTGCTGTCGCTGCTGACGTTCGGCGCAGGCCTCGGACGGCAGGCCGTCACCGACGCCGACGAGGCGTTCTACGCCGAAGCCTCCCGCGAGATGGTCGAGGGCGGCGACTGGCTCACTCCCCACTTCAACTACCAGTACCGCTGGCAGAAGCCGGTGCTCTATTACTGGCTGACGGCTGCGACCTACGTCGTCGCCGGACCGGGCGAGGCGGCCGCGCGCGCGTGGTCCGCGCTCTCGGGCGTCGGCCTGGTCCTGCTGACGTGGGCCGCGGCGCGAAGCGCCGGCCGCGGCGCGGCGTGGCTCGCCGGCGCGATCGTCGCCACCTGCTTCGGCTACTTCATGATGGCCCGGTCGGCCCTGCCCGACCTGCCTCTCACTTTCTTCATCTCCGCCACCATCTGGGCCGCGCTGCGGGCCGCCGACGAGGGGGCGCCGCATGACCTGCGCTGGTGGGCGCTCGGCGGCGTGATGGCGGGCCTCGGCTTCCTGACCAAGGGGCCCGTCGCGTTCCTGCTTCCCGCGCTGGTCCTGCTGCCAATCTGGTGGCGCGAGCGCCACACGACCCGGGTCCGACCCTCGGGCGCGCTCCTCGCCGTCGCGCTCGCCCTGCTGGTCGGGGTGCCCTGGTACGCGGCGATGACGCTCACTCACGGCACGGCGTATCTCGAGAGCTTCTTCGTCGGGGACAACCTCGAGCGGTTCACCACGGAACGCTTCAACGAGTCGCGCCCGTTCTGGTACTACCTGCCGATCGTCGTCGGCGGCCTGCTGCCCTGGTCCGCGTTCGCCGTGACGCTGCCCGTGCCCGCCGCGCTCGCGGTCGCGCGGCGCCGCGCCGCGCTGACGACGGCCGAATGGCGCCTCCTGCTCTGGGCCGCCATGCCGCTGCTCTTCTACACCGTCTCCGTCGGGCAGCAGCCCCGCTACATCCTGCCCGTGCTGCCGCCGATCGCGATCGCGCTGGCGACGGCGATCGCCGCGCGCGCCGAGGCCGGGGGCACGCGGCTGCTGGCGGCGGCCACGTGGGCCAGCGTCGGGCTGTTCGCCGGGTGCGGCCTGCTCGTGCTCCGGCTCGAGGCGGTGCTGACGGCCGGGGTCCCGGCATCACGCGTGGCGGTGGGCGCGATCGCGGCCTCCACGCTCGCGCTCGGCGCGCTGGCGCTGCGGCGGGCGTGGCGGGCGCTGCCAGTGGTCATGACGGCCTGCGCGGCAACCGTGCTGCTGGCGGTGCACTTCGGGGCGCTGGTCAGCCAGCGGCCCGACGCCGTCGAACGCATGGCGTCGCTGGTCCGAACGCACCGCGAGGGTCAGGAGCGGCTGGGGCCCTACCAGGTCTTCGTCCGGAACCTCGTGTTCTACACGGGCCTCCCACAGCAGGACTTCTACGACCAGGCCGACGCCGTGCGGTTCCTGCGCTCGCCCGACCGCGTGCTGCTCGTCGTCCGCCGGCAGGACCTGGCCGGGCTGGTCGAGGCATCCGGCGTGCCGATCGAAACCCTCGGCCAGGTGGACTACGTCAACACCGCCAACATCCGGCTGGGCACCTTCCTCTCGCCAGCCACCTCGGCGATCCGCGACACCGTGCTGCTCGTCACCAACCGGCGCCCGTAGCGGCGCGCCCCCGGGGCGGTCAGCCGTGGAAGATCTTGCCCGGGTTCAGGATGCCGTGCGGATCGAAGGCCGCCTTCACGCGCTGCATCAGCGCGATCTGCGTCTCCGACAGCTCGAGCCGCAGGAACGGCGCCTTCGCGAAGCCGATGCCGTGCTCACCGCTGATGGAGCCCTCCAGGGCGACGACGCGCGTGAAGAGCTCCCGCTCCGCCACGCCAGCCCGGGCGCGCTGGGCCTCGTCGCCCGCCGGCACCATGATGTTGACGTGGATGTTCCCGTCGCCGGCGTGACCGAAGCAGGCGATGCGCAGATCGTGCGCCGCCTTCAGCCGCGCGACTTCCGCGAAGAGTTCCGGCACGCGGCCGCGGGGCACCACGACGTCGTGGTTGATCTTGACGAGCCCGGTGGCCTTCAGCGCGGGCGAGAGGGCCCGCCGCACGCGCCACACCTCGTCGCGTTCGGCCGCGGTCGCGGCCCGGACCACGACGAGCGCCCCCACCTCGCGGCAGGCCGCGTCGACCCGGGCGATCTCCTCGTCCACGGCGGCAGGCGTGCCGTCGGACTCGACGATCACCACCGCGCGGCTGCCCGCCGGCGCCACGGCGCGGCCCACGTGCGCCTCCACGGCCCGGAGCGAGTCCTCGTCGATCAGTTCGATCGCCGCGGGTACGACGCGCTTCCCGATGAGCGCGGTCACGGCGTCGACGGCCCCGGCGATGCCGGCGAACGCCGCCAGCAGAGTCGCCCGGGCCGGCGGCAACGGCACCAGGCGCAGCCACACTCGCGTGATGATGCCGAGCGTGCCCTCCGATCCGACGAGCAGCTGCGTCAGGTCGTAGCCGACGACGTTCTTCACGGCCTTGGACCCGGTGCGGATCACCTCCCCGGTTGGCAGCACCACCTCGAGCCCCAGCACGTAGCGCTTGGTGACACCGTACTTGAACGCGCGGGGGCCGCCGGCGCACTCCGCCACGTTGCCGCCGATCGACGAAAGCTCCAGGCTGGCCGGATCGGGCGGATAGAACAGCCCGACGGCCTCCACCGCGCGCTGGAGCTCGCCGGTGATGACGGCCGGCTCGACGCTGGCCACCAGGTTCACGGGATCGATCTCGAGGATCCGGTTCAGCCGCTCGACCGAGAGCACGACACCGCCCGCCGTGGGCACGGCGCCGCCGGTGTAGCCCGTGCCGGCGCCCCGGACGACCAAGGGCACCCGGTGTGCATCGCACAGCCGCGCAACGGCCGCGACCTGTCCGGTGTCGGCCGGGACGACGACGAGCTCGGGGCGACGGCCCTGACCGAGCGCGTCGGCAGCGTACCGGTCCCGCTGGTCGGGCCGTGTCCAGACGGCGTCATCACCGACCGCGCGGCGCAGCGCCCCGACGAATGCCTCCGGCAGCGGCACGGCGCCGGTCCTCACCGCGCGGCGCGGGCCCCGGCCGGCCGCACCGACTCGGCGAACCGCAGAATCCGCGTGGCTCCCTCCCGCAGCTGCTCCATCGATGTCGCGTACGAGATCCGGATGTAGCCGGGGGCGGAGAAGGCCTCCCCGGGGGTCACCACCACGCGCTCGCGGTCGAGCAGCGCCTGGGCGAACGCGGCCGACGTCGCCAGGCCGTCCGGCGACAGCAGGCCCGTGATGTCGGGGAACAGGTAGAACGCCCCCTTCGGCTTCACGCACGCGATGGCCGGGTCGGCCGTCAGCCACGCGTGCACCTGGTCGCGGCGGCGCCGGTACTCCCGGCGCATCTCGTCGACGGCGGTCTGCGGTCCGGTGATCGCGGCCAGGGCCGCCTTCTGCGTAATCGAGGTGATGTTCGACGTGGACTGCCCCTGGATCACGTTGAACAGCGCCGTCAGCGCCGGCGGCGCGATGGTCCAGCCGCAGCGCCAGCCCGTCATCGCGTAGCCCTTCGAGGCGGACCCCGCCAGCACCGTGCGGTCCCGGTGGCGGTCGAAGAGCACCTTCGGCAGGTTGTGCGGCACCGCGTCGTAGATCAGCTGCTCGTAGCAGAGGTCCACGACGATCCAGATCCCCTTCGCCGCCGCGGCATCGGCGATGGCCGCGACGGCGGCCTCCGAGATCAGCGCCCCCGTCGGGTTGCCCGGCGAGTTCAGCACGATTGCCTTCGTGCGGGAGGTGATCGCCGACACGACCGCGTCCGCGTGCAGGGCGAAGCCGTCCTCCGGGCGCGTCGGCACGATCACCGGCGTGCCGCCGGCCAGCTTCACCTGCTCGGGAATCGTCGGCCAGCACGGCGCATGCGTGATCACCTCGTCGCCGGGATCGACGAGGGCGAGCGCGCTGTTGAACAGCGCCTGCTTCCCGCCGACCGTGATCAACACCTCGGCGGGCGTGACGTCGATGCCGTAGTCGGCGCGGTAGCGCGCGCCGATCGCCTCCCGGAGCTCCGGAATGCCCGACGCGACCGTGTAGCGGGTGAAGTCGGCGTCGATGGCGGCCTTGGCCGCCGCCTTGACGTGCGGCGCCGTCGGGTAGTCGGGCTCGCCGATGCTGAAGTCGACGACCTCGTGCCCGGCCCGGCGCAGGCGCTCGGCCTCGGCCGCCACCTGCATCGTGGCGGACACGGCCACGCGCCCCATCCGTTCCGCGAACATGCCCATCGCCGCCCCTACGCCCTCGACGCGTCCTGCTTGCGGTGCATCCACTGCTCCACCGCGAAGGGCACGAGGCCACGCACGTCGCCGCCGAGGCTGAAGACTTCTTTGATCAGCCGCGAGCTGAGGTACGTGTACTGCTCGGCCGGCATCATGAACACGGTCTCGAGGGTCGGCTCGAGATGACGGTTCATCAGCGCCATCTGGAACTCGTACTCGAAGTCGGATACGGCGCGGATACCGCGGACCACGGCACTCGCCCGCTTGCGCCGCGCGTAGTCGACGAGCAGCCCGTCGAACGTCTCCACCTCGACGTTGGGGTACTCGCTGAACACCTCGCGGATGATCAGGATTCGCTCCTCGGGCGTGAAGAGCGGCCGCTTGTCCGGGTTGACCAGCACGGCGACCACGATGCGCTCGAACAGGTGCGCGCTGCGCAGGATGATGTCGACGTGCCCGTTCGTCAGCGGATCGAACGAACCCGGGAAGATGGCGATGCGACCGGCGGGCTGGCCTGGGGGATTCATGGCGTCTCCGGCGGGCCCTTCGCGGCCCGCCCTGCGTCGTCACCGTCGGGAACCATCCTGACGAACAGGGTCAGGGAGCTGTCTCCAGACTTCACGTCGCGCACGCGGCGCAACGTCTCCGGCACCTCCGGCTCCCGTCGCGTCGCGCGCTCGAGGACGATCAGCCCGTCCGGCGCGAGATGCCGGGCGGCCGCCTCGAGCAGGCCGCCCGTGTCCGACACCGCGTACGGCGGGTCGAGCAGGATGAGGTCGAACGTCGCGTCCGCCGAGAGCCCGCGGAGCACCGCCGCCACATCGCCGCACCGCGTAGTATAGACCGCCCCCGCGCCGCAGGCCGTGGCGTTGGCCTGCATCAGCCGCACGGCGCGCGCGTCGGCGTCGACGGCCAGCACCGACGCCGCCCCGCGGCTGATGGCCTCGAGCCCGACCGCGCCCGTGCCGGCGTAGCCATCGAACACCCGGGCGGCGGGCACCCGCGGCGCGAGGACGTTGAACAGGGTTTCCCGCAGGCGATCCGAGGTCGGCCGCAGCCCCTCCCAGGTGGGCGTGGCCAGCCGACGCCCCTTGAACCGGCCGGCGATGATCCGCACGGGTCAGCCCACCTCGATGAGGCCGAACTGCTGGGGCCAGCGGTCCTTGACGAAGCTCTCGAGCGCCGGCGGGAGCCCCTCGGCCTCGACGAGCGCGCGGGCGTCCCGGTGCGCGGCCTCCATCAGGTCGCGATCGCGGACCAGGTCCCCCGTCCGCAGCGCCGGCAGCCCCGACTGCCGCGTGCCGAAGAAGTCGCCGGGCCCGCGCAGCTCCAGGTCGCGCTCGGCGATCACGAAGCCGTCGTCCGTGTCGGCCATCGTCTTCAGCCGCTCCCGGGCATCGTCGGTCCAGGGCGCCTGGTACAGCAGCACGCAGGACGACTCCCAGGCGCCGCGGCCGACGCGGCCGCGCAGCTGGTGCAGCTGCGACAGGCCGAAGCGTTCGGCGTGCTCGACGACCATCATCGTCGCGTTCGGCACGTCGACGCCGACCTCGACGACGGTCGTCGACACCAGCACCTGCACGTGCCCGGCGACGAACGCCTGCATGACCTGCTCCTTGGCGTCCTGCTTCATCCGCCCGTGCAGCAGCGCGACGCGGTGCCCAGGGAACACCTCGGCCTGCAGGTGATCCGCCATCTCCGTCGCCGACTTCAGATCGCTCTTCTCCGACTCCTCGACCAGCGGGTACACCACGTAGACCTGCCGTCCGGCCTCGATCTCGGCGCGCATCCGCCGGTAGACCTCGTCCCGGCGCGACTCGGGCAGCACGATCGTCCGGACAGGCTTGCGCCCGGGCGGCCGATCGGCGATCTTCGACACGTCGAGCTCGCTGTAGTCGGTCAACGCCAGCGTGCGCGGAATCGGCGTCGCCGTCATCAGCAGCACGTCGGGCCGCAGCCCCTTCTCCCGCAGCGCCGCACGTTGCGCCACGCCGAAGCGGTGCTGCTCGTCGATGACGACGAGCCCCAGCGCCCTGAACGTGATCGCGTCCTGCACGAGCGCATGGGTGCCGACCAGCAGGTGCGACGACCCGCGCTCCAGGTGCGCGAGGATGGTGTGTCGCTGCGTGCCCGGCGTGCTGCCGGTCAGCAGGTCCACCCGGAAACGCGACTGCGCCAGCAGCCGCGCCAGGGTGGCGTAGTGCTGGCGCGCCAGGATCTCGGTCGGCGCCATGAAGGCTGCCTGCAGCCCGTTCTCCATCGCGACGACCGCGGCGAGCAACGCGACGATCGTCTTGCCGGCCCCGACGTCGCCCTGCAGCAGCCGGTGCATGGGCGTCGGCCGGCGCATGTCCTCGACGATCTCGCGGATCGCCTCCCGCTGGCCCGGGGTCAGCTTGAACGGCAGCACCTTCGCCGCGGCGGCCCGGATGCGGTCGTCGATC
>CAWULT010000029.1:0-42757 GCA_963923455.1 uncultured bacterium
CCGAGATGTCCGCATTCCGCCAGAGGGCCCGGTGGACCCATGGGAGCTGGCGCTGCTGCCCTTCGAGGAGCTGGCGAAGACGCTTGCGGCCTCGCCTGGATTCAGCGCCAGCGGAACGGCGCCCGGCCCGGGCGCCGGCGCGCAGGCGCGTGGATTCCAGCGGGCCGACGTCACACCCACGCCGCCCCCTCCGTCGGCTGGCAACGTCGGCAGCGTGTTCGCGGCCGGGGACCCTGATGACAACGGCATGGGCGCAGCCGACGGCCTGTTGATCAACGGCAGCGTCAACAACGGGGCGTCGTCGCCGTTCGCGCTGGCGCGGGCGTTCGGCAACAACCGCCCCGGGCAGCGGTCGCTCTACAACGGCGGCCTCGCGCTGCTGTCGAACACGTCGGCCTGGGACGCACGGCCCTTCTCGTTCACGGGTCAGCCGTCTCCGCGACCGGACTACAGCGACATGCAGGTCAACGCGACGTTCGGCGGGCCGCTGCGCATTCCCCGGCTGCTCGATCGCCGCGGGCCCAACACGTTCGTCGGCTACCAGCGTTCGCGCCACAACGGCACCACGACGCAGCCGGGCCTCGTGCCGACACCGGCCGAGCGGGGCGGCGACTTCTCGTCGTCGGTGGACCGCCTCGGGCGGCCGGTCCAGGTCACCGATCCGCTCACCGGCCAACCCTTCCCCGGCAACGTGATTCCACGCGACCGCATCAGCCCGCAGGCCGCGTCGCTGCTCGGCTACTACCCGGCGCCGAACATCGCCCGCACGGGCGGTTACAACTACCAGTCGCCGCTCCTCGCACGCCAGCAGCAGGACAGCGCGCAGGCGCGGGTGTCACAGGTCGTGAACACGCGCGACCAGCTCGTCGGCACGGTGAACTACACCCGCACGACGACGGGTGCGGCCAGCCTGTTCGGCTTCGTGGATACGACCCGGGTGTCGTCGCTCGACACCGGCGTCACGCTGTCGCACCGGCTGTCCCAGTTCCTGTTCCTGCGGGCCCGCTACCAGTTGACGCGCCAGGCGAACGACGTCACGCCCCACTTCGCCAACCGGCTCGACGTGTCGGGCCTGGCCGGCATCGCCGGGAACGACCGGGCGCCCGAGAACTGGGGCCCTCCAGCGCTGACCTTCGCGGGCGGCATCGACAGCCTCTCCTCCGCGCAGTACGCGCGCAATACTGACACGACGCACGGCGGCTCCGCGGAACTCTTCATGGCGCACGGCCGCCACAGCTTCACGTTCGGCGGGGGCGCACGGACACAGCACCTGAACGTGTTCTCTCAGCAGAACGCCCGTGGCGCCTTCACGTTCACGGGCGGGGCCACCGGCTCGGACCTCGCCGACTTCCTGCTGGGCCTGCCCCAGGCAGGTTCCATCGCCTTCGGCAATCCGGACAAGCTGCTGCGCGCCACGGCACTCGAGGGGTACGTCAACGACGACTGGCGCGCGTCGGCCACGCTGACGCTGAACCTGGGGTTGCGCTGGGAGTACGAGTCGCCGATCACCGAGGCGCGCGACAGGCTGGTGAACCTCGACATCGCGCCGGGCTTCACGGCGGCGAGTCCGGTACTGGCAGGTGAGGACCGCGCCGCGCTGACGAACCGGGCGTTCGGGCGCGGCCTGGTCTCGCCCGACAGAAGCGGCCTCCAGCCGCGCATCGGTCTGGCGTGGCGGCCGGTACCGGGCTCGTCCCTCGTCGTGCGGGGAGGCTATGGCCTCTACCGCAACACCCAGATCTACCAGTCGGTGGCACTCGCGCTGGCGCAGCAGCCGCCGTTCTCGACGACGGCCAACCTGGAGACCAGCGTCCAGCGGCCGCTGACACTCGCCACCGGCTTCGTCTCGGCCGCGGGGGCGACGCTGAACACGTTCGCCGTGGACCCCCGGTTCCGCGCCGGTCTCGCCGAGAACTGGCAGGCTTCCGTGCAACGCGACCTGCCGATCTCGCTGACGATTACCGGCACGTACCTGGGCACGCGGGGACACCGGTTGATGCAGCAGGTGCTGCCCAACACCACCCCACCCGGGACGGCCAGCCCGTGCCCGTCGTGCCCGGCCGGGTTCATCTACCTCACGTCGACGGGCCGCTCGGCGAAGCATGCCGGCGTGGTACAGGTGCGGCGCCGGTTGCGCAACGGCTTCACCGCGAGCGTCCAGTACACGCTGAGCAAGGCGATGGACGACGCCGCCGCCTTCAACGGCGCCGGGCTGACGGGCGCCGCCGTCGCGCAGAACTGGCAGGACCTCGACGCCGAATGGGCGCGTTCGAGCTTCGACCAGCGCCACGGCCTCGTGCTGCAGGCGCAGTACACGAGCGGGGCCGGGCTCACGGGCGGCACGCTCGTCGACGGCTGGCGGGGGCGCCTGCTCAAAGACTGGACCCTTGCGACGCAGATCACGACCGGAAGCGGCCTCCCCGTGACGCCGCTCTGGGTGACGCCCGTGCGCGGCGTCACCGGCACCATGCGGGCCAGCCTGACGGGCGCCTCGCCCGACGCCGTGCCCGCCGGCTACTACCTCAACCCCGGAGCCTACGGGGCGCCCGCGCCGGGTACCTGGGGCACCGCCGGCCGCAACTCGATCTCCGGACCCGCGCAGTTCTCGATGAACGCGGCCGTGGGCCGCACGTTCCGGTGGGGAGCCCGTCTGAACCTGGACTGGCGGTTCGACGCCACCAACGTTCTGAACACCCTGACCTACGCCAGCGTCAACACGGTCGTCGGCAGCCCGCAGTTCGGGCTCCCGAACCGCACCAACCAGCCTCGCAAGCTGCAGAGCAGCCTGCGCCTGAGGTTCTGACGATGGAACGGAGCGTGTGTCCGACACGTCGAGCCGGCGGACGGAGGATCGCGCGGCACTCGACCGGCCGCCTCGCGGCGTGCGTCCTCGCAGCGCTCGCGTTGCTGGCGCCGCTCCGCGCGCAGCAGCCGCAGCAGCCGGTCCGTCAGCCCGACACGCCCGTCTTCCGCAGCAACACGCGGCTCATCGTGCAGACGGTCGGCGTCAAGGACAGGGACGGCAACCCCGTCGAGGGCCTGACCGCGCAGGACTTTGTCGTCACCGAGGACGGCCAGCGGCAGGACATCGCGTTCGTCGAGTACCAGCGGCTGCAGGGTGAGCCGGGCACCCCGCCTCCGCCGCCCGTGCGTCGCGCGGCGCCCCAGTCGGACGTGCCGTCGGCGACGGCCGCGCAGTTCGCGCCGTCGCCATCGGGAGACGGCCGCTTCCGCGATCGCCGGCTGATCATCCTGTACTTCGACCTGTCGGCGATGCCGGCAGGGGACCAGATGCGGGCCTACCGCGCCGCGCTCGCCTACGTCGGCGGCCAGATGCAGCCGGCGGATCTGCTGGCCGTCATGACGTACGAGGGCGGAGCCGTCCGGCTGAAGCAGGACTTCACCGACGACACGGCGCAGCTGCAACTCGTCATCAACACGCTGGTCTACGGCGAGGACAAGGACGGCGACGGGGTGCGGGACGAGCCCGATCCGTCGTCGGCGTTCGGCCAGGGCGACGCCGAGTTCAACATCTTCAACACCGATCGCCAGCTCGCGGCCCTGCAGACGGCGGTGACGATGCTGCGTCCGTTCCCCGAACAGAAGGCGCTCGTCTACTTCGGCAGCGGCCTGCGGCTGAACGGCAACGACAACACGGCCCAGCTGCGGGCGACGACCAACGCGGCCGTGCGCGCCAACGTGGCCATCCATCCGGTGGACGCCCGAGGCCTCGTCGCGACGCCGCCCCTCGGAGACGCCACGCAGCGCTCTCCGGGCGGCCAGGCGATGTTCACCGGCCAGCTCGCCCTGGCTGGCATCACGCGGCTGCAGCAGTCGCAGGACACGCTCTACGCACTGGCGAAGGACACGGGCGGCACGCCCCTCTTCGACAACAACGACCTGTCACGCGGCATCGTGCAGGCCGCGCAGTCGATGACGAGCTACTACATCGTCGGCTACTACTCGACGCACACCGAGACCGATGGCCGCTTCCGGCGCGTGCAGGTGACGCTGGCCAACGGACGCACCGGCACGCTGGCCTACCGCCAGGGCTACTACGCGGACAAGGCGTTCGCGAAGCTCTCGGGCGTGGAGCGGGAGCGCCAGCTCGAGGAGGCGCTGATGCTCGAGAACCCCATCACGGACATCACGATCGCGATGGAGGTGAACTGGTTCCAGTTGAACCGCGCGGAGTACTTCGTGCCGGTGGCGGTGAAGATCCCCGGCAGCGAGCTGGCGCTCGCCCGCCGCCGCGGGGCGCAACGGACGCTGCTCGACTTCATCGGCGAGGTCAAGGACGACTACGGCGTCACCATCCAGAACGTTCGCGACAAGCTCGACATCCCGCTGACCAGCCAGACGGCGGCGGAACTGGCCACCCGGCCCATCCAGTACGAGACGGGGTTCACGCTGCTCCCGGGCAAGTACGTGATCAAGTTCCTGGCGCGCGACGCCGAGGCGGGGCGGATCGGCACCTATCAGACCTCGTTCACCGTCCCGAACCTCAATCGCGAGCAGACGCGCCTGCCCATCAGCTCGGTGGTGCTCGGCAGCCAGCGCGTGCCCGCCGGCGAGGTGCTCCATACGGTGAAGGGGGCCGACGCGGCGCAGGCCGCGAATCCGCTCGTCTTCGAGGGGCAGAAGCTCATTCCGAGCGTCACGCGCGTGTTCAGCGCCGGCCGGGACATGCACGTATACCTGCAGGCCTACGAGCGGGGGGCCGAGACGACACAGCCCCTCGTCGCCTTCGCGACCTTCTACCAGGGCGACGTCAAGGCCTTCGAGACACAGCCGATCGCGGTCACCGACGGCATCGACGCCCGGTCGAAGGCCGTGCCGGTCCGCTTCAGCGTGCCGCTGCAGCAGGTGCGGCCCGGCCGCTACGAGTGCCAGATCACCGTGCTGGAACCGGGCAGCAAGAAGGTGGCGTTCTGGCGGGCGCCCGTCGCCATCGTGCCATAGGCACGAAGGCCAACCCTGTGCCGTAGGCACGAGAAGCCAGCCCTGTGCCGTCGGTTCGCCTACTGCGCGAACACCCGGTCGAGCGCCAGCGACACACCTGGAAGCAGCGCCGTCGTCAGCACGTCACCCTGCTCGGCCGAGAGCAACGCGGACCGGACATAGCGTTCGCCCTGCCGCCGGTACACCCGCACCTCTTCGAGGTCCGGATCGACCACCCAGTATTCCTGCACGTCCCACTGCTCGTAGAGGCGGCGCTTGATCGTCTCGTCGCGCCGGCGTGTGCCCGGCGAGCCCACTTCGACCACGAGGTCCGGCGCGCCGCGCACGTGCTTCGGCGTGAGCACTGCGCGGCGGGCATCGGACACGTAGAGCAGGTCCGGCTCGACGACATCGACATTCGACAGCACGACGTCGAGAGGTGCCATGAACACACGCCCCACCGGATGCAACTCGAGGCACTGGCGGATGAGGAAATAGAGGTTGCCGACGATCGCCTGGTGCCCGAGGTTCGGTGACGGCGTCACGTAGTGCTCTCCGTCGATCAACTCGTGGCGCTGTCCGTCGTCCGGAAAGTGCACGAAGTCGTCGTAGGTGAGCTTCACGCTTGACCCTGCGGGACGCTCCTGACCGGGCATGGCGCTCATTGTACGCCCGTCCCTGCGACCGTCGTGCCGCCAGGCTGGCAGCGCGATCGCCGCGACACGACGCGGACGAAGCGGGCTGAGCGGCGATTTCGGCGATGCCGCGGCCGCTGCCGTCTGGAGATTCCGCCGACTCACCCATTCAGGTGACGTGGCGTATCGCAAGGGCCTGCGCCCCGCGGGCCCCACGCGGTAAGCGCGAGCAGCGCGGCGCGCGTATCGACTACAGTACTCAGGTTGACGCGCGGGATCGCCTTCCAGCGCAGGAGGAATCAGGTATGAAGCGCTTCGTGGTCTGCCTTGCCGGCGGACTCGTCTTGACGATGGCCGTCACGTCGGCCCAGGGCCCACCGCCGGCCGGGCTGGCCGACATGCTGCGGCAGAACTACAACGGCCTCAAGAACAACGTCATCCAGTCGGCGGAGAAGATGCCGGAGGCCGACTACGGCTCCAAGCCGAGCTCGATGCCGGAGGTCCGCACCTTCGCGCAGCTCTTTGGCCACATCGCCAACGCGCAGTACAACCAGTGCGCGGCGGCCCGGGGCGTGCCGAACCCGAGCCAGGGCGTGAACCTCGAGGAGAAGACCAGCAAGGCCGACGTCACGAAGTTCCTGGCGGACGTCTTCGCGTTCTGCGACCCGGCGTTCCAGTCGCTGACCGATCAGTCGGCGCTCGAAATGGTGGCCCAGGGCCCGCGCCAGGTGGCACGCGGCGGCATCCTGGTTGGCCTGCTCGGCCACTCCAACGAGATGTACGGCACCGCGGTGGTGTATCTGCGCGCCAAGAACCTCGTGCCGCCGTCGACCGAGAACGCCGGCCGTCGCGGCGGCGGACCGGGCCGCGGCGGACGCGGTCAGTAGTCCGTCATCGATTCGGGAGGGCCCGGCGCGGGAGACCGTCGCCGGGCCCTCTGCTCGTACGAGGCGTGCCGCACCAGGCCTCGCTCAGTCCGCCTCGACCTCGCTGACGATCTCGAGGTGCCGCCGGTCAGCGCCGACGACCGCGCCCATGCTGATGGCGCGATCGAACGTCACGAGACGCCCACCGTGTCTGACCGCCAGACCCAGCAGGTACACGTCGGTCAGTTGCCGGTGGCCTCGAACGAGCGCCGGCTTGAAGAGCGTGTCGTCCGTCAGGCTGACCGTATCGGTCCAGAAGCGATGGTGGCCGCTGAGTCGAAACTTGCCCAGCCGCTCGACGATGGCCGACACGGACGCAATCGGGCTCTCGTACTTCGGATTGGACAGCACCCGGACCAGGCCGTTCTCGGTGAGAGGGCACGTGGCCCAGCCCGCGGCACGATGGTTGGCGAACCAGTCGTGCGCGAGGTCGTGATGGACATGATCCGGGTCGAACAACGCCACCAGGAGGTTGACGTCGAGCAGCGCCGTGCCGCTCACGATTCGTCCCGAAGGGCATTGACGAGCTTCATCGTCGGGCGCCGGCTGCCCTTCGGGCGGTGCGGCAGGACAGGAACCCCGTTTCGCGCCCGAGCCGCCTTTGGCGCTTCGAGCGCCGTGCGGGCCAGCTCCGACAGGACGCGTCCGGCGGTCGTGCGCCGACTCTCGGCGAGCTCCTTTGCGGCCTGCAGCACGTCATCGTCGATGTCGAGGGTGGTGCGCATGGAAGGATCATCACGCATCACGCATCAGATGTCAAAGCAGCGAAGGCTGCGCCACGAGAGTAGCCGCAAAGAAATGGGCCCGGGGCGATTGCTCGCCACCGGGCCCCTGGTGCGTACGCCGCCGCGCCGCTCGCTCAGGCCCTGAGCGCCGCCGGATCGATCGGGAGCCTGTAGACCCGCTTCTTCGTGGCCGCGTAGATGGCGTTGACGAGCGAGCCGGCCGCGAGCGCCGTGCTGGGCTCGCCGATGCCCCCGGGCGTGTCGGTGCTCGGCACGATGTACGTGTCGATGATCGGCATCTCGTTGTGCCGCATCATCTGGTAGTCGCCGAAGTGCTTCTGCGCCACCCGGCCGTTCTGGATGGTGATCTGCCCCTTCAGCGCGGCCGTCAGGCCGTACATGATGCCGCTCTCCATCTGCGCGGCGATCGTGTCGGGGTTGATCACCCAGCCGCAGTCGACCGAGCAGACGATGCGGTGCACCTTCACCGCGCCGCGTGCGTCCACCGACACCTCGGTCACCTGCGCCAGGATGCTGCCGAACGACTCCATCAGCGCGATGCCGCGGGCGCGACCGGCCGCCAGCGGCGTGCCCCAGCCCGCCTTCTGGGCCGCCAGCTCCAGCACGGCCTTGTGGCGCGGGTGCTTCGACAGCAGGCCCCGCCGGAACTCGTAGGGATCCTTGCCGGCCGCCACGGCCAGCTCGTCGACGAAGGCCTCGACCGCGAAGCCCTGGAACGACGCGCCCACCGAGCGCCAGAAGCCGAAGGGGACGCCCGGATCCTGCTCGATGTACTCGACCTTCACGTTCGGGATGTCGTACGGCAGGTTCGACGACCCCTCGAGCGAGATGAAGTCGACGCCGTTCGGCGGCAGGCCGCCCAGCCGCTTCATCAGCGACTGCTGCACCAGGCGCTGCTTGTAGAGCGTCGGGCGACCGGCTTCGTCGACCGCGCCCCACATGCGGGCATAGCTGATGGGCCGGTAGTAGTCGTGCTGCATGTCGTCTTCGCGGCTCCAGACGACCTTGACCGGCTTGCCGACCGCCTTCGACACCTCGACGGCCTCGGTGACGAAGTCCGCCTCTCCGCGCCGGCCGAATCCGCCACCGAGGTACGTGGTGTGGATCTTCACCTTGGAGGCTGGCAGGCCGGAGGCCGCAATCGCGGCCATGTGCGATGCGGTCTGCCCCTGCGTGGGCACGTACACGTCGCAGCTGTCCGCCTTGACGTCGGCCGTGCAGTTCATCGGCTCCATCGTCGCGTGCGCGAGGAAGGGCGCCTCGTACTGCCGCTCGAACGCCTTCGGGCCCGCGGCCGCCTTGTCGGCGTCGCCGTCGTTGCGCGCGACCTTGCCGGGCTGCTGGGCCAGCGACTTGTACTTCGCCATGATGGCGTCGCTCGTCAGCGTGGCGAGCGCGCCCTCGTCCCACTTCACCTCGAGCGCCTGCACGCCCTTGGTGGCCGCGTGGTAGCCGGTGGCCACCACCGCGACGCCGTTGCTGATCTGCACGACGTTCGTGACGCCCGGCACCGCCTTCGCCTTGTCGGCGTTGAAGCTCGCCACCTTGCCGCCGAACACGGGGCAGCGCACGACGCGGGCCACGAGCAGGCCTGGCAGCTTCACGTCGAGGCCGAACACGGCCGACCCGTTGACCTTCTCCGGGATGTCGAGCCGCGCATACGACTTGCCGAGCACCTTGAAGTCGCCCGGGTTCTTGAGCGCCACGGTCTTCGGCACGGGCAGCGCGGCCGCCTTGTCCACGAGCGCGCCGTACCGGAGGCGGCGCCCGCTGGCCTTGTGGATCACTTCGCCCTTCTCGGTCGAGAGGCTGCTCTCGGGCACCGACCAGGTCTGGGCCGCCGCGGCGATCAGCATCATGCGGGCCGACGCGCCGGCCTCGCGCATCAGCTTCCACATGCCGCGGACGCTGTTGCTGCCGGCCGTGAGCTGCTGACCGCCGAAGTTCGGGTTGCCGTACTTCGAATCGGCGGGCGCCCACTCCGTCTTGATCTTGTTCCAGTCGAAGTCGAGTTCCTCGGCCACGAGCATCGGCATCGAGGTCATGACGCCCTGGCCCATCTCGATCATCGTCAGCATGATGCGGACGCTGTCGTCGGCGTTGACCTTGACCCAGACGTTCGGCTCGAACGTCCCGGCGGCGTCGAGCACCGAGCCGAACGGCGAGAAGTGACACCCGAGCATGAGGCCGCCGCCGGCAGCGGTGGCCGTCTTGATGAACGAGCGGCGCGAGAGCGTGATGCGGTTGGCCATGGTCACACTCTCCTCAACCGCGTGCCGCGCGCTGGATGGCGCGGTGGATCCGCTGGTACGTGCCGCACCGGCAGATGTTGCCGGTCATCGCCGCGTCGATCTGGGCGTCGGTCGGTTTCGGGGTCTTCGCGAGCAGCGCGGCGGCGGTCATGATCTGGCCCGACTGGCAGTAGCCGCACTGCGGCACCTGCTCCGCGATCCAGGCCTCCTGCAGCGGGTGCGACGAGGTCGGCGACAAGCCCTCGATCGTCGTGACCTTCTTGCCGGCGACGGTCGACACGGCCGTCAGGCACGCCCGCGTGGCCACGCCGTCCACGTGTACGGTGCAGGCGCCGCACTGGCCCAGGCCGCAGCCGAACTTGGTCCCGGTGAGCCCGATGGTCTCCCGCAGCACCCACAGCAGCGGCATGTCGGGACTGACGTCCACGTCGTGCTTCTTCCCGTTCACTTCGAGCGCAATCATCAGAACTCTCCTCGGGCGCCTCTCGGGGGCTCCTGTCGATTATGCGGGCCCCAGAGGCGTGCGGCAAGCGCGAACGCCGGCCGGCCAGTGCCGCGCCTACGGCGTCAGAACGAGGCGCTTCAGCTCCTCCACCCAGTTCTGCACCACGACAATCCCGCGGGGATCCTGAGAGGGTGCCTGGCCTCCAGCGAGCGTGATCATCGCAAATCGGCCGTCCGGAGCCACGTCGTAGGATCGGCCGCCGACGTGGAAATAGGCCTGGTCGAAGAGCATGACGGCCGCATCGAACGTGAACTCGGTGCCACCGGGCTTGACGGCGACGGCCATCATCTTGTTACCCTCGAGGTAGAAGAGCTGGCGGCTGTCGCGTGACCAGACGGGCTCGGCCCCACCGTTCTGCGACACGCGAACCGGCGCGCCGCCGGCGATGGCTCGAACCCAGATCTCGCCGCGGCCCGTTCGATTGGATCGGTACGCCACCCAGCGACCGTCCGGGGACACGGCCGACGAGTCCTCGCTGTACTCGGTCTTGATGAGGGTCTCGGGCTCGCTCGTCCCCGAGGAGGCAATCAAGAGATCGCGCGACTGCGCCGCGGCCTGGTCGTCGGCGAACACCAGCCGGCCGTCTGGCATCCACGCCTCGGGCCACCGGGTGTTGATCCCGCTGGCCCGAGGCGAGACCCCGATGGGCACCAGCGCCGGCTCGGATGTTCCGCCGTCGGCCGGCAGGGAGTAGAGGCCATACCGACCGCCGTCCCGATTGGACGCGAAGACCACGCGCGTGCCGTCGGGGGACCAGAGCGGCGACACATTGTCGCCTTTGTCCGCCAGCGGAATCGGCGGCCGGCCTCCGAGGTCGTAGACCCAGAGGTCGCGATCCCCTGGGCGGCCACCGGAGACCACGAGTCGCCGGCCATCCGGCGACAGCCGGATCTCCCAGGGCGCGACCACCTGACCGCTCACCATGGGCCCGGCCGGACGGCCACTGCGGTCAACCCACACCGGCACGCCGGGACCGACCTGAGTCGCAGCCGTCGATGGCACGTAGATCAAGTTGCCGTTGCCGGACACGCTGTAGTCGGTCGCCGACAGCAGCGCAGGGTGGTTCACGTCGGGCTGAACGGCCACCGCGGGTCCAGTCAGCGCACGGGAACGGGCATCGAACGGGGCGGCCATCAGGGTCGTCTCACGCGCGAACACCAGGTAGCCCGGCGCCAAGTACTTCGCCTCGGACCCGCCCTCGATCAGCGTCTTCTGCTCACGCGTCTCGATCTCGAACACCGCCACCCGGGAGGTGCGCTGCTCGAGATCGGTCATGTGGAACAGCACACCCTTGCCGTCCGGCAGCATCGACGGATTGATGAAGAGGACGCGTGGCGGGCCCGGAGGCGTCAGGCGCTCGAGTGTCGTGCCGCCGGTGGCCTTGGCGCGGTACAGGCCGTCGGCCAGCGACACGATGATCGTGTCATCCGGTCCCCACGCCCCGCCGAGAAAGCGCGGCGAGTCGTCGGCGAGCTTGAGCGGTGTGCCGCCGTTCAGCGGCACACTGAAGATCCCCTGCCCTGGCGACCTGAACACCACCGACGATCCATCCCACGAGAGGAACGGATTGGCCACATTGAAGTTCTCCGGCAACTCCGTGCCCGCGATCATGCGCGACTCGAGCTGGCGGAGTTCCCTCACGTAGAGCGCGAACCCTCCCGGACGGCGGCCCAGATACACGATGCGCTGACCGTCTGGCGAGAGCAGCACGTCCACACCGCCCACCGTCACGAAGGGCGTCTCGGTGGACTGCGCGAGCAGCAGCCGTGACACGGTGGCCGGCGCCGGGCGCGTGAGGGTCCACACGGCAAGACCCGCGCCGGCCAGTGCGATGAGCGCCACGGCCACCGCGACGAGGGGCCACGCGCGTCGCGGGCGGTGTGGCACGGGCACCGGCGCGGCGGCGCTCTGCTGCGAGCCGCCGTCCAGGATCCACTTCAACTGCCGGCCGACGTCGGACGCACTCTGCCACCGGTTCTCGGGGTGCTTCTCCAGGCATGTCTTCACGAGCTGGTCGAGCGCGGGTGGCGTCGTGGGCAGGAGCGACGACACCGACTTGGGTTCGCGTTCGAGGATGGCCGCGATCAAGCCCGCCTGACTCTTGCCCTCGAAGGCGCGGGTGCCGGTCAGCATTTCGTAGAGCACCGCGCCAAACGCGAAGATGTCGGTGCGGGCGTCGGCCTCGCGTCCCTCGACCTGCTCCGGTGCCATGTACTGGAACGTCCCGACGATGCTGCCCGCGCCCGTGAGGGGCGACGTCACGGTCGGGGCCCTGGTGACGTCCACGGCATGACCGGGGACGGGCTCCAGCTTGGCCAGCCCGAAGTCGAGCAGCTTCACGCCGCCCGTCGTCAACATGACGTTGCCGGGCTTCAGGTCGCGATGGACCACGCCCCGGCGATGCGCCTTGTCGAGCGCATCGGCGATCTGTATGCCGTACCGGAGCGCATCGGTCAGGGGCAGCGCCCCGCGCGCGAGGCGCTGCGCCAGCGTCTCGCCCTCGAGATACTCCATCACGAGGAAGTCCAGATCGCCCTGCTCCGTGTGGCCGCGGCCCACGTCGAACACGGCGCAGATGTGCGGGTGACTCAACGCGGCGAGTACTTTGGCCTCCCGCTCGAACCGTTGCGTCAGCGCGGTGTCCGCGGCCACGTGCGGCGGCAGGATCTTGACCGCGACGGTGCGGTCCAGGCGCGAATCGTGGGCCTTGTACACCTCGCCCATTCCGCCCGCCCCGAGGGGACCGATGATGTCGTAGACGCCGAGTCGAGTGCCTGGTGGAAGCAGCATCTGTCCTCTTACGGCGCCTTGCAGACGAAGTTGGCCGAATCGGTCACGCTGCCAACCCCCGAGTACGTGGCCACTTGCGGGTAGGGGCAGAGCGGCCGCGTCATGTCCACACGGTTGCCCGATACACGCGCGGCTTCGATACGGGCCGGCGCGGCGCCCGATTCGCGCCACCGCTCGAGCGCGCCCATCCAGTTGACCTGGCTGGGCCCGACGCCCCCGCCGCAGTGCTGCATGCCCGGCGCCATGAACAGACGGATGAAGTCGTCCTGCGTGCCGCCCATCTTGGCCTGCACGCTCTCGTAGTAGTTGATCGAGTTGCGCGCGGAGATGGCCGTGTCGTTCCAGCCGTGGTACATCAGCACCTTGCCGCCGCGCGCCTTGAAGGCGCGCAGGTCCGGGTTCACCGCGTTGACGATCGCGCCGACCTTCTCGTCCACCACCGTCAGATCGCGATCGAGGTCGAAGGTCAGGGGATCCCAGTTCGCGTTGTTGTACGCCACCTGGTACGAGCCCGCCGACACGCCGGGCGCCTGCCGGCCGGCCAGGAACGCACCCCACCCGGCTTCGCTGCCAGGGTCCTTGCCGGGAAACACCGTGACGCCGGCCGCGGTGCGCGCCGACGCATACACGCGCTTCATCGACGCCACCTGCGGCGCGGTCAAGCAGGCGGCGGCGTCGCCGGCCGTGCACTGCAGCGTCGCCACGTCGAACGTGCAGGCACGCGGGTCGTTCAGCAGGCCGTCCTTGACGCCGTCGTGGGCGTCACACGCCGCGACCACGGCCCGGTTGACCATGTCCAGCTTGGCCTGGGGCACGGCAGCCGCCGGGTCTTTGAGGGTCGGCACCGACACCGACAGGTCCCACGTGTGCAGGTGCGTCTGGTAGTTGGCCGGGGCGCCCGCGATGATCGCGTCGAAGTCCTCGGGGTACTTCTGCGCCGACATCAGCCCCTGGCGGCCGCCCGTCGAACAGCCGTTCCAGTACGACAACCGAGGCGCCTGCTTGTAGAGCGCGTTGATGACGGCCTTCGACTGCACCGTCATCTCATGGACGGCGCGATAGGCGAAGTCCGTCAGCTTCTCAGGGTGGCCGATCGCGAACAGCGCGTTGCCGCCGACGTGCCCCGTGTCGTTCGATGCCGTCGCATAGCCCTCCTGCAGCGCCGACGCCATCGCCGGAAAGCTGATCACACCGGCCCAGCCGCCGTTGCCGACCGCCTGGAACTTGCCGTTCCAGTCGAGCGGCAGCCACACTTCCATCTCGATGTGCGAGTCGGACGACGGGGCCAGCACGGCCGCCACGCGGCAGTGCGCGGGCAGCATCGTCGGCGGCGTGGCCGGCGCGCCACCTCGGCCACCGACCGCGGCACCGGCTGGTGCGGCGCCTCGCCCTTCGGCAGGAGCGCCGGCGGTTGGCGCACCGCCAGCTCGGCCGGGCGGCACGAACGGTCCGGCAGGCACGAGTCGCGCGGAGGTGATGGTGGTGTTCGGCAGTGCGAGGGACTTCAGGCCCTCGCACGCGGCGCCGTCGACGACGAGCGCGCCGGCAAGGGCGACGGCAGCAAGACTCAGCATGAGACAGACGCCTCCGGGAAGAAGAACCGACTCCGCGCCTTCGTGACGGGCCCCCTACGACTTCGACCGCTTGCCGACGGTCCCGCGTTCGTGCCGGTCCAGGATCGTCCGCGCCATCCTGAGGCTCGCCGCATCGATCATGCGGCCCTCGTGCGAGGCGGCGCCATGTCCGGCCGCGATGGCCGCCTCGAACGCCTCGACTACCGCCGTGGCCTTGGCGACCTCATCGGCCGTCGGGCCAAACAGCGCGTTGGCCGGCCCGAGCTGGGACGGGTGAATGCACTGCTTGCCATCGAAGCCCATCGCGCGCGCGATGCGGCACGACCGCTCGAAGCCCGCCGCGTCCTTGTACGCACTGTAGGGCCCGTCCACCGCGCGCAGCCCGTTGGCCCGCGCCACGGCGACGATCTCGTGCATCACGGCGTGGTAACGGTGCCCCGGGTAGAGGGCGTCGGATTCGTCGAGCTCGCCGATCGCGGTGGCCGGCATCCGCATCGACGCCGCGTAGTCGCCCGGGCCCAGCACGAGCGCCTCGAGGCGGCGCGAAGCCCGCCCGATCTCGCGCAGGTTCACGTAACCCTGCGCCGACTCGATCTGCGCCTCGATACCGATCCACCGGCTGATCCGGCAGTGCGCCTCGATCTGCGTCAGCATCGTGTCGACGAACGCGACGTCGTGCGCCGACGACGCCTTGGGCAGCATGATCAGGTCGATTCGCTCGCCCGCGCCCTCCACCACCTCGACCAGGTCCCGGTAGGCCCACTCCGTGTCGAGGCCGTTGATGCGCACCAGCCGCGCCTTGCCGCCGAAGTCGAGCGTGTTGAGCGCGTGCACGACGGCGCCGCGGCTGACCGCCTTCTCGCTCGGGGCCACGCCGTCCTCGAGGTCGAGGCACACGGCGTCGGCGTCGCTCGCGGCGCCCTTGGCCATCATTGCGGGGCGCGACCCCGGCACGAACAGCAGGCTGCGCGTCAGGCGCGACATCGCATCAGGCACCATCAGAACGACCTCGGCATCCCGAGCACGTGCTCGCCGATGTAGGAGAGGATCAGGTTGGTCGAGACCGGCGCCACCTGGTAGAGGCGCGTCTCCCGGAACTTCCGCTCGACATCGTACTCCGCGGCGAAGCCGAAGCCGCCGTGGGTCTGCAGGCACACGTTGGCCGCCTCCCACGAGGCGTCGGCCGCCAGCAGCTTCGCCATGTTGGCCTCGGGACCGACCGGCTGTCCGGCGTCGAACATGCGCGCCGCCTCGTAGCGCATCAGGTCCGCCGCGCGCACGTTGGCGTAGGCGCGCGCAATCGGGAACTGCACGCCCTGGTTCTGGCCGATCGGACGGCCGAAGACGACGCGCTCGCTCGCATAGCGCCGCGCCCGATCGATGAACCAGTACCCGTCGCCGACGCACTCGGCCGCAATGAGGATCCGCTCGGCGTTCATGCCGTCGAGGATGTACCGGAACCCTTTCCCTTCCTCGCCGATCAGGTTCTCGGCGGGCACCTGGAAGTTGTCGAAGAACAGCTCGTTGGTCTCGTGGTTCACCATGTTGCGGATCGGCCGCACGGTCATCCCGCGCTGCTCGGCGCCGCGCAGGTCCACCAGGAAGATCGAGAGCCCCTCCGTCTTCTTCGCGACCTGCTCGAGCGGCGTGGTCCTCGCCAGCAGCAGCATCAGGTCCGAGTGCTGGATGCGGGAGATCCACACCTTCTGACCGTTCACCACGTAGCGGTCGCCCTGGCGGACGGCCGTCGTGCGCGTCTGCGTGGTGTCGGTGCCAGTCGTCGGCTCGGTCACCGCGAACGACTGCAGGCGCAGACGCCCGGCGGCGATGTCGGGCAGGTAGGCACGCTTCTGCGCCTCGCTGCCGTGCCGGACGAGCGCGCCCATCACGTACATCTGGGCATGGCACGCGCCGGAGTTGGCGCCCGAGCGGTTGATCTCCTCGAGAATCACCGACGCCTCGGTGACGCCGAGGCCCCCGCCGCCGTACTCCTCGGGGATCAGGGCCGCGAGCCATCCGGCCTCGGTGAGCGCCGTGATGAAGGCCTCCGGATACGCGGCCTTCTCGTCGACGGCCTGCCAGTACTCGCTGCCGAACCGGCCGCACAGGTCGCGCACGGCCTGCCGGTAGTCCTCGAACTCCTGCGCACGTGGGTTGATGTCGGCCATGTCCGTCCCGCGGCGTCCGCCGGGACGCTCCGCCAATCAACCCGAGAGCATACCCGAGAGCGGCACGCCACGCGCACCCCGCCGGGCTCGTACAATCGCCACCAGAGGCCGTCTGCGGGGGGCATCCATCATGCGCATGATTCCCAGGTTCGACGTTCCAGGCCCCAGGGCGCGCGCGGTGCTCGCCCGCGACGCCGCGGTCATCTCGCCGTCATACCCGCGCGCGTCTCAGTTCGTGATGGCGCGCGGCCGGGGCACCGAGGTCTGGGACGTCGACGGCAACCGCTACCTGGACTTTTCCGCCGGCATCGCGGTGTGCGCGACGGGGCACGCCCATCCGGACGTGGTCCGCGCCGTCCAGGAGCAGGCCGCGGCGTTCCTGCACGTCTCGTCGGACTTCTACCACGAGCGCATGGTGGAGCTGGCCGAGGCGCTCGACGAGATCGCCCCGTTTGCCGAGGACGCGCGCTGCTTCCTGGCCAACTCCGGAACCGAGGCGGTCGAGGCGGCGATCAAGCTCGCCCGCCACCACACCGGCCGGCCGCGGTTCCTCGCCTTCCAGGGTGCCTTCCACGGCCGGACGATGGGCTCGCTCGCGTTCACCGCGTCGAAGCCCGTGCAGCGCCGCGGGTTCGCACCCATGATGCCGGGCGTGACGCACGCACCGTATCCGAACCCGTATCGCCCGCGGCTGCGCTGGAACCCCGACGCCGGCGAGGACGCCGCCACGGTGGTCGTCGACTACATCGAACAGGCGCTCTTCACCAGCGAGGTGCCGCCCGACGAGGTGGCCGCCATCCTCGTGGAACCCATCCTGGGCGAGGGCGGCTACGTGGTGCCGCCGGCGTCGTTCCTGCCACGGCTGCGGCAGCTCTGCGACGCGCACGGCATCCTGTTGATCGTCGACGAGGTGCAGTCCGGCATGGGGCGGACGGGCCGGTGGTGGGCCGTCGAGCACTGGGGCGTGGAGCCCGACATCGTCTGCGCGGCCAAGGGCATCGCCAGCGGGGTGCCGCTCGGCGCCACCATCGCCAGGACGTCGCTGATGACCTGGCCGCCAGGGGCGCACGGCAACACGTTCGGCGGCAATCCCCTGGCCTGCGTGGCGGCGCTCGAGACGATCCGGCTCCTGCGCGAGGGCCTGATCGACAACGCGGCCGCCATGGGCGCGCGCGCGATCGCCGCGCTGGAGGACATGCGGTCGAGGCACCCCGCCATCGGCGACGTCCGCGGCAAGGGACTGATGATCGGCGTCGAGTTCGTGGCCGACGCGGACAGCCGGGCGCGGGCGCCACGACTGCGCGACGCAGTGGTGCGCTCCGCCTTCGAGCACGGCCTGCTGCTGCTTTCCTGCGGCCGCAATACGATCAGACTGACGCCCCCGCTCACGGTGAGCGCCGCCGAGATCGACGAGGCCCTGGAGATCTTCGAACTGGCGGTCGGCGAGGCCGAACGGCTGGCCTGACGGCGCGGACGCCTGCGTCCCGCTGGTCGATGCCGACCTGCGTCGACCGCGCCGGGCGGCGGGCTCAGAAGCCGAGGTACGCCAGCCAGGGCACCGTCACCAGGAGGTGCACGGCCAGGTACACCGCGCCGAGCAGCCCTCCGATCACCCAGAAGTCCCGGCGCGTGATGAAGCCGCTGCCGTAGTAGATGACGCTCTGCCCGGCGGCGTACGCCGTCAGCGCGCCCATCAGGCCCAGCGAGTAGCCGAGCAGCAGGCCCCACGTCCGCGGCGTCGCCCCGGGCAGCGTGACGGCCACGCCGAAGAAGACGGGCAGCAGGCTCGCCGCGTGCGCCGTGATGCTGGCGAAGCAGTAGTGCAGGACGAAGAACGCCGCCACCACCGCCACCATCGAGCCGTAGTGACCGAAACCGGCGAAGGTCGGCGCCAGCGACTGCGCCAGCCACGTCACGAAGCCCGTGTCGGCCAGCCCTCCGGCCAGCGTCACGAGCGTCGCGAACCAGACCAGCACGTTCCACGCCGTCGCGTGGCCGACGACGTCGTCCCACGTGACGACGTCGCACACCACCATGCCCAGCACGACCAGGATGGCGCTGACGGCGGGATCCATCCACCCGGTGGCGCCCACCCAGAGGCCGAGCGCCACGAGCACCAGCACCAGCAGCGTGAGCTCGGCCCGCCCCATCGGCCCCATCGCGGCGAGTTCCGCGGCGGCCCATCGCGGCGCCTCCGGCGCGGAGCGGATCTCGGGCGGGTAGGCGACGAACAGCACGAGCGGCGACAGCACGAACAGCAGCAGCCCCGCCGGCGCGAAGCCGACGAACCACTGCACCCACGACACCGAGACCCCGGCGGTTCGCTGGAACAGCGACACCGCGAACGTGTTGGGTGCGAGCGCCGTGATGAACAGGCTGCTCGTGACGAAGCTCGACGCGAGCGCGGTGTAGAGCAGGTAGGCGCCGATGCGCCGGGCGGTACCGTCGCCGGGCCTCGAGCCGTACAGCTCAGGAATGTGCCGCACGACCGGATAGACCGTGCCGGCGCTGCGCGCGGTCGCCGACGCGGTGAACGGGGCGAGCGCGAGGTCGGCGAGCGCCACGGCATAGCCGAGGCCCAGCGTGCGGCCGCCCAGCCGGCGCACCAGGTGCAGCGCCACGCGCTTGCCCAGGCCGGTCTTGGTGTAGCCGAGCGTGAAGATGTAGCCCGCGAACACGAGCCAGATCGTCGCGTTGCCGAAGCCGCTGAGGGCCCACTGCGCGGACTGCGCGGGCGTGTCCTTGACGAGGCCGGACGCCGCCGCCGCGACGACCCCGATCAGGCCGACGGCAGCCGGCGGCAGCGGCTCGGTGATGATGCCGGCGATCACCGTGACGAACAGCGCGAAGTACCGCCAGGCGCCGACGGTGAGGCCGGGCGGTGCGGGGGCCAGCGCGATCAGGGCGCCAAGGGCGAGTGGCGCCGCGAGCGCCCCCATCCGCCGTGCCCCGCCGTCGCCGCCGGCCATGCGTGCGCAGCGCCTAGCTGACCCGCCCGGCGCCCACGGTCGACGTCAGCAGCTGGCTGACGTCGCTCAACCGCTCCGTCCCGGCCACGGTGTCGGCCAGCCGCGCCCGTTCGTCTGACGACAGGAAGCCGCTGGCGTTGTCGTCGAACTTCGCGCGCAGTTCCCCGGTGGTCATCGGGTTCTCGGCCGACCCGCGGTTGTACTCCTCCACCTCGGTCAGCACGCGCCCGTCCGTCAACGTCACGGTGACGGCGCCCTTGAAGCGGCCGGGCCCCGGATAGGCCGGGTCGACGTGGTAGTGCACGCGCTGCGCCAGCGCGAGCACCTCGGGGTTCAGGCGCATCCGGTCCTCGTAGGCGCGCCGGCCGAGCTCGCCGGCCACCAGCGTCTCGGCCATCGTGTACTGCAGGCACACGCGACAGTGCGCCTGCGACGCGGGAGCCGTCTTCTCGGCCACGGGCTCGCAGACGATCGACACGTTGAACTCGGCCACCGGGCAGTCGATGCGGGCCACGTCGGCCGCGGTCAGGCGGTGCGCCTCTCGAAGCCGCAGCAGGGCCGACACGTAGGGATGCAGCACGTGGGCCGTCGGGAAGGGCTTGAAGGAGGCGTTGCGGCTCTCCCACTCGACGCCGAGCCCGTCGGTGATGCGGCCGAAGTTCCTCGCCACGTCCGCCGCCTGCAGGTGAGACGCGAAGAGGCCGAACCGGCCCTCGAACACCCTCGGCGGACCCGTCATGCCCGCCTGCGCCAGCACGGCCGCCGTGATGCCGCTCTGGGCCGCCCACCCCGAGTGCAGGAACTTGGTCTGCGTGCCGTCCACCCAGCACTCGAGCAGACCCGCGGCGAAGCTGCCGCAGGTGCCCGCCGCCCAGGCCAGCGCCTGCGCGTCGAGCCCCAGGAGCTTCCCCGCGCCGTAGGTGATGCCGAACGGCGCGAACAGACCCGTCGGGTGGAAGCCGCGGCGGTGGAACTGCCCGGGCGACACGCACCCGACCCGGCAGGCGACCTCGTTGGCGATCGCAACGGCCAGAATCGCGTCGCGGCCCGAGACGCGGCGCGTCTCCGACAGCGCGAGGGCCGACACCACCGCCGGGCTGCTCATGTGGACGATCGACTCGTTGTGGGTGTCGTCGTATTCGAGCGCCTGCGGAAACGCGGCGTTGGCCATCGCCGCCGCGGTCAGCCCGACGCGGTCGCCCGTGCCGATCACGCGGCACGGCCCCCCGGGCGACAGTGCGAGTGCCGCCCTCCGGACCGATGCGCCGAATGGCGTTTCGGCTCCCGCCAGCGCCAGGCCCAGGACGTCGAGGATCCGGAGCTTGGTCGCCTCGACGACGTCCGCCGGCAAGTCCTCGTAGCGCACCCGCGCCACCCAGTCGGCCACTTGCGTGGCCAGCGTGCCTGCTTCAGCCGCCGTACCCCTCGTCCCTGTGGTCTCCGCTGCCATTCACTCCCCCGGGGCCAGCCGCGTCATCCACCACGACAGCGCCGCGGCCAGGAGCAGGAATCCCCCCATCGCCAGCAGGCCCGCCGAGAAGGATCCCGTCTCGTCCGTCAACCAGCCCATTACGAACGGACCGACGAAGCCCCCGGCCGTCCCCACCGAATTGATGAAGGCCAGACCACCGGCCGCGGCCAGGCCCGTCAGGAACCGCGGCGGAATGGTCCAGAACAGCGCGCGCGCGGCGTTGACGCCGCTCACCGCGATCGTCACGCCGATCACCGACGTCCACAGGCTTCCGGACGTGCCGATCGCCACGACGAAGCCGGCGGCGGCGACCACGCAGGCCGCCGCCAGGTTGCCCACCTTGTTGCCGCGCCGGTCCACGCGGCCCGCCCAGACGATCATCACCGCGCTCGCCACGGCATAGCAGGCGCTCGTGACGAACCCGATCTGGATGTCGGACAGGACGCCCGTCTTCAGGATCTGCGGCAGGAAGATGCCGATGCCGTACGACCCGACGAGGAAGCCGAACTGCACGCCGGCCAGCGTCAGCACGCGCGGGTCGCGCAGCGCCACCGACAGCTTGTGCACGGCCTTCGGGCGCTGCTCGGCGGCCAGCCGCTCGCGCACGATCCGGCGCTCGTCCTCGGTCAGCCACGTCGCGTCTTCGGGGCGCTCGGCCACGAACCACAGCAGGGCAATGCCGGCCATGACGGCGGGAATCCCCTCGAGAATGAACAGCCACTGCCAGCCGGCCACGCCCCAGACGCCATCCATGGCCAGGAACAGGCTGGACGCCGGTCCGCCGACGACCGACGAAATCGGAATCGCCACCATGAACCACGCAATGATGCGTGTGCGGTACTCGGCCGGAAACCACGTGCTGAGGTAGAACGCCACGCCCGGAAAGAAGCCCGCCTCGGCCGCGCCGAGGAGCAACCGCAGCAGGTAGAAGCTGGTGGGCCCCACGGCCAGCGCGGTCAGGGCCGACACGAGCCCCCACGAGATCATGATCCGCGACAGCCAGACACGCGCGCCGACGCGATACAGCACGACGTTGCTCGGCATCTCGAGCAGGCAGTACCCCAGGAAGAAGATGCCGGCGCCGATGCCGAGCTGCGTCTGCGACAGGCCGATGGCCCGGTTCATCGTCAGCGACGCGAACGCGATGTTGGTGCGATCCAGATAGTTCAGCACGTAGCTGACCGTCAGGATCGGCATCACGCGCCACGCAATCTTGGCGAACACGCGGCGCTGGTCGTCGGCCGTCGAGGACACGGGCGCCGGAGGAGCGTCCCGAAGGACCGTAGGGGGCTGCATGAGTGTCGGTGGAGAATACGTCAGACGGAAGCACGAGGGAATACGACAGACGGGGGATGGGGCTGGACGCCATGACCAGAGTGACGTGTGCAGTGCTGGACGACTATCAGGGCGTGGCCCTGTCGATGGCGGACTGGTCCGCCGTGGCGGACCGGGTGGACGTCCGCGTCTTTCGCGAGCGATTCGAGTCCGAGAACGCCCTCGTGGCGGCCCTTGGCGACTGCGCGATCGTCGTGATCATGCGGGAGCGCACCCCCTTCCCCGCGTCGCTGCTGGCGCGGCTGCCCGCGTTGCGGCTGCTCGTGACCACCGGCATGAAGAACGCCGCGGTGGACGTCGCGGCGGCCAGGGCCCGAGGCATCACCGTCTGCGGCACGGCCAGCGCCTCGGCGCCCCCGGCGGAGCTGACCTGGGCGCTGCTCCTGGCGCTGGCCAAGCACGTCGTCCCCGAGCACACCTCGTTCGCGAACCGGGGTCCGTGGCAGCGCACCATCGGCGTCGACCTGTACGGCAGGCGCCTGGGGCTGCTGGGCCTGGGCAAGATCGGCACGCGCGTGGCCCGGGTGGGGCTGGCCTTCGGCATGGACGTGATGGCCTGGAGCCAGAACCTGACGGCGGAGCGGGCGGCCGAGGCCGGGGTGCGGCTCGCCGGCTCGAAGGAGGAACTGATCGAGACGAGCGACTTCGTGTCGATCCACTTGATCCTCAGCGGGCGCACGCGCGGGCTGCTGGACGCCGACGCCCTGCGGCGGATGAAGCGGACGGCGTTCCTCATCAACACCTCGCGCGCGCCCATCGTCGACCGGGACGCGCTGGTGCGGGCCCTGCGGGAGGGCTGGATCGCCGGTGCCGGCCTCGACGTGTTCGAGGTGGAGCCCGTGCCGGCCGACGACCCCCTGCGGTCGATGCCCAACGTCGTGGCGACGCCGCATGTCGGCTATGTCAGCGACGCCAACTACCGGACGTACTTCGGCGAGGCCGTCGACGACATCCGGGCGTTCCTCGACGGCGCGCCCGTGCGGGTGCTGTAGTCCGGGAACGGGGCTCACGTGCTCGTGGCGGGGCATCGGCAGACCGATTGAGACCGGTGGGGTGACGCGGATGCGCGACCTGCTCTTCTACGACGGCACGTGCGGCCTGTGCCACTGGGCCGTCCGGGTCGCCGCAACCCGCGATCGGGCGGGCGTGTTCGCCTTCGCGCCGCTCGGCGGCCGCACCGCCGCGGCGACGCTGCCGCCGGACACGCGCGCCAGCCTGCCCGACAGCATCGTCGTGCTGACGACGGAGGGGACGCTGCTGGTCCGCTCCGATGCAGTAGTCCACGTCCTGGCGCGACTGGGGGGCGGGTGGCGCCTGGGGGCCGCGGTCATCAGGGCCGTGCCGCGCGTGCTGCGCGATGCGGTGTACGAGATCGTGGCGCGCACCCGATACGGTCTGTTCGGGCGGACGACCACGGCCTGCCCGCTGGTGCCGGACCACCTGCGCACGCGGTTCCTGGAATAGGGCCCGAAGGCGGCGGACACCAGGCGGCCGCCAGCGTCCGGCGCCACTTCGGCGCCGCGCCGGCGCTGAGACTACCGCTGGGTCCGCGGCACCCAGTTCCGGCTACTGCGCCCCGGCAGGGGCCCCGGTGGCGCCGCCCGCGAAGATCTTCTTGCCGTCGGCCGTCGTGATGGTGGCCACGCCGACGTTCATCGACGTCGCGATCTTGGCGCGGATGCCGGTGACGGTGACGGTGTCACCCGGCTTCAGGGTGTCCTTGCGCCAGCCCTGCCGGTAGAGCGCGTTGGGCGGACCGCCCTCCACCTTGTAGACGATCGGCTTGCCATCGGCGCCCTTGGTCTCGATGTGGGTGTAGATGTGGGGGTTCATCCACTCCACCTTCTGCACGGTACCCGTGAACGTGATCGGCTTGCTCGTGTCGAACTCGGCCGAAATCGAGTGGTGCGCCGCCGCCGGCAGGGCGGCGAGCGCGGCGACCGCCGCCGCGAACCAGATCCTCGCTGTCATGTCCGCCTCCTGAATACCTTCACCGCCCGACGGCGCGGTCAGTCGAGATCCTCTGGAGCCTGCCAGATCTTGATGGCGCCGTCGAGGATGTTGTGCAGATTGTTCTCCTCGCACGAGTACTCCATCAGTACGTCGGGCGCGGGCTTGATCCGCCAGGTTCGGACGTTCATCCAGTCCTGGGTGTAGGCCTTCGGATCGTGCACCATGATGGTGTGCTCCATCGTCCGCGCGTCCGTCCGCGTGAACGTGTTGGTGAGCACCATCTCCTTGCTGTGCGGGTGGCCGTTGGTGTCGAGCTTCGTGTACCCGTTGAACCCGCGCGTCTCGATGACGAGCGTGTCACCCTCCCAGCGCCCGGTCGACACGCCGTTCCACGTCTCCGGCAGGTCGGAGGGCCACTTGAACGACGCACTGGTCGACACCCAGTGGTGCCAGGTGTTCTGCTCGAACAGGAAGGCCAGCGCGTCCGGGTGATGGATGATCTGCACGCCGTGCGGCGAGTTGATGTTGCGCGGCATCCCGAACGGCAGGCAGTTGCCGGCGTAGTCGCCCTTCCCGACCGGGTCGTATCCCTTCCAGTGCTTCAGGCCCCACTCGGTGAACGGCAGGTCGAAGGTCCTCGCCGGGTCCACGGCATCGGCCAGCTTCTCGCCCTGGCGGGCGAACTTCAGCGGCTGCCGGGTCTTCGGGTCGAGCACGCGGCCGGGCGCCGCCATGTTCGGCGTATACGGGTTCGCCCACAACCCGCTCAGGTCGGGCTTGCCATTGGACAGCCGCGGCGCGGGACCGGCAGGGGCCTGGGGCGCCCCTCCGGTGCGGCCGCGTCCGGCGCCCTGCTGGGCGATCAGCGAGGGCACGGTCAGGAGCACCGCCGTCGCGGCAACGGCACAGGTGAACAGCGTGGTGCGGACTCTCACGGGGCTTCCTCCTCGGATCGGGTGCGGGCCGGATTCTATACCCGCCCGGCACCGCCGCCCGTCACTTCTTCGGCGCGAAGGGGCCCACCTCGGGCTGCCCCTGCGTGTTGGCCAGCGGACCGAGTTCGGCCGCGGCGCCGCGCGCGATCGCCGCCACCTCGCTCCCGGCCTGGAAGCAGGTGAAGTCGGGCCGGTCGCGCCAGGCCAGCGGCCCGCACAGCTTGATGCCGGCCTTGAGCGTCGCGTCGTGCACGATGTTGATGGCGCGCTCGTAGTCGGGGGTCCCCTGCCGGAACCCGGTGAAGTTGCCCAGGTCGCCGCTGGCGGCGAACAGGGCCGTGACGCCGGGCACTTTCGCGATCGCCTCCGCGTTCTTCAACCCCTCGAGCGTCTCGATCATCAGGATCAGCACGATGTTGTCGTTGATCGTGTTGCGATAGCCTCCCGGCACGCCGCCCCACATGGCGCCGTCGAAGGCCTGGCCGCCGCCGTTGCTCCGCCGGCCGAGCGGCGGGAAGTAGGTCCAGTTGCGCGCCTCGATGGCCTCCTCCACCGTGTCGACGGTCGGCACGACGACGACGAGCGCGCCCGAGTCGACCGCGTGCTGGATCTCCCGCTCGTCGGCCCTGGCCACGCGCACGCCGGGCACCGCCTTCGCGGTTGGACACGTCCGCCACATCCGCGCGGCCGCCTCCCAGTCGCGCGCGTCGTGCTGCATCTCCGTCCAGATGAAGTCGTAGCCGGCGTTGGCCATCGCGCAGTAGGTCGCCGCATCGGTCGCGCTGAACAGCGTGCCGCCGGTCACCTTGCCGCCCTGCATCAACTTCAGCTTCACGGGATTCCAGACCCTCGAGCCCGGAGGCGGGTTGAACGCGGGGCCGTACTTCCACGTGGCCGGATCGAACGGGCCCTGGTTGACCGCGCCCTCCGGCGCGACGCTCATCGCATTGCTGTCCTTGCCGGCCGGCGCCGCGAGCGGAAACGTCAGCGTGCCCGGCGCCGCGTTGTTGCGGTAGGGGTCGGCGCTCGGGGCGGCCGTCTGTCCCGCGGCGCCCTGCGCTCCGCGGCCCTGAGCCGCGGCCCCCGCTCCACCCCGCCCCTGGGCCGCAGCGCCGGACGCGCCGGGCTGCGCCTCCTGCCGCTGCGCACCCGCGATCGCCATCGTCACCGATACGGCGACTGCCGCGGCCACCATCGACTTCCACATGTCGGGCTCCTTCATTCCAGCACGGCGGGACCTGCGAGCCCGGCGCTCACCGGGCCGCGAACCCTTCGGTCAGCTCGATCGACACGCCCCACGGGTCCGTGAACCGGGCCACCTCGGCGCCGGTCGCCGGATCCCTGGCCTCGCGCTGATCGAAGTGCACGCCGAGCGACTCGAGGCGCCGGCGCGTCGCCTCGAGGTTGCGCACCTCGAAGCCCACGTGATCGAGCATGCGGCCACGCGTGGCGGCCGGCGTCGGCACGGGCTGTCCCGGGCGCACGCGATCGGCGACGGACGAGAAGTTCAGGTTGACGCCGGGCAGGTCCACGGCGTCGTAGTTCGAACGCTTGCCGGGCACGCCGCCGAACACCTGCGCGTACCAGGCCTTGGCGCGCTCGACCTGCCCGGCCGGCACGTACAGGTGCATGTGGTGGAACTGGACGCGGACCGGGACCGGCCGCCCGTGCCGCGCCACCCGCGCGGCGTCGTCGGACGACAGCGGGCCGGCGTCCGGCGTGAAGCCGAGGTTGGTGGCGGCGTCCTCGAACAGCTCGATCCGCTCGCCTTCCGGCGTCGACGTCGCCCCGACGCCGGGGAATCCCGGCGTCGGCGTCACCTTGAGACCCGCGGCCTCGACCTGCGCGAACGACGGCACGCGGAACGCCACGTGGTTCAGCACCGACCCCTCGGTGCCGCCGGACGACTCACCGGCCGTCAGCACGACGACGACCCCCGGCAGCACCACGCGCGTCTCGCCTCCGGCCGCCGCTGCGCGGCCACCCAGCGCCACCCAGAAGGCGGCGTTGGCCGCGACGTCCTTCACCCGGTAATGCAGGTGACCCATCGCCACGCCGGCCGCGTTGGGCTCGGCGAGCTGCGCCGACGCCGGCGTCCCCGTCAGCAGCCACGACGCAACCGCGGCTGCCGCAACGCATCTGAGCCGCCGCCTCATTGGACGGGCTCGATCTTGAGCAGCGCCCCCGCCTGCTCGTCGGTCAGCACGTACAGCAGCCCGTCGGGTCCCTGTCGCACGTCGCGGATGCGCTGGTGCAGATCGGTCAGGATCGGCTCGCGCTGGATGGGTCGGCCGTTGTTGAACGTGATGCGCTGGATGTGTCCGGTGCCGCGCGACCGGCCCTGGAACATCGCGCCGACGAAGACGTTGCCCTTCCAGGCGGGAAAACGGTCACCGGTGTAGATGGCGATGCCGGACGGGGCAATCGAGGGCACCCAGTACATGAAGGGCGACTCGAGATCGGGGCGCGTCGCCGCGTCCGCGATCTTGGTGCCGTCGTAGTCGGTGCCGTAGGTGACGAGCGGCCACCCGTAGTTGCGGCCGGGCAGCACGATGTTCAACTCGTCGCCGCCGAGCGGGCCGTGCTCGTGCTCCCAGATGGCCCCCGTCTCGGGATGGATGGCCAGGCCCTGCGGGCTGCGGTGGCCCAGCGAGTAGATTTCCGGCCGGTAGCCGGCCCTGCCGGCGAAGGGATTGTCGGGCGGCGCGGTGCCGTCGTCGCGCAGGCGCAGCACCTTGCCGCCGTGATCGTTGGTGTCCTGCGCGTGGTGGGGCTCCTGCCGCTCGCCCACCGTGAGGTACAGGAAGCCGGCGCGATCGAACGCGATGCGCCCGCCGAAGTTCGTGTTCGAGACGCTCCACGTGTTGGCGACGAAGATGTCCTTCACGTCGACCAGCGCCATCCCCTCGAGCCGGCCGCGCGCGAGCGCGGTCGTCGACAGGTTCTTCTCTCCGGCCTTCGAATAGGCCAGGTAGACGTAGTGATTCTCGGCGAACTTCGGGTGCAGCGCCACCTCGAGCAGGCCGGCGAGCGCCGCGGCCTTCACGGCCGGCACGCCGCTGATCGGCTGCGGGTCGAGCACGCCGTTGCGGACCATCCGCAGCCGGCCGGGCCGCTCGGTGATCAGCATGTCGCCGTTCGGCAGGAACGCCAGGCTCCACGGGTTGACCAGCCCCGTCACGACGGCCGACACGCGAATGCGCTGCATGGCCGTCTGGTAGACCTGCGGCAGCTGGGGCAGCGTAGGCGAGTACCGCTCGTTCGCCGGTGTCAACACCGGCGCCGGCGCGGCCGGAGCCCCCTGTTGCGCCCGCAGGGCCACGCCCCCGAGCATCACGACGAAACTCAGCACACAGACGACCCGCATCACTTGCCCTCCGGCAACGCAAAGGCGACCAGCGTGTTCCCCGACGGGTTCAGCACGTACTGCCGGCCGTCGAGCATGTAGGTGATGGCGGCCGCGCCCCACACGGGCGATCCCATCCGGTAGGACCAGACCCGCTTGCCGGTGCGGCCGTCGAACGCATTGAAGTGCCCTTCGTTGTCGCCGGCGAACACCAGGCCCGACGCCGTCGACATCACGCCCGACAGGTTCGCCGTCGGGAAGCGGTACTCCCACCGCAGGTCGCCCGTCCGCGGATCGAGCGCGCGGAGCGCGCTCCAGTCGGGCTCGGGCAGCTTGCGCATGCCGCCGCCCATCGAGGACTGCCCCGGCTCGTCCGCCTGGCGCGTCGGCGTGTAGTACGCGCACGTCTCGCGCGCCATCACGTAGAAACGCTGCAGCACGGGGTCGTACGACGGCGGGTTGAAGTTCGTGCCGCCGCGGAAGTCCGGCACGCACGGCGTGGTGGCCTCGGAGCCGCCCGGCGGGATGACGCCGAGGCTCAGCACCTTGGGCCGGCCGTCGGGGCCGATCTCCCGGGCCCACTGCGTGCCCGTGTACGGACGGCCGACCAGCAGCTCACCGGTGGTGCGGTCGAGCGTGTAGAAGAAGCCGTTGCGGTTGGCCACCATCACGACCTTCCGCACCTGCCCCTTGATCATCAGCTCCGCCAGCACCGGTACGTGGTTCGAATCCCAGTCGTGAGTGTCGTGCGGCGTGAACTGGTAGTGCCACTTCAGGCGGCCGGTATCGGCGTCGAGCGCCACGATCGACGCGGTATAGAGGTTGGTGCCCGTCCGGTCGTCGCCGAAGTAGTCGGGGCTCGGGTTGCCGGTGCCCCAGTAGATCAGATTCAGCTCGGGATCGTAGGCACCCGTCACCCAGGTGGCGCCGCCGCCGCGAGGCAGGTGGTCGGGGTTGGACCACGTCTCGCTGCCCGGCTCCCCCTTGCCGGGGATCGTGAAGAAGCGCCACAGACGCTCGCCCGTGCCGGCCCGGTAGGCGTCGATGAACCCGCGCGTCGGGTAGTCGCCGCCCGAGATGCCGGTGATCACCATGTCCTTGACGACGAGGGGCGCGGCGATCGCGGCGAACCCCTGTCGGTAGTCCGCCAGTGTCACGTCCCACTGCACCGCGCCGGTCGTACGGTCGAAGGCGAGCAGGTGCGCGTCGAGCGTGCCCATGAAGAGCCGGTCGCCGAGCGCCGCGAAGCCCCGGTTCGACGGGTTGCCCGCGCCGTAGGTCAGGCCGGGCGGCAGCGCGCGGCGGTAGCGCCACAACTGCCGCCCCGTGCGCGCATCGATGGCCCACGCGAGGTTGTTGTTGCCGGTGATGTAGAGCACGCCGTCGAGCACCAGGGGCGTCGACTCGAACCCGCGCCCGATCACCATGCCCTCGGCCTGGAACGTCCACTGCGCCGCGAGGCGATGGACGTTGTCGGGGGTGATCTGCTTGAGCGGGCTGTGCCGGCGTCCCGTGTAGTCGCCGGAGTACTGCAGCCATCGTGACGGATTGGCCAGCCCCTTGAGCAGGTCGTCGGCCGTGACCGGCGGGAGCGGACGCGCCGGCTGCGCCTGCTGGGCCGCGAGCGGCGGCACGATCAGGCCAGCGGCCAGCGCGGCCGACCCCGCGAACGCTGCGAGCGTGGTGCGTGTGCGTGTCATTTGCCCTTCGTGAAGGTCACCTGCTCGAGCGCATCGGCGTCGGCCGCACGGTCCGACGCGCCAGCCGGAACGCCGGCCGTCCTGGGCAGGCCCCATCCGTCCCCTCGCCCCATGGCTCGTCTCCCCCGGAACGCAAAGATGCGCCTAAGTGGCGGCGCAGGCGCATCTTAGTGCGCCCGTGCGGCCCCTGCAAGGCGGGTGCGGTCTGGTGCCCCTCCAGGGTTCTGCCGATACAGATGCCGTCAGGTAGCCGGGCGGGACCCGCTACCAGGCGAAGGACCTCAACGTGATCAACAAAGTCGTCGCACGCTACGCGGATGGCCGCCTGCTCAAGGGTTCCACCACGGACTTCGTGCCCGCGAAGGCGGTGTTCCACATCGCACCGACCGACGCCCCGATCGGCACCAGGCCGCAGCCCGTCGCGGTGAAGGACCTGAAGGCCGTGTTCTTCGTGAAGGACTTCGTCGGCCGCAAGGACTACCAGCCCAGCCAGGACTTCAACCCCGGCAAGCCCGTCTCGGGCCGCAAGATCCGGGTGGTGTTCAACGACAACGAGGTGCTGGTGGGAGCCACGCAGGGCTACCAACCCGGCCGCCCGGGCTTCTTCCTGACGCCCGCCGATGGCGATTCGAACATCGAGCGCTGCTACGTGGTGTCCTCGTCCACCAAGGAAGTGACGCTGCTCTAGCGCCGGCCGTCGGGCCGTCGGGCCGGCGGGCGCGCCTGCCCCGCGCGATGACGGGGGTGTGACCCAGCGTGGTGTACGCTACGAGGAGCATGCTGAAGCTGATGGAGGAAGTGTCCGGAGCCGGTCAGCTGGAAGGCCGCGGCGATCCGCGCCCGGTGCGGTACCAGGTGGCGCGCTACCAGGGCTTCGCCCCGAACGGGCTGCCAGTGCCGGGGGTGTTCAAGTTGGAGGGCTCCGTGAACCTCGCCGAGAGCCCGGACGCGCGCGACCTCGTCGGCGCAGACCTGACGCTGCGCCTGCAGGACGGGCGCCTGATGCGCGTGACGATCGCAGACGACAGCGGGCGCGTGCTCACGGAGGGGCACGGCCCCAGCCGGTGCATGTGCTGCTGACCCGGCCCGCCGTATAGCCGGAACGGCACCCAGCCCACGTCCGCGCCGCGGCCGCGGGCCGACACCTCGGACGTCACGCACGAAGGGCCCGTGGATCCTCTCCACGGGCCCTTCGTGCGTTCACCGGCAGCGCCGCGCGCGGCCTAGAAGTCCATCTGCAGCGTGATCTTCGTCGTGCGGGCCGTCAGCACCGTGTTGGGCACGAGCCACTGGCCGCCCGGCACGAAGTTCTGGTTGTAGGTCAGGACCGTGTCGGCGTTGAGCGCGTTGAACATGTCGACCGACACCGTCGCACGGCGCGCGCCGAAGCGCAGCACCTTGCCAAACCGCAGGTCGAGCTGGTTCACGCGGGGGCCGCGCTTGTCGTTCGGCGCGAGCAGGTTGATCGTCACGTTCGGCGCATTGCCCGAGAGCGGACGGCCCAGCGTCTGCGCCACCACGGCGGTCGGCACCACCCAGTTGGCCTGCAGCGGCTCGGCTGGCGAGCTCTGGAGCGCCATCGCCACCTGCACGTCGGCCTTCGGAATCGTGTAGCTGGCCGCGCTGGTGAACCGGGTCGTGTTGCCGGGACGGAAGTCGCAGTACGGGTTGACCGGGCTGTAGGCCCATACCTCGCTGCCGGTGGAGAAGCCGCCGGCCTGCTCGGGCAGCTTGCTCCGGACGTCGCAGTAGTCGGTCACGCGCTGACCGGTGCTCGAACCGGCTTGCACCTGCAGGCCCTGGGCGAGGCGCGCCTGCACGTTGATGTCGATGCCGTTGTACACCTGCGAGATCGTGCCGAAGTCCGGCGCGTAGGTTCGCAGCTGGTTGGGCGCCACCGAGAACTTCTCGGGCTTCACGTTGTAGAGGCCCGAGACGGTGTAGCCGCCGCCGCCGGGCAGCCGCGCGTCGGATGGCGCCGTGATGCTGAAGGTGTCGAAGTCGGACGGCGACAGCGCCTGGTTGTCGGTGACGGTGAAGTTCTGCAGCCACCGGCGCGTGTATCCCACCTCCACCGACACCCGCGGCAGGATCTGCTGCTGCAGGGTCACGCCGATCTGCCAGTCGGACGGCCGCACGCTCCAGCCCTTCAGGATCTTCTCCGCGTACCCCAGCGCGTAGATGGGGTTGCCGGCCGCGTCGACGGCCTTCCCGAAGTTCGGGTTCGCCCATGGGCCGCAGAAGTCACCGCCAGCCGTCCGCAGGTCCTGCGTGCCGCCGTTCAACAGGTCGCAGTCGGGCCGGTAGTTGCCGTTGGCGTCGGTCCACGTGCGCGACTGCGTCATGTCGATGCGCGAGGTCGGCAGCAGCGCAGAGTAGTTGCCGTTGCCGTTCACGGCGGCCTCGAGGTACTTGCCGGTGTTGAGCTTCAGCGCCGTCTTGCCGTTGCCGAAGACGTCGTACGCGATGCCGGCCCTCGGCGTGATGTCGTTGTAGCCGAGCACGCCCTTCGACTCGCCCCACGTGTACTTCGTCGGCAGGAAGCGCACGCCCTCGCCGCCGATCGACTGCTCCGGGTAGTAGCTCCACGAGTGGTCGTAGCGCAGGGCGCCGGTCATCGTCAGCCGGCCGCGCGTGAGCTGATCCTGGACGTAGAGCGCGTGATAGCGCACGCGCGAGTAGGTCCGGTACGGCTCGAGGCGCTGCGTCAGCTGATTCGGGATGCCGTTGTTGAAGCGGTAGGTGATGTCGTTCGTCGTCCCCTCGGGCGCCCGGTTGTCGGCGTGGTAGGCGCCCTGGTACCCGATCTTCATCGAGTTGGCGCCGGTCACGTACGAGGCCGCCGCGTTCCACGTGTGCGCGCCGATCCAGTCCGCGTTCCACGTCGTCTGGTTGCGGTAGTTCAGGTTGGCGATGCCACCGTTCTCCGCGCACGAACCGCCACGGCCGAAGGCGTCGCGCGCCACGGTGGCCGCGCACTGCTCCTGCACGGGAATCACGTTGCGGCGGTCGGCCACCGACAGCACGCTGTCCTCCGCGAACCGCTCTCGCGTGTTCCAGTTGGAGAGGTAGGTGCCGAGGCCCGCTTCGAGCAGCAGCTTGTTGGTGGCGGTCGACGTCCACTTGACCTGCTGTACGCGCTGCCAGCCGTGGTTGCGGCCGCCGGTCTCGGGCGCGTTGGTCGCCGAGCCGGCGCCGAGCGCGTTGTTGCTGCCCTGCTCGTCCCAGTAGAGGTTCAGCTTGTCACGCTGCGTCAACTGCATCGTGAGGCGCAGCGCCGGCTGGAGCGGGCCGCGGCCGCCGGAAAGGGCCGGCCGGCTCGTATCGGCGACGTAGCCCCACAGCGACGCTGCGTTGGGGTTCGTGTTGAGCCCGTTCCGGTTGTAGAACATGCCGGGAATCGTGCTCTCGCTGCCGCGGTAGTAGCCGAGGACGTAGAACCAGAGCCGGTCCTTCTTGATCGGGCCGCCGAGCGAGTAGCTCGTGTCGTACATGTAGTTGGTGCGGGCCGGCGTGCGCAGGCCGGCCGTCTGCAGTTCGGACGTGAAGTTGTCCGACTGCATCCCGCCCTTGAAGCCCGAGAAGAAGAAGTGTGACCTGAAGCTGTTGCCACCGGTGCGGGGCACGATGTTGATCGTCGGGCCGCCCACCTCCGTCTCGCCGAGGCCGCCCGCCGTCGTGAACGCCACTTCCTGCGCGTTCTCGATGTCCTGCCGGTAGCCCGACACGCCGCCGCCGTTCAGCGACGCGCCCGTGTTGAGGCCGTCCACCTGGGCGCGGCCCTCGTTGCCGCGGCCGCCGCGGCCGCCGAAGACGACCATGCCCGGGCTGAGCTGCACGTTGGGCACGCCGCCGCCGCTCTGGACCATCGAGGGTATCAGCACCATCAGGCCCGCGTAGCCCTTGGCCGTGGGCAGCGCCTGCACCATCTCGCTGTCGAGGGTGTACTGACGCTTCGCGCTCTGGACGTCGACCACCGGGCTCTCGCCGGTGACGGTGATGGTCTCCTCGAGCGAACCGATCTTCATGTCCGCGTTGACCGTGGCGACGAACTCGGACGTCAGCACCAGCCCGTCACGCTTGAACGTACTGAAGCCCGGCAGGCTGAAGGTGACGCTGTAGGTGCCGGGACGCAGGTCGATCAGCCGGTACTGCCCGCTGCCGTCGGTGACGGCCGTGCGCACCTTCTCGATCAGCTCCGGGCTGGCGGCTTCGACTGTGACGCCAGGCAGCACCGCTCCCGACGTGTCCCGGACGACTCCGGTGATCTGTTGCGCGAGAACGGCGCGCGGGATGAGCAGAGCACTCACCACGGTCAGCGCCGCGAACAGCTTGGTTCGCATGGGCAGTCCCCTCCGACGGCAAGGTTCGGTTACGGTCTCCCACGCTCCCCGGGCACAACAAGGCCTGTGATGACTCAAGACGTTTTGACGAAAATTTGCTGGAGCTTGGGTGCCTTCTTATACGCTGACCCGACAGGGGGGGTCAACTAGCTCGAACCTGGCAGGCGCAGTTCGGACATGCCGACTGGGCATGCCTGCCGCGGTCGCGACACGGGCGTCCACTGGCCGCGCCGGAGTCGGCTACTCGGATCCGTCGGCGCGAGCGACGTCGACCGCGCGTTCGTGCCCGTTCCGGTACACGCGCAGCCGCCAGGGATTGCAGCAGACCTCGCAGTCCTGGACGAACGTGCCGCGCACGTCGGGCTCGACGTAGATCACCACGCTCTCGCCGCAGTACGGGCAGACCACGAGGAACCCGTCGTCGAAGGGGTCGGAGGAGTCGAAGCCGTCCATGCGCTCGAGGAAGGATACACTCGGCCCATGGGCAAAGGGCGACTGGAAGCGTTCAGCGACGGGGTGTTGGCCATCATCATCACGATCATGGTGCTCGAACTGCAGGTGCCGCACGAGCCCACGCTCGAGGCCCTGCAACCGCTCGTCCCCGTGTTCCTGAGCTACGTCCTGAGCTTCCTGTACGTCGGCATCTACTGGAACAACCACCATCACATGCTGCACGCGACGCAGCGCGTGAGCGGCGCCGTGCTCTGGGCCAACATGCACCTGCTGTTCTGGCTGTCGCTGTTCCCCTTCGCCACGGCCTGGATGGGCGAGAACCACTTCGCACCGGTGCCGACGGCGGCCTACGGCGTCGTGCTGCTGATGGCGGCCCTCGCCTACTTCCTGCTGCAGCACGCGATCATCCTGGCCAACGGGCGGCAGTCGTTGCTCGCCACCGCCATCGGCACGGATCTGAAGGGGAAGGCGTCGCCGGTGATCTATCTGGTCGCGATCCCGGTGGCGCTCGTGAATGCCGCGCTGGCCAGCGCGTGCTTCGTGCTGGTCGCGCTGATGTGGCTGGTACCCGATCGGCGGATCGAGCGAGCGATCGGGGCCGAGCGTCCACACCGCTGACGGGGCCAGCTGGCGCACGAGCCCCGTGCGCCGGCGCCAGCCGGCGTCGTAGTGGGCCGGATAGACGCAGTTGGCCACGCGCGACCCGGCCTCGAAGCCCAGGATGAACGCGTGCAGGAAATCCGCGCCGGTGACGCGGTTGACGCTCGCATGGGCGAACATCCCCGACGCCACCGGCGAGGTGGTGTGACTGTAGTTCTTGGGCGTGGTGTCGTCGTAGTCGAAGATGACGGTTCCCGGCTACTTCTGCTGGTCGAGCTGCGCGAACACTTCCTTCGCGGCCCGGAACGAGTCGACACCGGCCGGCACGCCGGCGTAGATCGCGACCTGCATGAAGATCTCGCGGATCTCGTCGCGCGTCACGCCGTTCTTGAGCGCGCCGGCGATGTGCAACCGGAGTTCGTGCGGACGGTTGAGGCAGCTGATCATCGCGAGGTTCAGCATGCTGCGCTGCTTCTTGTCGAGGCCCTCACGGCCCCACACCGCGCCCCAGCAGTACTCCGTGACGAGCTCCTGCATCGGCATGCTGAAGTCGTCGGCCGCCTTGAACGCCGCGTCCACGAACTCCTTGCCGAGCACCGAGCTGCGAATCTCACGACCCTTGTCGAACGTAGCCTTGTCCATGATGACCTGTCTCTCTCCTGACGGCGGGTGAATGAAGCGGTGAATGAAGTCCTAGCCCTTGATCTCGACGCCCGCCCACTCCTCGACGACCTTGGCAATCGACGTGAAGTCGGACTCGGGCCCGAACTTGGCGTTGGTGATGGCCAGCATCTGCCGCACGGCCGCGCCAGCGACCATCGGCACGCCGAGGGCCTCCGATTCCTCCAGGCACAGGCGCACGTCCTTGTAGGAGAGGCCGGTGGCGAAGCCGAAGTCGAACGTCCGCGGCAGGATGGCCTTCGGGAACTTGTCCTGCGTGGCGCTGTTGCGGCCGCTGCCGGCGTTGATGATGTCGATGAGCACCTTCGCGTCGATCCCGGCCTTGACGCCCATCACGACCGCCTCCGAGGACAGCACGATGGCGGCCGCGGCGAGCAGGTTGTTGGCGAGCTTGGCGATCTGCGCCAGGCCTGGCTTCTCACCGACGTGGAACAGCTTGCCGAAGTTCTTGAGCATGGGCTCGATGCGCTCGAAGGTGGCCTTCGGGCACGACACCATCACCGCGAGCGTCCCCTTCGTGGCGCCGGCGATGCCGCCGCTGACCGGCGAGTCGACCCACTGGATGCCCTTGGCGGCGAGCCCCTTGGCGACCACGTTCGCCACGGTGGGGCCGGTCGTCGACAGATCGACGAGCACCTTCACCTTCGAGCCGTGGACGATCCCGTTCTCACCGAGCGCGACCGCCTGCACGACGCTCGGCATCGGCAGGCTCGTGAACACGACTTCGGCCTGCGACGCCACGTCCCGCGGCGAGTCGACCAGCCGCGCGCCGCGCGCGACGAGCGGCTTCACGACCTCCGCGTTCGTGTCGAAGATCACCAGCGAGTAGCCCGCGTCGAGCAGCCGCGACGCCATCGGACCGCCCATGCGGCCCACCCCCACGAACCCGAGAACCTCTCCGCTCATACTCCCCCTGCCTGCCCCGTGCCTGCCGCCAGCCTCAGCGCTGGATGAAGGGATTCGGCACGTCCGTGGCGGTCGAAATCCACACGCTCTTCACCTGCAGATATTCCTTGATCATCTCCTGGCCGCTCTCGCGCCCGACGCCGGAGCGCTTGTAGCCGCCGAACGGCGACAGGTAGCTGACGGCCCGGTAGGTGTTGACCCAGACGGTGCCGGCCTGGAGACGGTCGGCCATCGTCAGCGCGCGCCGCATGTTCTGCGTCCAGACGCCGGCGGCCAGGCCGTAGACGACGTCGTTGCCGATCGCGACGGCCTCGTCCTCGTCCTCGAACGGGATGACGGCGAGGACGGGGCCGAACACTTCCTCCTGCGCGATCCGCATCCGGTTGTCGACGCCGGCGAAGATGGTCGGCTCGACGAACCAGCCCTTGCCGCACTCGGGCCGCGACGCGCGGGCGCCGCCGAGGACCGGCTGCGCGCCCTCGCCCTTGGCGATGTCGATGTACTGCAGGATCTTCTGGAGCTGGGGAATGTTGGTGACGGGGCCGATCTGCGTGTCGCGGCTCATCGGGTTGCCCATCCGCGCCGTCTTCGCGAACGCCAGGAGCTTCTCGAGGAACTGGTCGTGGATGCTGCGCTGGACGAGCAGGCGCGAGCCCGCGATGCAGGTCTGCCCCGTCGCGGCGAAGATGCCCGAGACGACGCCCTTGACCGCGTTGTCGAGTTCGGCGTCGTCGAAGACGATGTTCGGCGACTTGCCGCCGAGCTCCATCGACACCTTCTTCATGCCGCGCGCCGCCGCCTCGTAGACGCGCTGCCCGGTCAGGTCGGATCCGGTGAAGGCCACCTTGGCGACGAGCGGGTGTTCGACGAGCGGTGAGCCCACGTCGGCCCCGAAGCCGGTCACGACGTTGACGACCCCGGGCGGGAAGCCGGCGGCCTCCACGAGCTTCATGAATTCCAGCGCCGAGGCCGAGGTGAACTCCGACGGCTTGATGACGATGGTGTTGCCGGCCGCCAGCGCGGGGGCCATCTTCCACGTCAGCAGCATCAACGGGGAGTTCCACGGCACGATGGCCGCCACCACGCCAACCGGCTCGTACTTCGTGTAGTTGAACGTGTCGGGCTTGTCGGTGGGGATGACCGCGCCCTCGACCTTGTCCGCCAGGCCGCCGTAGTAGTGGTACCACTGCGCCATGTAGGCGGTCTGGCCGGCCATCTCGGCGATCAGCTTGCCGTTGTCGCGGACCTCGACCTCGGCCAGCGCCTGGGAGTGCTCGGTGATGAGGTCGGCGAGCCGGCGCAGCAGCGCGCCGCGCCTGGACGCCGTCAGCTTGGGCCACTCACCGGTGCGGAGGGCCCGGTGGGCGGCCTGCACCGCCCGGTCGACGTCCGCGGAGGTGCCCCTGGGAATCAGCGCCCAGGGCTCGCCGCGGAAGGGATCGTCGCTCTCGAAGGTCTGACCGCCGGCCGCGTCGGTCCAGCGGCCGTCGATGTACATCTGGTAGGTCTTCAGGGCCGTGGTTGTCGTGGTCACTCAGCTAGTCGTTGTACGTTGCGCCGCGATGCGGGGTCAACACGATCCGTGCGTCTGCTACCTACCCTGATCGGGCAATTGACTCGTGCCGGCTTGACGAAACATTTTAGTTTGGACTAAAGTCACGACCGCATGAGCGTGGAACCGGCCGTCCTGGCCGCCGTGGCCTCGCCCCGCCGGCGCGAAATCCTGCGCCTGCTGTGGGAGGGGGAACGCGCGGCCGGCGCCATCAACGAGGCGATGCCGGACGTCACCTTCGGCGCGGTGTCGCTGCAGTTGCGGGTACTGGCCAAGGCCGGGCTGGTCAGCGCCCGGACCGAGGGCCGCCAGCGGTTCTACCGCGTGAACCGGGACGCGCTGGGGCCCGTGGGCCACCTGCTCGAAGCAATGTGGGCCGACGCGCTGTGGCACCTGAAGGTGCGCGCGGAATTCGACATGACGCGCCGCGGACCGAGGCCGCAGCGCGGCGCCAGGGAGCCCCAGCCATCATGAGCCGACCCGACTTGCCGCATCGACTCGAGCGCACCGTCCAGATCCAGGCCCCGCGCGAGGTCGTCTTCGCGTACTTCACCGACAGCGGCCGATGGGCGGCCTGGTGGGGCGCCGGGTCGGCGATCGACGCGCGGCCGGGCGGGGCCGTCTCCATCCGGCAGGGCACGAGCGAGGTCACGGGCACGGTGGTCGACGTCGCCCCGCCCGAGCGGATCGTCTTCACGTATGGCTTCTCGAGCGGCGCGCCGATCCCGCCGGAGGGTTCACTCGTGACCATCCGCCTGGAGGCGCACGACGGCGGCACGCGCCTGCACCTGACGCACACCTTCGCAGAGCGGGGCGCGCGCGACCTGTTCGAGCAGGGCTGGCGGTATCAGCTGTCGGTGTTCGGCAACCTGGTTGCCAACGATCGTTTCGCCGACGCGGCGCGCACGGTGGACGAGTGGTTCGCCGCCTGGTCGAACCCCGACGACGCCTCGCGCGACGCCGCGCTGAACCGGCTCGCCGATCCCGCAATCGCGTTCCGGGACCGCTTCAGCCTGATCGACGGCCTGGACGACCTGCGTCCGCACCTGGCGGCCGTGCACAGGTTCATGCCGGGCATCCGCATCGCGCGCGACGGCGACGTGCGTCACTGCCAGGGCACCGTGCTGGCCGACTGGACGGCCGCCACCGTGGACGGACAGCCTCGCGGGCGCGGCACCAACGTGTTCACGTTCGGGGCGAGCGGGCGGGTCGTGGCCGTCACCGGCCTCTGGAGTTGACGCGCCAGCGCGCGGGCGCGACGCAGGGCACTACGCAGACGAGCGGGGCGAGGGGTCGGCTGCGGACTGCCTCAGCACGGTGAGGGCAAGCACCGCGAACCACAGCTGATAGCCGTACCACCACACGCGTTCCTGCACCCCGAGCCACGGCGTGGGCCCTCCGGCCTCGACGATGCCCGCGGCCCGGGCGGTCCAGCCCCCGAGCGCCAGCACCAGCGCAATGGTCGCCCATGTGTAGCGCCGGAAGCGTGCGCCGAACGCCGTCGACGCCAGGCCCATCGCCAGCAAGAGCAGGAGCATGGCCACGGCCCCCTCTCCGAGATGCATCGCTCCGGCCAGCCCCTGAGGCGTGCCACGCGGGCGCATCGCCGCGGCCTGACCGGCCGTGAGCGCGAGAACGGCGAGCACGATGACGAGCGTGCCGACCGACCGCACGCGGGGCCGGCGGCCGGCCGATCGCCGGACGCCCAGGCCGAACGCCAACAAGAGCGCGTAGACCACCACGAGCAGCGCCGCGAACAGCGGACGGGAGGGAGCGCCAATCGCGCCAAGTTCACTGATCGTCTGATCGCGAAACGAATACGCCTCCCACCGAAGGCCCGTCCACGCGTCCGCGAAGGCATAGAGGAGGGGCGACGCGACCCCACAGAACAGCAGGAACCTCTGCATGATCCACCTCACGGACGTCGGCCGTCGCGCGGGCGCCGCGCCGACCCTACATCAGGTGCGCGCGCACCACGGCGTCGTTCAACTCGACGCCGAGCCCTGGCCGGGTGGGTACCTCGATCGTGCCCGTGTCGAACCGCTCGGGCGGCGACACCACTTCGCCGCGCCAGGGCACCTCACCCCACTGCAGCTCGATCAGCCGGAAGTTGTCGATGACGGCGCACACCTGGACACTCGCCGCCGTCGAGACCGGGCCGCTCGGGTTGTGCGGCGCCACGGCCACGCCGTCGCGCTGGGCCGCGGCCGCGATGCGCGTCAGCTCCAGCAGGCCACCACAGTGCTTCACGTCCGGCATGATCACGTCCACCGTGCCCTTGCGGCTCAGTTCGGCGAAGCCCGGCACCCCGAACAGCACTTCCCCACCCGCCATCGGCTGCGTGATGCGGCGCCTGATCTCGCGCGTCTCGTCGATGCGCTCGGGCGCCACCGGCTCCTCGTACCAGGCGAGCTTCGCCGGCTCGAGGCGCTTCGCCACACGCTCGGCCAGCGCCACGTCGAAGAAGCTGTGACAGTCGACCATCACCTCGACGTCGGGGCCGACGGCCTCGCGAATGGCCACCGTCGCGGCGATGCCGCCTTCGACGGCCGACTCGATCACCGAGGCCGGTGAACCGGCGGGCGGGAAGCCGTCCCACGGCGCGGCCTTCACCGCACGGAACCCCTCGCGAACGGCGGCGCGCGCCGAGGCGGCAAAGCCCGCGGGCGTCCGAGGGTTCGTCGCGCGGTTGACGTTCGCGTAGACGGGCAGCGTCGTCCGGATCGCGCCGCCGAACAGCGTCGCCACCGGCACGTCGAGGGCCTTGCCCGAGAGATCCCACAGCGCCTGCTCGATGGCGCTGAACGCCGTGGCCGAGACGAGGCCGCCCCTGGCCGCGAGCCCCATGCCCGCCTGGCGGTAGGCCCCGATCTCGAGCGGCGACTTGCCCTCGATCAGACGGAAGAACGCGCGCAGCTCCTGCTCCATCCGCGCGGCGTCCTGCTTCGTCGTGTTGGCGAAGCCGAACGCGTCCGACGCCTCGCCCAGGCCGGTGAGGCCGGCATCGGTCCGCAGGCGCACCAGCAGCCACACCGTCCGCGCGGTGGCGCGCACCGGCAGGAGTTCCACGCCGGTGACCCGCAGCTTCGGCGCGGCCGCGACGACCAGCGGCGACAACAACACCCCGGCCGCCGCACGGGCTCCAGCCCCGAGGAACGACCGCCGATCGATGCCTCGCGGGCGCCCGGTCATCGGGAGGCGCCGAGTTGCGCCGCCACGTCCGCGTCGATGTCCTCGGGCGACGTCTGCGGAGCGTACCGCTTGACCACCTCGCCCGTCGCACTGACCAGGAACTTCGTGAAGTTCCACTTGATCGCCTCCGTCCCGAGGGCCCCGGGGCGCGCCGACTTCAGCAGCGCGAAGAGCGGGTGCGTGCCCGCGCCGTTGACGTCCACCTTGGCGAACATCGGAAACGTCACGTCGTAGGTGGTGCTGCAGAACGACGCGATCTCGGCCTCGCTGCCCGGCTCCTGCGCACCGAACTGGTTGCACGGAAACCCGAGCACCGCGAAGCCGCGGTCCTTGTATTTGCGGTAGAGCGCCTCGAGTCCCGCGTACTGCGGCGTGAAGCCGCAGCGGCTCGCGACGTTGACGACGAGCAGCGTCGTGCCGCGGTACGCCGCCATCGTCTGCGGCGTGCCATCGATGGTCGTGACGGAGATGTCGTAGAGGCTGGGCATGGTCAGTAGGTGATGCGCGCGCCCACGCGGAACGCCCGCGCCGGCTGGACGAGCGTGCTCGTGCGGAACCCGGGGCCGGTCACCACGTCCTCCTCGACCTCGTTCCGCGTGTCGAGCAGGTTGAAGCCCTCGAGGAACACGCCCACCCGGCGGCCGCCCGCCGCGAACGTCTTCTCCACCCGGGCGTCGAGCGAGATCGTGAACGTGTAGCGCTGGCCCCCCCGCGGATAGGTCTGCACGGGCTCGACGCCCTGGCCGAGCCCCGCCGGCAGCAGCAGCCGCGAGAACGGCTGGCC